>NZ_JACRVW010000008.1:0-104223 GCF_018812085.1 Gluconobacter sp. P5H9_a
GCCCTACACCCGCTCCCTTCCCGAACTCGGCCGTGCAATCCCTCCGCGCCTATGATACTGCCCCTCAAGGTGCGGAAMAGTCGGTCGCCGCCAGGTCCCCTAGCCCACTCATAAAAACTCCCACACACCAACATCACATACACCACCGCGGGGTGGAGCAGCCCGGTAGCTCGTCAGGCTCATAACCTGAAGGCCGCAGGTTCAAATCCTGCCCCCGCAACCACACCAATACAGTTCTAAAACCCCCGCTCTCTCACCGAGACAGCGGGGGTTTTCGTGTTATGGGAAGTCTAGGTAGAAACTACTAAGGAAACAGACGGAAAGGCTTCCTACAGTAATTTCGCGTTTGGTAAGAGTATGTGAATTCTGGAATTAGCTGGCGTCATACACCCGGGCTACCAGCATCAAGTGTTTAATTGATGCTGGCTTATCCGCTAAGCCTTCCATGGGCAGATAAAGCTATAAGCAGGTGGTTCTTTAAGCTCTTTTGGCTGCTTCACGTGCGGCAAGCTTTTCTTCTTCGGTCCAGACCTTGCGCTCACGCTTGACCTGCGGCTTGACCTGTTTGACTGGGCCGCCGCCTAGCACAGGTGCTCTCATGGTTGAGTGACGTGCGGTTTCTGAATGCCAAGGATGATCGGTGTGAACCATTAATGTGCGACCGATCTCTTGTTCCACACCATGCAGCCACGCACGTTGTTCGGCATCACAAAGGGTAATGGCGAAACCACTGCGCCCAGCGCGGCCGGTACGACCAATGCGATGGACGTAACTCTCGGGTAGGCTTGGGAGATCATGGTTGAAAACATGTGTGACTGTGTCGACGTCGATGCCTCGGGCAGCAATATCTGTTGCGACAAGTACTTGTACAGCTCCCTCGCGGAACGCATTGAGTGCACGCTCTCGCTGCCCTTGAGATTTGTTGCCATGCAAAGCTTCAGCAGTAATTCCTGCCTCGGTTAAAAAGGCACAGACCTCATTGGCGATGTTCTTCTGAAGTGTGAAGACAACAGCCTGACCAACATCCTGTGTCTCGAGTTGTGCGAGAAGAGCTGCTTTTTTGTGGGCGGCATCCATAAACATCACCGACTGCTCAATTCGGTCCACGGTGGTCGATGGAGGCGCAATTTCGACTTTTACTGGATCGCGCAGAAGGCTCTCGACCAGCGCTGTGATAGATTTCGGCATTGTCGCTGAAAACAGAACGGTATGCCGATCTTTCGGCAGCGTTGCGACAATACGCTCGATTGGTTTTGCAAAGCCCATATCCAGCATCTGATCGGCCTCATCAAGTACAAGCGCTTCAAGTTGCGAGAGATCGCATAAGCCCTGCTCAATAAGATCCAGAAGCCGTCCTGGAGCGGCGACAATAATGTCCACGCCATTTTCAAGTGCATTGACCTGATGAAATTGGCTGACACCGCCGAAAATCGTTGTTACGCGAAGGTTCAGATTGCGCCCGAACTTCTCAAAACCATCTGCAATCTGGGAAACAAGCTCACGTGTTGGTGCGAGTACGAGGATGCGTGCGCCACCTTTTGGTGCTGTACGAGAGTTGGCTGCCAAACGGTGGAGTAGCGGGAGCGCAAAAGATGCTGTCTTGCCTGTGCCAGTTTGCGCCATACCCAAGAGATCGCGGCCTGCCAGCAGCATAGGAATTGACTGTGCCTGGATGGGGGTAGGTGTGACATATCCTTCTTCAGCCAGAGCGCTTAGGAGAGTCGGCGCCAAGGAAAGATCGGCGAAAGTCATAGACATGGACACGCGGCGCCTCCGGCGCTCAATAATGCTGCGCCTGGTTGGGCTTCGCTGTTTCAGAACGCGGAGTTTTACGGATGATGCTAAGCGGGGTCAACGCGTTCAATCGGTTCTTTTATCTCTATGCGCGCGTCACATCTCCTGCGGTTCTTACAAGTACTCCCACCTATTAACCGCTCCAATAATTCATGATTTTGCGATATCTCGCATCGCCACCACCAGATTCATATGAGACGCTAAAAGACGCTGCGGGAGCGTAGGGAGATAAATACGAATGGCTTCCAATCTTTTTGACTCTGGTAGTGTTGCGAAAGGCGGACGCAAGCTTTCACCATCACTGCCCGCATCATAACTTTTAGCGATCGCATTGATGAGGGAAGGCGGAACGGAAGCCAGTAGCGTCCTTTGGGCGGGAGTTAGAAGTCTGTCTCGCAAAGGGCCAGACAGGGTCCGAATTTCAGAGACTTTTGGAGGTTCGTAAGGCTTGAGTTGGGACAGCGGAAATTCGACTTCTACGCCATTGCTTTGCATCACATAACCAGTGGAACCTTCAATATCGACAAGTTTGCCGTCATGGGCGCCTTTGAGGTCCGAAACATGATCGCCGATCGAGAACTGTGCCATGGCTAACCTCACAATATGATGTGTCATAGGGGGGTATGAAATGCTTGGGCGTCAAGCAGGCTGCCACCCGTCAAACACTTTTACCTGTTTGAGTGCGCAACGAATAATAACTGCGAAGTAATAAGTAGAAAATAGATCTCTATTTACGTCTTGGACGTAGATATGGATCTGCGTCAGTCTCTCATTACTGGAATAGAGATTATTCATTTCATCCAGGAAAGCACCCAAGTTCTGGCGGTTTCAGGCGTTCGTCAGCGCCAATGTAACTCTCTCATTTCGCAAAACTCATGCGATGGTTCTCTGATCCAAGACATCAGATACGCCCGTGACATCCGTCTTTGTATGGAATAATTGTTTGTTCCGGTAACGGGTGAAGGCCTGTCTTGGAATTCCATCCTATAAAATTACAAACCGAATTGCTGACGAATTTTTTGATGATAAAGCTTTTGCCTTTCAGCCTGCTCGTCAGAAAAATGTAATCTTCTTGAAACAAGCTCATGCATGAATTTTATTTCTTCGAGATGAGTATTTTGATTGAGCGTATGGGTCGAAGACGATTGATGTCGTCTATGGATGTTCATGGCATCGCTGACATAAACAACACTCACGTCCTTATTATCTAAAAGCTCAAGATAAACGCGCCAGTCTCCGGCGACGTTCAAAACTGCCAAGTCTTTCTTGCATTTTTTTAGAGCCGCTTGCATCGCTGTTTTTTGAAAAATAGCGCTGCTGACATTGAGAACCAGATTACGCTCAGCCAGGCATGTTTGGAGAAAATCTTGTCCGCTGAATTGCCCATCGTGTTCAAGAAGGTTTCCGGCTGCTTCCATGCAATATGGTTGATATGATGCGGAAAGCGGTGCGCCGTTCTCATCTATTGAGCGGCTATCACAAAATGCCATGACCGTGTTCGGGCGCTGATGCGCAGCGTGAACAAGTTTTTCCAAAAAGTGAGGGTCACAGAGATCATCTGCTTCCGCGATCCATACCCATTCGCCTTGTGCCTGTTTGAGTGCTTTCTGCCATTGAGCGAAGACCGATCCGGAAGGGCGTCTGCCTTTGATGATGCGAACGTCACGTCCCCACTCGGCAGCAGTATCCACCGCGATCTCGACGCTCTTATCTGTCGATGCATCATCGAGAACGATAATTTCCAGGACTGGAAATGTCTGCGTAAAAATGGAGACAAGCCTGGCCTCCAGATAACGAGCGTAATTGTAAGAGGGGACTACGACAGACACTGATGGGACTTTTGGCGCAGCCAGTCGCAGAAGTTGCTCAGCGTAAGGGCGAAAAAGAAAGGACTTCCCGAGTTTGCGTGCCGCGTCCTGTCGGCTGGTTTGAGTGCGGCCTTTTGACCATTGGGCAAGTTCCAGCGCTGCCAAACTCATGGCTCTGACATCGGCGAATGGCACAATTGTATTGCATGTTGTCGGGTCGTCTTGCAGGCTTTTAAGAAGCTCTGGAATGCCACCGTTGTCTGCAAAAGACGTACAGGGCAGGCCTGATGCCAGAGCTTCCAGGACGACGGAAGGGTAGGGGTCTTCGCGCGAGGTCAAAGTAAAGACGTCCGAAGCAGACAGCCAGTCCGCAACGTTATGAACACGACCTGGCATATGGAAGGTGCCGCTTGCCCGGGCATGATCGATTTCGGTGCTCAAACCATCCTGAAGAACCGGATCAATCGCGCCGACCCATACACAGTGTGCTTGCCCGGCGAGTTTCCGCCAGAGCTGGAGAAACAGGTCGAAGCCTTTCCGCATATCCGCGTAGCCAACGCCAATGACAAGCAGATCCTGAGCGTTAAGGCCCAACTGCGATCTAAGCGCTTCCCGGGAAGGCCGGTTGAAGGTTGTCTGATCATACAGACCCTGCGGCAGGATCGTTATGTGAGGGTGTTTCTCCAATCCTAGGCGCGCTGCACAGGAGTGTGCGGGGACGACAATTGATTGTGCCGCCTCGCATGCGTCCCGCATGGTTTTCCGTAGATCTCGGCTTTGCAGGAGGTGGGGCAACTCATGAACGAGGAATGTGTAGGTGATTGCATTGTTATGCAGTGCAGGCGCAATGGCTGATGATGCCGCGCTGTTCAATATAGCACATTCAAAACCTTCTGCCCGCAACGTGTTGAGGCGCGCCATAACGTCGCTGGAGGTGGGAGACAGAATTTCAACAGGAGCAACAGCCCTGTAGTCTTCCATCATTGCGCCGCCTTCGAGAAGCACGAAGCGGATATCAACACCGAAAGATCGCCGGAATGTACGGCCTGTCTCCAGAAGGAGTTTTTGGGCTCCAGCCGGGAAGGCATCGTGGCCAATCAGCAGCAGGCGCACCTTATTTGAGGAGCTTTTAAAGCCTGTGCAGGCTCTTGATGTTGCATTCAGATAGGCGCTCCCGAAATGAACGTCAGGCTCCAGATAGGCACCTTCTGCCCATTCATTCCACGCGTTAACGCAGACAATAGATTCCCCGAAAAAACGGTGTTTCTGCGCTGAATTGACGAGGCCATTGAGCCATTTCTCATAAAGCTCAGGAGTTGAGCCGTGCATGACGAGACCGTTGCCCTGACGTCGTGCGTCATTATCCCATGAAGGGGTCGCTGTGCGGATAAGGGGAAAAGACGGATTTGGCTGTCGAAGCGCATTTTCTACAATGTCAGCGTAATCATAGATCTGCCCTCTGAAGTCCTCGTCAAGAATTTGAACGTTTTCATTGATGAGGCGGCAGTCAGAAACGACTTTGTGCGGAGGGAATTCAATGGCTCCTTCAACACCGAAGGAATGAGGGTCTTCATCTCCAAAAGCCTGTCCCATAATAAATATGGGATTGAGACCATGTCTTTCCCGAAAGAGTTCACGCCAGCGCGCAAAGGCCTGCCGTGCATTGGGAATGGTTCCCGGGCGATACACCATCAGGAGGGGGCGATCCCCGATCCTGATGTATCGTGGATCACACATATGTCTGGCGAAACAGTCTACGAGAGCGTTGTCATCCTCGTCTCTGTAATGCTGGGCAATCAGAATATCATCTTCTGATCCGTCCCACCGGCGGCTCCAGTTCTCATTGGCCCACATCAGGCAAAATGGGAGGTCAATCTGAGGGTTGGCCAGAAGCATCTCCAACGGCCCGTCAAGGAGACGTTTTCGATTGAACCAGTAAAAATAGAAGACAAACCCTTCAATACCAGCGGCCTTGGCCATTCGGGCCTGACGGTCCAGAAGATCTGGAGAATTCAGAGTGTAATGACCCAGGTCACGTGGAATCCGGGGCTGATAATGATCTGCAAAGCGGGGGAGTGCGCGCGACGTATTGGTCCACTCTGTAAATCCCTTGCCCCACCATTTATCGTTTTCTGCTGTGGCATGATATTGGGGCAAGTAATACGCAAGGACACGGGCGCGTCTGATCGCGCTCTGGGGAAGTGGGTTGAAATCCTCAAAGGAGGGGCCTGGCGCGCTACGCCGCCGAACCTCCCGAAAGACTGTGACTTCATTCGGCGGGCATGAAGAATGAATTCCCGAACGGTTCTTGTTCTCCAGATAGTGGAGAAGCGGATTACTGTCCGGAGCATGCCGAAGATAATTCTTCCGGTAGTAAACCGGGTCAAAGCCTTCAAATGGCTGCCTGGCCTCACGGAAGCCCTGGATCATGTAATGTTCCAGCGGGTCGAGGCCGGCGGCGGCTACATCCGGATAGGTTTTTAAATAAAAAGCCGGATCAAACTCAGCAATAGGCTTTAATTTCTGCGTATGGCGGTTGAGCAGGTAATGAGCCAGCGCCAGCATCCCTTGCGGAATGGGGTAAGTTTGAGTGTACCAGCCAGGATCAAACCAGCCGATTGGTCGGCGGCCTTCTTTCTCGCCTTTTGTGACGTAATGTAAAAGTGGATCTCCTAGAACGTCCCGATTTTGCGCGACATACCAATGAGGATCAAAAAACGGATTGGGTTTGCGACCCTCTTTCCAGCCATGCTGGTGATAATGCCGAAGAGCTGCTGTTCCGAGGTTCTGGAGGTCTGGATTGTTCTTCAGATAATATGTTGCATCAAACACCCCGGAGTATCCCAGAATTTGAAGCGCGCTTGGTGCGAAAGCATCCGAGGCTGCAGAGACGGCTGGGCTGGATGAATCCGGGAGGGTGTGAAGCATGAAACGGTTTTTTACTGTTTCTTAATGAATTTCAAGTGCGTTAATTTATCGTCAATAAGAAGGGTGATTTGCCGTTGAGGGCGGAGAATGTCATACCGTCGGCCCCGAAGGGCATCGACGCCCTCCCGTCGGCATCGGAGGTGGAAGACTGATGGACCGCAGTGTGTCTTCCTTTGAGGAAGATAGTCCCGTTTACACGCATCAGACCATGTACCTGGAAGAGGGGATGGATCTGGAATGCGGCGTTCATCTTGCGCCGCTTGAAGTTGCTTACTGCACCTATGGCACCCTCGCGCCTGATCGCGGCAACGCCATACTGGTCTGTCATGCTCTGACCGGAGATCAGTATTTAGCGGAGCCTAATCCACTAACTGGCAAGCCAGGTTGGTGGAACCGCATGGTTGGGCCTGGCCTTCCAATCGATACGGACAGATTTTTTGTCATCTGCCCCAATGTGTTGGGCGGATGCATGGGGTCCACTGGGCCGAAGTCCATTCGGGCAGAGACCGGGCGACCTTGGGATAGCGAATTCCCTCCCATCACCATGCACGACATCGTTGCCTCTCAGGCATGTTTGCTGGACCATCTGGGCATCAAACGTCTTTTCGCTGTGGTAGGTGGCTCCATGGGAGGAATGCAGGCGCTGACGTGGATTGCTGATTATCCAGAGCGCGTCTTTGCGGCTTTGCCGATTGCAACTTCGCCGTTCCACTCAGCCCAGAATATTGCATTCAATGAGGTTAGCCGTCAGGCGATCTTTGCAGATCCTGACTGGCATGATGGCCATTACAGAGACTTCGGCGCCATTCCGGCTCGTGGCCTGGGGGTCGCTCGGATGATGGCCCACATTACTTACCTGTCTGAGGAGGCTCTGAGCCGGAAGTTTGGACGAAAAGTTCGAAGTGAGGCTCCAACGGCTGTACCAGCTGCCAGCAGCCCCTCTCTATTTGGTGAGATGTTCGAAGTTGAGAGTTATCTGCGGCATCAGGGCTCGACATTCGTGCGCCGGTTTGATGCAAATTCGTATCTGACAGTAACGCGGGCGATGGATTATTTTGATCTGGCCGCTGAGCATGATGGTGATCTTTCGGCACCGTTTCGAAAGTGCGAGACGCGTTTCTGCGTTGTGTCCTTCAGTTCAGACTGGCTTTTTCCCACGTCTCAGTCCCGTCTTCTGGTGCGGGCTTTGAACAAAGCTGGAGCAAACGTCTCTTTTGTGGAAATTGAGAGCGATCGTGGGCATGACGCATTCCTGTTGGACGAGCCTGATCTGGATCGAACGGTTCGGGGTTTCCTGAATGGTGCAGCCGAGCACGCAGGTCTGACGAAAGTGGAGGGGGTCTGATGCGGCTGGATCAGCGTCTGATTGCGGAGATGATTCCAACCCGGGCCCGCGTTCTGGATGTCGGTAGTGGTGACGGTACGCTCATCGATTATCTGTACCGGACGCGAAACTGCGACGCTCGCGGCATTGAAATCGACATGCAGAGCGTGACGCAATCCGTTGCCCATGGTCTGCCGGTTATGCACGGAGATGCAGATCACGATCTGTCCTACTATCCCGATGATTCGTTTGACTATGTTGTTCTGCAAAGAACGCTTCAGGCGGTAGAGCGTCCTCGAGAAGTGTTGCGGCAGATGCTGCGCATAGGGCGCCACGCCATCATCTCTTTCCCGAATTTTGGTCATTGGCGGTTGCGTTTGCAGCTTCTGACAACCGGCCGCATGCCGATGACATCAGTGTGGAGTACGCCTTGGTATTCCACGCCCAACATCCATCCGTGCACTATTCGGGATTTCCTCGCGTTGTGTGAGGAAGAGGGATATATTGTGCAGCAATGGCTTGCCATTGATGAGGATGGGTTGAAAGCGCCTTGGCGGCGTTCAATTCGCTTCGCAAATCTCTTTGGTGAGCAGGCACTCTTTTTGTTGCGTCGCGGGTAGGGGGCGGTTCTTTTCTCTCTGTGCATTGTGCATGCTCGGGAGCTTCACTGTTTTGCAAAACACGTGAAATAATAATGATTTTTTATAAATCATAGCCCTCAATTCCCTTGCGAGGCAGGGGAAGCTGCCCTACATCCGTTTGCAGATATCTCTGCCTGAAAGCAGGGAGATGCTGACGGTTTCTTCGTCATGCTGGTCGATTTTGGCACAAGGTGCTTTGCTTCCCTGATTCTTGCGGGAAAAGTGAAGTGGGCAATGTGCGAAGGCTCTCGGGCTTCCGCGCATGTCCAGCCGTGTGCCTGCGTCTCGGTGTGAAGGTTCGTCTTTCATCAACTCTCTAGGCTCAAAGCAGGCATTTTCTTCGTGCATAAAGTGCGAACTAGCTGTGCGAGCCAGGCCTTGTTATCCCTCAGGAGGGGTCCATGACCAGTTTCGCAGAGCTCAAACTCGCCGAGCCACTTCAGAAAGCCCTTGCTGAAGAGGGTTACACCACGCCAACCCCCATTCAGGCTGGCTCCATTCCTTACCTTCTGGAAGGACGGGACCTTCTTGGTCTGGCTCAGACGGGAACAGGCAAGACGGCTGCATTCGCGCTGCCGATCCTGGACTACCTGCTGCGGCATCGTCGCCCGGCAGCTCCAAAGAGTGTCCGGGTACTGGTTCTTGCTCCGACGCGTGAGCTGGCTTCCCAGATCGATGAGAGCTTTGCTGCATACGCACGCCACATGAAGCTGACGCATGCAGTCGTGTTCGGCGGGGTCGGACAGGGACGCCAGGTCGAGGCAACGCGCCGTGGCGTGGATGTTCTCGTGGCTGCGCCGGGCCGTCTGCTGGATCTGGTTGGGCAGGGTCACATCGACCTTTCTGCCCTGGAGGTTCTGGTGCTGGATGAAGCCGATCGTATGCTCGACATGGGCTTCGTCCGTGATATCCGCCGCATCATGGCTCTCTTGCCTGCGCGCCGTCAGACGGTTCTGTTCTCGGCAACGATGCCGCAGTCCATTAGCGATCTTGCTCATTCTCTGCTGAAGGACCCTGCTACTGTTCAGGTAACACCTGAATCCAGCACGGTTGATCGCATCCGTCAGGCTGTGATGTTCGTGGAGACGGACAAGAAAAAGGATGCGACACTGATGCTCGTTGAGAGCTCAAATGTCGTACGTGCGGTCGTGTTTACGCTGATGAAGCATGAAGCGAACAAGGTTGCGGAATTCCTAAACAAGAACGGCATTACGTCCGAAGCGCTCCACGGCAACAAGTCCCAGGGTGCGCGTGAACGTGCCATGGCTGGCTTCCGCAACGGGACGATCAAGGTCCTGGTCGCGACAGACATTGCCGCGCGTGGCATTGACGTTGATGATGTCTCTCACGTCTTCAACTACGATCTGCCAAATGTCCCTGAATCTTACGTTCATCGTATCGGTCGTACAGCGCGTGCTGGCCGCGATGGCTGGGCCGTCTCGCTCTGCGATGCCGAGCAGCGTGCGTGGCTTCGAGATATCGAGAAGAAGATCGACAAGGCTATCCCTGTTGTAACCGATCATCCTTACCACTCTGACGCGGCTCAAAACTCCACGATGCGTCCGCCAGTGTTGGGTGGTGGTCGTGGCGGTGGCGGCCAGAGGGGCGGTGGTGGAAAKGGCGGCGGTCGTCGTCGTTCCGGCCCTCCTGCTGGTGGACGTAGTGGTGATGGCGCTCGTCGTGGCGGCGGCGGTGGTCGCCCAACGGGTCGTCGTTGATCCATTTGTAGTGGATACTAAATAATAGTATGTAGTCCTGAGAGGAATTTCTACTTCTCCGCCTATTAAGTTAGGCGGAGATTTTTTTAGACATGACGTTGAAACTATTTTTTATGTAATGATAAATATATTTTTCTTGTAGAGCGCGAATAATCCGCGGAGATGCGCCTTTTCAGCTTCAGAGTGCTGTTTGAGATCGGTCAGAAACTCTGTGCGGGGAGTTTGACCGGGTGCTTGAAAGTGGCTTGAGGACGCGCGAGGTCTGAACTGTTAAACTTCCGGAAGCACATGAATAGCACGGCTGGAGATTGACCGGATGCCGGAGGATTGTTCAGTTCTGGAACCAATTATGCACGGCTGCCTTCTGCGTCAGATCAGTACGAGATACGGCATAGTTTCAGACTAATCATAATCTTTTTAGGTAAGCGTTAGTTTGATCCTATAAATAGAGCAATCAGGTCAAGAAAATAACCACCAAAATTTTTGTGGTGATAGGCATGATTGGTTAAAAGGCATGTCAAGTATTTTTCAGTTAATTATATTCGCATATCATACATCTATGATATGCGAATATAATTACATAATTCGGACTAGAAAAATTAGAAAACTGAAAATTTAGCGTGCAATCCACGCTGCCGTGATCGCTGGGCTTATAAGGGTGCTGATCAACTGATTGAACTTATAGAAACGGTCAGTCTTAGCATTCGCGATCAGGATCACGTCCTTGCTCTTGATGGGTATCCGCTGGGCAAGGAAATAGCTTGAAGGGTTCATCATATCCAGCTTGTAGATTACAGGAATTCCTTGGAGAGTTTCAGCAGTCTGCAGGTTCAGGGCTTTGGCTGCTACAGTGTCCTCAAAACGGAAGAGGAAGACAGCGTTAGGGTCCGCCAAGTTATCATTCGGGCCGCCAACGCGTGCGATTGCTTCTGCGAGGTTTACAGTAGGGGAGTTGAAATCAACTTGCATGGCATTCTTGGAAGCCGCGCCAAACACCGTATAGCTGCGGGGCTGGTAGACAACATGAATACGATCTCCCGGTCTGGCTGGAATATCTTCCTTGGGATAGGTCTCTAGCGTTCCGAGATCCGTACCCCCAGACTTATTGCCGCGAACGAGTTGAACGAACGTGTCTTCGGGGGGGTAATTTGCGCCTCCGGCAATAGCGACAACGTCTGACAGGCGTTCCTGTGCCGTGCTCAGCAGGACCCGTCCCGGATGATGAACGGCGCCCGAGATGATAACGGTGTTGGAAATGTCGGTGCCGATATGGACCATCACCTCTGCGTTCTGAGACTTCCCCGTTAGTGCCGTACGAATTTTCTCGGCAAGATTTTGAGGTGTCATCCCGACGACATGTAGACGCCCTACATAAGGGATGGTCAGTGTTCCATCAGCTTCCACTTCGGTGGGTGGAAGAGTCTGGTGAGTTACACTTCCCGTTGCACCGGATGCGGCTGAGAGATCGGTGTTGGAACTGACACTGGGGGCTGCCCCCGAGAACAGGCCGCTTCCGAGTTCGAAAACCGTAATGTTGAGCACGTCCCCCACGCCGATACGGTCATTAGGTATCAGGCGTGAACTATCAGCATAAAGGGACGAGATAAGGGGGGGGTGTTCGGTTGCGAGTACCTTTGTGACTTCGGGCGTGACTTGCGTGACAAGAAAGCCCAAAGGATTCCGGGTCTTGTCGGTAGCCGCTTTCAGCACAGCACTCTCGGTGGGTGCATTCCCCGGCAGTGCACTGCATCCGCTGAGCGACAGGGCGCCGAGTAGTAGTGCCATTCTGAGGGGTGAGCGGTTGCTACTTGGAAAACAATCGACACGCATAGAATAGAGAAGCCTTCGAATGGGGGAAAAGGAGAGGGTGTGCTCACGTGGCGGCAATGCTGTTATAGAAGGATGCCAGTCGTTGGCCATAGGCCTCTACTAAGAAAGATCTCTCTTTCGCTTTTTCGTAGTGCCCGATCATTCTTAGCTGACAGGAGACAGCACAATATCTACCAGAAATACGGTCAAAGAATGATCGCCCTAGTTCTATATGTGACCGTCTCTGTGGCAATATAGCTCACAATTGGAGGGTTCCAAAAACCTATTGGTTTTGAGCTACTGTCTATGATTTCGTTCCTTCTGTTCTGACTGAAGGAATGGCGAGATGAAACAGTGCGGTTTTTTTTGATGTTAAAGAGCGACTGGCTCGCCTGAGCGGACTTGGTGATCAAATTCGAGGCATTTTCCTGAACTGTGGAATTTGAGATGTTTTGACCTGATATGGGTAAGAATTTGGTATATTCAGATGGGAATAAAGTCAGTCGATCCGGTTCTGGTGTTCAAAATTCTAGTAATCGTAGGCGCTGAATAATTTGTTCAGTGAGCGGGCGAAGGAACTGATCAACGATCACCTCTCTTTCACGCGCTTTTTTCAGTCCGGGACTATCGGACCTCGCCCTTGACGCAAAGACAATTTGACTGCGTCGAGAAGGTCTGAACCACCCGGGTGTGATTGAAACACTTAGATACGGTCTTGTGGAATGCCGGTTATCTGTAGGTGTCAGACCAGCTTTTGGTTGCTGCACTGATGGCGTTTCCAAACGCAGCGCAATGTCAATGGTGAGAAGTCAGACTTTTGGAATGGATTTGTTTTTAAGGCATGGAAAGAGAAGCCGGCAAGGCTGTCTCACAAGGACAGGTATTGCTGCTAAACGCGGAATTTTACGACGCTCAAGCGGCATAAGAACGGAGCGACCTGCAACAGATCTTGCCATTGAACCAGGAGTTTAGGCGATCAGAATCGAAGATGGGGCTGTTCACCAGCGCCATTGGAATAAAACGCGCCGCTTCCTCTTTATCGAGAGCATTGGTGGCATCGTATAGTAATCCAGAGCGCAATGCCTTCTGCTCTGTTTCAAATGCGGAGCAAAAGCTGTCTCGGACAACTATCAAGACCTATCCGTTGAGCCCCCAATCAGACTTTAGGAACCTCAATCGACGGTTCCTCGATTTCGCGATGCTATTGGTATCCGGAAATCTGTATTCCTAGATGAAATACAGATTTCCGACGATCCGTGCTTGGTGACGGTGCGATCTTCACACTGGCGCATCTGACTTAATTGATGTTTGACTGCTGATGCCTAGCGAGAAAAAAGGAAATAAATACTCAATCACAATGCTTGTAGCGCGACTTTTTTGTACTTTCCTGCTGAGGTGCAAAGGTAGAGATTGTCGTCATCCCATGTTACCTGCCCCTTCTTGCATTCCGTTGCCGGTTTGGGAGACGAGGTGGCAATAAGGCGCAGACCTTGAATATCCAGATAGCCGTTCTTGTCGAGGTGAGACGTTTCAGTGTGCTGCTGGTCGAACGTTTCCAGGAAAAAGCCAGTTTCGGTAGGCTGTGTCTTATAGAGTTGGATCATGTTCGTGGCATTACGGATTGAAATTCCGGTCGTCCAAGGAAGCCACGAATGGTCATAGGCGACGTGCATGATATCCAATGCAACCGAATTCGTCTGGTTTCCGGGCGCGCCTCCGCCAGTCAGAAATAGCCCACGAGACCATTTGCCATCCAGTACTTTGCCGTTAAAATTAACATCAACTTCCATATCTGTTGCAGAATTGGTGCTGAGGTTCAGAACATCGTTGTCAATTTCTGAACTGATGGACGTGTTCTTGCCGCCGCCCGTCCCGGAATCCATGCCCCGGTAGATGCAAGCAACCCAGTTTCGGTTCGGGTTGGGATTATGAAGATTGGGGCGATTGGGGCGGCATTCTAGAGAAACGGCCTGTGTGGTTACATGGTCTTTTTGCGGAAGTGCCGCTGGGTCAAACACGTATTTGAGATTAGAAGTGACATTCCACGGATTTGTATAGGTGGCGTTGAATGTTCCGCGCCCATTTTCAGGTGCACCAATACCCGGACCAGAGAAAATATTGCCATTCAAATGATAGGTGCCGAGCGTATCGCTGGGGAGCGCCTTGGAGAGATGGTATCCTTCCGTTGAAGGCGGAAAATAGACATCCGGAGCGGACGTAGTGGTGAATGCCTTTTCTATTTCCGTTTTATCGGAGGTAGCTCCTCGAAAATTTGCCGGCTTTCCATGTTCTGTGATGATCACGGGTTGCCCGAGCGCAACACCTGACGCGCCAAGAGATGTCGTGACTGCAATAATTAGTGCGAGTTTTCTTTTCATGATGTCATCCGTCCGTTGAGATAGGGGGCTAATGTCCCGGTTGGCGGTACGTTTCTCTGATCTTGACGAATGATCGCACGATAAGTTTCACAGACGCCCTGGCGAGTGATGATTGCTACTGTTTTGAGGCGAGATATCAAAAAGACAGGAGGCGTTTCCTGATGGGGGGGCACCTCCTGTTTGATCCGTTAGATCGTTGCAGGCCAGTTAGTAGGAAATAAGGGGATCAATTCCTGTCAAAGGAGTGTCCCATCAAACCGAGAGGTTTGTCGAATTATCAATAGTATTATCGTTGATGCTGCTCTCGATCATAAATCCGTAAACTTTGTCGATGATGTCGAGTTTTGTTTTGCGGGCAGTTTGCGCATGATCGTGGAAAGTTTCTGTCTTCTTATTCCAGTCGTAGGAGAAAGTGAAATCATGCATGCCGATGATATCGAAGCCAGAGCCCATTTCGATCAGCGATAGGTGTTTGACGTCATAGTAAGGGACACTTACGGACGCACAAAGGCCACGAGCTCCCATCATCGAAGCGACAAGGTGGGCATGAAAACGTGTCGAAAAAACAAAATCGTTCGAGCTGATTTGAAAGCCGTTTTTCCAGAGATCATTGAAGTCCCGGACAACGATATCAGTCCGTCTGGATATGCTGACTACCTTGTCAATGATGATGTGGTCAGAAATGGCGTCCAGAGTAAGAAATTCAATGCCATTCTGTGCCTGGGGGCAATGCTCGATAAGCTTCAGGAGAAAGGAGACGACGAGGAAAGGATTGCTCCCCGGCTGGGCGGAGATGATTAATTTGCCCGGTCTGTCCTCATCACTTTGAGGTATAGGAGAGAGGAAGACATCGTCACACGAGAAGGATGCCTTGCTTTTCAGGCCCCAATGAATCAAGCGCTGATAGCTTTTTTCGTCTCGCACATCGATCCATGAGAAGACCTTGAAGAATTCTCCGATAATACGCTCGTATGACTGATCGATAGGCTCTAGGCCAAGGCCGGTACCAAAAAGCTCGAACCCGGCTTCTTTCTTTAACTTTGCCAGAATTGCGATGATTGCGTAGTTAAAATAAAACTCACTATTCATGTAGCCACCGCCAATCATATGAACGCAGCGTGCTGATTTTATTAATTCGAGCCCATTGGCGAACGAAACTCCGCCGTCATTTTGGAAGCCAAGGTCCAAAATGTAATCAATTCCCTTGTTGATGGAGTTTCTGGATGCAGTCCATAAAGTGTCGGTAAATTTTATATTTTTGTAGTCTTTGAATGCCACTGCAGATACGCCCGGATTGCACGTGTCTACCCAGATTTCTTCCAGCGGAAATTTGTTTGTTAGAAAATTAATCCATGTTTTGGCGATTAATTCATCACCAAAATTCAGATAACCAGAGTGGCAAACCAAGTATATCATAATGTTTCCGCTGTTACGGGTGATTTTTTCGATTTTCCATCATTTATAAAAATATTAAAAGGCATGATATAATTTGTTTCAGAATGATTTTTTTTGTAGGTGAAGCGGTAAACTAAAGTTGCAAGCTGGTGAGTCTGCTTTGACTTTTCTTGCCTATGTTGTGTTCTGGGGGGAATGTCTATGTTTTGGAATTTCCAAGTTTTCTAGGTGCTAACCGCAAAGTGCGGCTGTGCAGCGTTAGAATTTCCACTTGAGACGATATGAGGAATATATCGTTTTATTGGGTTGTGTTATCGTAAGTGATTAATATGTAGGCGGCTTCTAAAAATAATTATTTCTGTACGGTGATAAAATCTGCTTATCGCGTGAGAAGAAAGCCTTGGCGGCTATTTTTCTCCCTAAATTTCACAATTCGATAAATGCAGCGAACTTGGAAAACTTCGGGGGTATCTGCCGGAGATGTATGTCGGGTCCACCTACGAATTTGGTAAGGCGCATGATGATGCTTGTAACGTGCGGTAGATAGCGGTCGTAATTGCCTTTCAGATTATGGCAGGTTTGTGAGGTATAACGTGTTGAAATTTTTATATTAATTTCCGGTAAGTAAAATAATATATTTTTTATACAAGGGTTGGCTACTAAGGAAACTTTGGGTTCTCTAGGCAAAGAACTGGAGAAAGGGGGGCGTCTACCGCCCAGGCACCGAAAAAGTTATTACTGAAGGCTTTCTGGCAGAATGACCTCCAACTTGACCTAGGAAAAGGCGAATGCGACAATCTTTTTCTCTTTGAGAAGGTTTCAGGCGGGTTTGAGGAGTGCTGAACTTTCAAGGCGAGCCTTGCGGTAGGGGTATGTAAAGAGGTTGCGGCGAGGGTGGGTCCTGTTTGGAAGCCATGTCGTGCATAATATTGTTTGGTGTCGTTCGTGCCCAATTCCGTTCTTTTGAATGTTGCGGTTTGTGTTTCTGGCAGCCCGTTGTAAAGGTCGTCTTTGTTCATGAGTAATGTCAAGAAACTTGTCTCAGACTATTTGTTTCTAGGGTTTGTTGTTGTTCCGACACTGCTTTCAATTCTCTATTTCGGGTTTCTTGCGTCGGATGTTTATATTTCGGAATCGCGCTTTGTCGTGCGGTCTCCTGAAAAGCCTTCGATGAGTGGGTTGGGCGTCATGTTCAAGAGCGCTGGGATTGCCAATTCCAGCGATGAGGCATACGCCGCTGACGACTACATTATTTCCCGTGATGCGCTGCATTCTATCAACACGGACAACGCTTTTGTTCATGCGTACAGTGATCCGCATGTTTCAGTTTTCAATCGCTATGACCCGGTGAAAATCTCCTCATCTTTCGAGGATCTGTATCTCTATTTCCAGCGTAAGGTTAAGGTTGACAACAATTCTACGACTGGAATTACAACTCTGACGGTGCGGGCTTATCAGCCCCAGAATGCCCAGAAGTTCAATGAAGAGCTTTTGAAGATGGCTGAAGACACGGTCAACCATCTGAACGAAAGGGCGCGTTCAGATCTGATCCAGTTTGCAACGCGTGAAGTGCGAGAAGCTGAGGCTGCTGCTCAGAAAGCTGCAATTGCTATTGCTGATTACCGGAATAGCCACAGGATCATGAATCCGGAGCAGCAGGCATCCGGGCAGTTGCAGATGCTTTCCAAGTTCGAGGATGCGTTGATAGCAACACGTGCCCAGCTTGCGACGATGCAGAAAACGACGGCTAATAATCCTGGTATTGCAGTTCTTCAGAACCGCATCATGAGTCTCTCGAAGGAGATGACAAATGAGGTTACGAAAATTTCCGGCACTGACGGTTCTCTTGCATCCAAAGCGTCGGATTATCAGGGCCTGATCCTTGCGGACCAGATTGCGGGTAAGCAGCTTGCCGCCGCCGTTTCCTCTCTGGAGCAGGCGCAAATGGAAGCACGGCGTCAGCAAAGCTATGTTGAACGGATTGCTCAGCCTAGCCTGCCTGATGCTTCTGAGGAGCCTTATCGTATGAGGGATATTTTCGCGACATTCCTTATGGGGCTCATTCTGTGGAATATCGCCCGGATGCTGAATGCAAGCGTTCGGGAACATATGGATTGACGGGCATGAGTTCACATGGCTCTTTTGCCCGCTCTTTCGTTATCCAGAGGCGTGTCATCTGGGCGCTCTTTCTGCGCGAAACCCTGACACGCTATGGGCGGCACAACATTGGTGTGCTGTGGCTTTTCGGCGAGCCAATGCTATTTACACTGGGAATAACGACGCTCTGGACGCTGGGGCACATGTCTCACGCGTCTAACATTCCTATCGTGGCTTTCGCCCTGACAGGATATTCCACCGTTCTTGTATGGCGTAACATGCCCAACCGCCTGAATAAGGCGGTGGAAATCCATCTTGGCCTCATGCACCACAGGAATGTCAGACCCATAGATATTTATGCGGCGCGTCTGCTTCTGGAAGTGGGAGGCGTTACCACGTCATTTGTGGTTCTTTCGGCCCTGTTCTGTAGCATAGGCTGGATGGACCCTCCTGAGAATATTCTGGAAGTTATAGGAGGTTGGGTACTGATGGTCTGGTTCGGGGCGAGCCTGGCGATCCTTGTCGGTTCCATCAGCGAGCATTCAGAACTCTTTGAGCGGCTCTGGCACCCCATAACCTATCTTATGATTGGATTTTCAGGGCTCGGCTTTCTGGTGGATGCCATGCCTGCTGCTTCGCAGTATTACCTTTTGATGATCCCGATGGTGAATTGTTCCGAAATTATCCGAGATGGGTATTTCGGGTCTCTTTTCACCGCGCATTTCGATGTGATGTATGTTGTGATCTGGAACATCATCCAGTCTTTTTTTGCGATGATTGGGGTGAGGTTCGTTTCCCGAGGCATGACGCTGCAATGATCGAGTTCCGGGATGTCCGTAAAAATTATCATGTTCGAGGAGGGATCAATCGGGTTCTTAGGGGGGCCGATCTCTTAATTCGTCCAGGAGAGAAAGTTGGAATTCTCGGTCGGAATGGCGCAGGCAAGTCGACTACAATTCGTCTGCTGAGTGGTTCGGAACTGCCGACTTCCGGCACGGTCGAGCGGCAAATGTCCGTATCATGGCCTTTGGCGTTCGGTGGGGCTTTCCAAGGTGCTCTGACTGGTAGGGATAATGCGAAGTGCATTTCACGTATCTACGGGCGGGAAATTGAAGATACTCTCCAGTTTATTCAAGATTTTGCCGAACTTGGCCTTTATTTTGACGAACCAGTAAGGACCTATTCGTCGGGAATGGCTGCGCGTCTGGCGTTCGCCATCTCGATGAGTATTGAGTTCGACTGCTTTCTCATTGATGAAGTTGTCCATGTTGGAGATCACAAATTCCATGAAAAGTGCCAGATTGAGCTTTTTGAAAAACGGGCGAACCGGGCACGAGTTATCGTTTCACATAACGAGGATTTTGTCCGGGAGCATTGTGAACGGGCATATGTGCTCAAAGATGGTCTGTTCCACTCGTTCGAAGACGTTGATGAGGCCATCGACTTTCACATTAACACCCTTCATGGAAATAATGGCTCTGGGGATATGAGCAAGCCGATGGTTGCCGTACCACGGCACGATCCGAATTCGATTTATGTTCCTCATCCAGCGATCGAACGTCGGTCTGATGTGCCTGAGGGAACCCAGATTACGTTATCAATCCCACCGTCCTCCATTTTTCCAGACTGCCGACATGAAGCATGGCTTTATCGGCCCGCTGGGTATGATGGACATAGTGCTCTGCCGCTGATGGTGTTTCAGGACGGATGGTGGTTTAAAGCCGACGATGGTCCGTGGCAGGTACCCGTGGTTCTGAACAATCTGATAGCGGATGGCCTGCTTCCACCTATGGCCGTGTTGTTTGTAGAGGCGGGGAAGCCCAACCAGAAGCACGGGCTGGCGAGTGAGCAGCGTTCCTTTGAGTATGACAGTTTGACGGATCATTATGTCCGCTTTCTGGACGAGGAGGTTTTCCCTGAGGTCCGCAAGCACGTCACGATTATGGATGATCCCGCCCAGAGAGCGATCGGAGGGTTCAGCAGTGGCGGCATCTGTGCGTTCACAGCTGCGTGGCAGCGTCCAGATGTGTTCGGAAAGGTCTTTTCCGCTTGCGGCAGTTTCGTGGATATCCGCGGGGGCGGAGCGTACCCGGATATCATCATGCAGTCCGATCCCAAGCCCCTGCGGGTATTCCTGCAGGTGGGGATCAATGCTCGGCTGTCCGGTCGCTTTGAAGGACTGGACTGGCCGGCGGGAAATCGCACTATGGCCAGGGCTCTGGCCTTCAAGGGGTATGACTATCAGCTAGTGACCGGGGAAGGGGATCTTTCCCATGTTCATGGAGCGTCCATCCTTCCGGACGTCTTGCAATGGCTGTGGCGTTAAGGGCTCTTTTTTTGGTAACTCGTTGACGAATTTTCTGAATGCCTCGGATGCGTCAATCTTTTTGGGAGTCTTGAATGCGTTATCTCGTTACTGGGGGCGCTGGTTTCGTCGGCAGTCATGTCGTTCTTGCTTTGCTAGACGCGGGTCATGAAGTGGTTGTTCTCGATAATCTGAGCACGGGTTATCGTGCAGCTGTCCCAGTCGGTGTGGCCTTCCACAAAGTGGATTTGCTTGACTATCAGGCAACTGCCGAAGTTGTTGCTCAAGGACCCTGGGATGGTGTTCTGCATTTCGCGGCTTTGTCCCTTGTCGGGGACAGTATGCGCGAACCGCTGCACTATCTGCGACAAAATTACCTGACGGCGTTGAATCTCGTGCAGACCTGCGTCGAGCAAGGGGTGAAGAAAATAGTTTTTTCTTCCACCGCAGCTCTCTTTGGTGGGCCTGAACGCCTGGATCCCATTCCTGAAACTGCGCCGGTTCAGCCTGGATCGCCTTACGGTGAGAGCAAGTTCATGATCGAACGTGTGCTGCACTGGGCTGACTCGATCTATGGTTTGAGGAGTGCCTGCCTACGGTATTTCAATGCCGCAGGTGCCGATCCGGAGGGACGGGCAGGGGAAGATCACCGCCCTGAAACCCATCTGATTCCCCTAACCATTGATGCCGCCCTGGGGCGCCGTCCGGCACTCAAGCTATTTGGTACGGACTATCCTACCAGAGACGGTTCTTGTATCCGCGATTATATCCACGTGACAGATCTTGCTGATGCCCATGTGCGTGCGCTCGGCCAGATCGACCATCGTAGCGTCACGTATAATATCGGTAACGGACAAGGATATTCGAATCTTGAGGTCATTCGCAGTGTAGAGCGGGTGAGCGGACGGAAGGTTCCTTGGGAGGCAGCGCCGCGACGTGAGGGGGACCCTTCTCTACTTGTGGCTGATTCCACCACGCTTCGGAAGGAGACTGGCTGGGAGCCGCGTTTTGGAGGTCTTGATCGCATTGTGGAGACCGCGCTGCGTTGGCGCGAGAGTCATCCCAATGGTTATGCAATATAATCGTGCAAAAATTTTTGAACTTGGAATAACGTTATGAGATTTTGTATTGTCGGCGCTGGCTTCAGTGGAGCCATTATTGCCCGTCACCTTTCAGAGAAGGGTCATAAAGTTCTTCTTCTTGACGAGCGGTCCCACATCGCCGGAAACTGTCATACCGAACGTGACAAAACGACGGGCGTGATGGTGCATCGTTATGGCCCACACATTTTTCATACTGCTGACCAGCGCGCGTGGGATTACATCCAGCAATTCGGGACGTTCCAGCCGTACATCAATCGGGTAAAGGCGATTTCCCAGGGACGTATGTACACGCTCCCGGTCAATCTCCTGACGATTAATCAGTTCTTCAATACGACTATGTCTCCCAAGGAGGCGCGTGCCTTTATCGAAGAAAAGGCTGACACGTCGATCAAGGAGCCGAAGAACTTCGAAGAGCAGGCACTTTCGATGATTGGTCCGGAGCTCTACAAAGCCTTTTTTTACGGATATACGAGGAAGCAGTGGGGACTGGAACCTACCGAGTTACCGGCTTCTATTCTCAAGAGGCTTCCGCTGCGCTTCAATTATGATGATAACTATTTCAATCATCCGTACCAGGGGATGCCGGAAGAGGGATACTCGGCCATCGTCGAGAATATCCTGAAATCCGAGAACATCGAAGTTCGGCTGAATACGAAATTCGAAGATCTTTCCGAAGAATTCCAGCACGTTTTTTATACTGGGCCGATCGATCGTTATTTCGATTTCAGACTTGGACGTCTGGGGTACCGGACTCTTGATTTCGAACGCATCGACAGTGATGGAGACTATCAAGGTGCGGCAGTAATTAACTATTGCGATCAAGATGTTCCGTTTACGCGTATCTCAGAACATAAGCATTTTGCGCCATGGGAAGCGGATTCTTTAAAGAAAACGGTTTCTTTTCGGGAGTATAGTCGTTTAGCTGAGCCGAAGGATGTCCCATATTATCCAATTCGACTCGCCAATGAAAAAACAATGCTTGACAATTATATTTCTCTCGCGCGGGATACCAAAGGCGTATCCTTCCTTGGTCGCCTGGGTACTTACCGTTACTTGGATATGGACGTGACGATTTCAGAAGCTTTGAAAGCTTGCGATCAAATTGATGAACTCTTGGCAGCAGACACCCAACTGCCGGCATTCTTCATCGATCCTTCCTGAGTAATTTTTTTGTCTTGCTAGCCTTGCTATACGCGTTTCGCGTGAGTGAGGCTTTGCGGTATGAAACGTGTTAATAAATTTTTGCAGGTAACGGTTTCTCCATGAATGTTCTTAATCACACTCCAGAGGTAAGCAAGTATTCACATGCTGACCTTTTCCCGTTTTTTCCTATAAACTTCTCACCGGACCAGAGAAGCAAGTCCCTGTATATGGTGAAGCCGTATACAGATCTTGATGACAATGGAAATGTTATTGTTGAGCGTGGGCGTGTAGTTACGTTTGACGGTTTCATGACCGCGCTTTACGAACGTGAAATCAACCACATTGTTCCGAATGCAAAGCTTTATCTTGAGCTTGAAGTACAAGGAAGCTGTCGTGTTGGCCTATTTCATCGTTCTCAGGCTGGTGTGGTCACCGAATTTGCGATGGAAAAGCATGTCGGCAAAGATCCTCACGAAGTCCGTACAATTCGCATTGATTTCGACATTGTAGGAGCTGAGGCTAAACTTGGCCGGTGGTACTTTACAATTGAAGCACTGGATTTTTATTCAGCAGCCCAAGAAACCAGCGAAAAGTCCGAAGCAGACGGCGGCACTCTTCTACATAAAGCATATCGGAGTGCATGGAATGCACTAGGTGTCGAAGGAACGCCAACCGATGTTATTCTGCGCCGCGCAACGTGGGGCGTGTACAATGCGAAGCTGCAGGAGGTCCGTCCTTGCTTCGTAATTTGCACTTTCCGTCGTGAGAAGCAACTCGCGGGCAATGTGGACCGTCTGGTCAGCGCGCTTGAAGCAGAATACCCCGGTTACGGTATCATCATTGTCGATAATGCCCGGACGGTTGAACGTCAGGAACATTGGCCCGAAAACGTCCGCGTCATACAGCAGCGTAACGTTGGCGGGGCCGGTGGTTTCGGACGTGGTATGTTTGAAGCTCTGGAAAATGGTGGCTACACACATATCGTGATGCTCGACGACGATGCAGACGTTGAGAAAACGGCCATCGCGCGTATGACCAATTTGTTCCGGCTCAGCCTGGACCCGGAAGTATTTATTGGCGGCGCACAGCTTGACGTATACGACCCGTCTCGCCTGGCAGATGGTGGTGCGCACTGGGTTCCAGACCGCTTTGAGCGTCCTTTCGCACGACTCGCCCCAAGTGATCTGGGTGAGTTGTCCGCAAAAGACGCGCTCATGCGCAACCATTCGCTGAATTTCAACGGCTGGTGGCTGTTCGGCGGTCATGTGGATGGTTTCCGCAAGTTCGGAATGCCGCTCCCCTGCTTTGTGCATCTGGACGACGTTGAATATGGCGTGCGTCTGACAATGCGCGGCGGCCATGTACTGTCTATTCCGGGGATCGCAGTCTGGCATGAGCCGTATTATGCAAAGCCCGAAGGTTGGTTTGCGTATTACAATATCCGCAATGAGCTGATTCGCCTCTCCTGCCATATTGAGGTGCTGTATGCGCTTCTCGTCGGAGACAGTTTCGAGACGTCCCGCGAAGAAGTCGATAAGCGCATTTCCAAGATCATGCGTCGTGTCACCCGTTTGCTTCTTCGGCGCTTCCGTGGTTTTGCCGACATTTACCACTACGGTTCGGCTATGCTGCTTGTTCTGGCAGTTGAGGACTTTCTTAAGGGCCCAAGCATTCTCGCAGACACGGATGCTGCGGATCTGCATGCGGATATCATGAAGGTCTACAAACGCTTCAACGCCAATCACCGCTTCGAGAAGTCTCTTCCAGTTGGTGTAATTCCTACCCCGCCTGGGACGTCTGACAAGTTCATTGTTCCGTGGGTTAGCCGTACGAAACGTGGACGGGGTGTTCTTCTTCGCGGCTACAATCTCTATCAGCGTTTGAGCCGTAACGGGAACGTATCGCTGATGACGAGAAAGAAGACGCCTCTGGATGCGATTTCAGCACGTCGCCGTCAGATGACGGTCTTTAATAGCCGTAATGATATTAACTGGCGCGATATCCGCTCTGGTCGTGACTGGGCGTACTATGATCCTCAGCAAATCGGATATCATATCTTTTCTAATGACCCCGAGCTTTATAAGGAAGCGCGCGAGCGTTTGTCCAAGGCGCTGCGTGCCTACCGCAAGGACGTCTCCAGCGTTCAGCTTCAATGGGCGAACGAGTACGATCGTCTGATTTCAGAGCCATTCTGGCGCGATTTGGTCCAGACGTTCGATCGCGTCTGAATGTAAGGTCAATGCCAGCTTGGTACCTGTTACAACCTTCGAGAGCATCTTCTTCCCTTGAGATGTTCTCAAAGGATCTGTTCCCGCAGGCTTGGGCTGCTCATGCACGATTTGAGCATGTGGGGCTTCGGGTGCAGGCGGAAGCTGAACTGCTGGTAAAAGTTTTCCGACACTTAAAAGGGGCAACTCCAGAATTAATTCTGGAGTTGCCCTCTGTGCAGGGGGAGATGGTTCTTGCTCTGCCGCCTCTGACCGAATGCGGGGACCGTCTCTCCTACAATCTGTATGAGGGCAATCGCGAAATTCCGTTGCAGCCTCAGAGCATTGTAGTGGATTGGGTTTGTGATCGACCTCCCGAACGCCAAGTCGGTATTGCGGTCGTAGTGTGTACCCGAGACAGGGACCCGCAGCTTCAGGTGCTTGTTGACCAGATCGTCCCTCAAATCGGGGATGTGGAAAGCTGCATCATTGTTAATCAGGGAAAGGTCGCTCTTAAGAACCGATTGGTTTTGGAGGGTGATCAGAAAAAATATCGGATTTTCGAGCAGGATAACCTAGGGGGAGCGGGCGGCTTTACTCGCGGCATTATGGAAGCCTTGAAGGACCAGAATGTTACGCACGTCCTGCTTATGGATGATGATGTAGAAGTCGATGCAGGTTTGTTTTGTCGTCTTCGTTCCGCCTTGTCGTATGTTGTTTCTCCAGAGACATGCTTGGGCGGAGCAATGATCGATCTTGATCAGCGGGATCGTCTCCTGTCTATCGGGCATGGTTTTGATCCTATCAAGGCAATGACGACAGACTTTTTGCCTCGTAAGGGAGTGCGTTTAGGGGAAACGGAGGCTCGCTCCTTCCTTGAGCGACCTCTCGATGTCGATTTCTGCGGGTGGTGGTTCTTCTGCTTCTCTCGTCAGGCGGTAGAGGTTAACGGGCTGCCATTACCTTTGTTTCTTCGTGGAGACGATGCGGAATATGGTCTGCGCTTGAAGCGTGCAGGTTTTCCGACGGTTATGTGGCCAGGGATTTATGTTGCTCACCCGCATCTGCTGAACCAGACAAGACCATGGCATCAGTATTACGATCGACGAAACGCGCTTGTCTGCGCAGCACTTCAGTGTGGTTCCGTACCATCTCCGGCTATCATTCGGCTTGTTCGGGGGGTCTTTAACGCGATTGCTCTGTATCGCTATGCAGAGGCACGTGTCGGGATTGGAGCGCTGCAAGCATATCTTGATGGGGCAGAGGGTCTAGAGCGCTGGAGCGAGGAAGGGCATCGTGCCCTTGTAGAAGATGATGAGGTGATGTGTCAGTCTTTAGGGCAGGAACGTGTTTTTCTAAAAACGTTCGATACGCCTTTGTCACGAACCATCATCACAGTCCTTCGGGTGTTGGGAGATATTCTAGCCCAGGGGAACGCTATAACCACTCAGGCTGTAAAGGTTGACGCTACGTGCTGGAAGGTCGGGACGATTCACCGCCCCGTTAGTGTGTGGCTCGTTGGCGAGAGGCAGATAATACATATCTGGCGCGATGCCGCTCAGGCGCGCGACATTGCGCTGAGTCTGCTCCGTGTAATGTTTGTTCTCGCGACACGACGATCACGGAAGCCTGAAACTCTATTGAGGCTATCGACGCCAGAATGGTGGGCAAAACGTCTAGGTGTTTCGATAGACTGAGGCTTTTTGAGGATTTTTTTTAAGAAGTTCGTGCCCATTAATTGTTTTTTTTGTTCACTCGTTGGTGGTCTTGTTTTACAGGAAATCCTCTGCGTTGGCTCCCAAAAACAAAGTGTTGAGCCGTTAATGCATGTAATGGCGTTAAGTCATATCAAAACATAATATTGCATCGCTATCGTCCCTATAGGCAGTATAATCAAAGAAAAAAAATACTATTTTTCTTACATGTCAGAGAATTTATTCTTGAGTATATAGTGCGTATTCTAGAATAATCAATTCGAATATTAATTTTTGATGAACAGATAGTAGGTAGGATATGATATAGGCTGAAGGATAGGGGGAATTTATTTACGTTTAAAAAATATGGCATAGACAATTATTATATTGGAATAATTGCAATGTACTTAATGTCTTCTTAGAATAAAATCGGGTAAATTTATAATTTTATATATTCAGCACGTATAGTAATAATAAATTAGTCTATAAGAATATTGTTAGTTTATTTTTTTTGAATGTTGAAGTTGTATAGTGCCGCAAAATGTAAAGTGGAGTGGATAGCGGGTCTGATGAGTTCTTGTCGTCTGAATACGTGGATTATATAATTTTCCAGATTATGGCGGAGAGGGTGGGATTCGAACCCACGGTACGCTTCCACGCACGGCGGTTTTCAAGACCGCTGCCTTAAACCACTCGGCCACCTCTCCGGACCCCGACCGTAAAATCGGGAGTCGTGTCCTGCGTGCAGGACGTGGGCGGCTTCATGCGATGAGATGGCTCCCACGTCAAGTCTCCTTCTTTGTTACATACCTTGGAGGGGTTTACTCTTCGAAACAGGACATGGGGCGTTTTGTAACGAAGAAACTGCCATCTTGAAGGGAATGGGGCGGGAACGCTTTTTCGCCTCTCATCACCATCAAGGATATAGCATCCATGACGGCATTTCGTCTTTCTGTTCTCCTCCCAGCTCTAGCTTCCGTTGGGCTGTTGGCTGGTTCCTCTCTGGCGCACGCCCATCCAGGTGCGCCTGGACCGCAGCTTGATGGCCTACATGGCAGGCCGGGTCCGGGAGGGGGGCTGCCACCGTTCCCGCCGGGAATAACTCTGACTGATGCCCAGAAGGCTCAGGTCCATAAGATTTTCAGCCAAGGTCATGAGGAGATGAAGGCTCGGCATGAAAAGCTGAAGGCTCTTCGGGACAAGATCCGCACGGCTCTTTCCGTGGAGGGTGATCTGGATCGTACGCTTCTCGCTGATCTGACCAAGCAGGAATCCGACCTGCATGTGCAGGAAGCGCAGGCTCGACTGGAGACGCAGGAGAAGCTCCATGATATCCTGACTCCTGAGCAGCGCCGCCAGGCGAATACGACCATGGAGAAAATTCGTTCGCTCCATGATCAGTTGGACGCCATTATGGGCCATCCACCTGAAGACGGGCCGCCGCCTGCACCCTGATTTCTAAGGTCGAGGCGCTCTATTGCTTGACGTCCGCGTCACGAAGCGATAGAGCGAACCTGTTTCCGGACACGCCACATCGCGAAGGCTCGCGCAGTGGCGTGTTTCTGCTTGCTATAAGGTGGCCCGTTGTTCGATCAACTCTCAGGTAAGATGTCCGGTGTCCTCGAAGGGCTTTCCAAGAATGGAAAGCTCTCGGAGGCTGATGTTACCGAGGCCATGCGTGAAGTTCGTCTCGCGATGCTGGAGGCGGACGTCGCGCTGCCGGTCGTGCGAGACTTCGTCAATAAGGTGCGTGAGCGTGCAGTTGGTCATGAGGTGCTGGAAAGCGTTTCTCCTGGCCAGGCTGTCGCCAAAATCGTTAACGATGCCCTGATTGACGCGCTCGGCGGCGCCGGTGTTGCTCCTCTGAATCTTTCAGCTGTGCCGCCAGTTCCATTGTTGATGGTTGGTCTGCAGGGTTCGGGAAAGACCACGACTTCGGGTAAGATCGCCCTGCGTCTCTCTTCCCGTGAGCGCAAGAAGATTCTTCTGGCGAGCTTGGACGTGCAGCGTCCAGCAGCGCAGCTCCAGCTTCAGCAGCTTGCTGAGCGCGTCAACGCGATTACAGGGCTGGTAAAGTCTCTGCCAATCCTAGCGGGGCAGTCGCCGGTAGATATCGCGAAGCGTGCGCTGGAAACAGCCCGTCGCGAAGGCTACGATATCGTCATTCTCGATACCGCTGGCCGACTCTCTATCGACGAAGCTCTGATGGACGAGGTTCGCGAGATCCGTTCTGTCACGAACCCGGCAGAAACGCTGTTGGTCGTGGACGCGATGACGGGGCAGGACGCGGTCAATACAGCCAAGTCCTTCAATGAAGCCGTCGGTATTACCGGCGTCGTCATGAGTCGAATGGATGGTGACGCCCGTGGCGGTGCCGCACTGTCCATGAAGGCCATTACGGGCGCACCAATCAAGCTGACGGGTTCTGGCGAAAAGCTGGAAGCGCTCGAAGAATTCCATCCGGAACGTGTTGCTGGCCGTATTCTGGGGCTGGGTGACGTTGCTGGCCTCGTGGAACGCGCAGCGGAAACGCTCGACCACGAAGAAGGCGAACGCGTAGCCAAAAAGATGCTCGCCGGTAAGTTTGATCTGGATGACTACGTGTCCCAGATCAACCAGATCAACCGTATGGGGTCGATCTCGGGCATTCTCGGCATGCTTCCTGGTATGGGTAAGATCAAGGATATGCTGGGTGACAAGGAGATCGATACGTCGATCTTCAAACGTCACAAGGCCATCATTTCCTCGATGACCAAGCAGGAGCGCAAAACGCCGGGAATCATCAAGGCATCCCGTAAAAAGCGGATCGCCTCAGGTTCTGGAACGACGGTTCAGGAAGTGAACCGTCTACTCAAGCAGTTTGACGACATGTCCACAATGATGAAGCGCATCAGCAAAATGGGCCTTGGTGGCCTGATGCGCGGAATGGGTGGGGCAGGTGGTCTGGCCGACATGATGAAGGGGATGGGCAAGCCCGGTGGGCGCCCGCCTTTCGTCTGATCAGCATCAAGTTTTCAAGTTTGTCTTTCAGGAGTTTTTCATGAGCCTCAAGATTCGTCTTTCACGCGCTGGTGCCAAGAAGCGTCCGTACTACCACATCGTCGTTGCAGACAGCCGCAGCCCGCGCGATGGCCGTTTCATCGAAAAGGTTGGCGCATACAATCCGATGCTGCCGTCCGACCATGCTGATCGTATCCGCCTTGACGGCGAGCGCATCCAGCATTGGCTGTCCAACGGCGCGCAGGCAACCGATCGCGTTGCACGTTTCCTCGGTAACGCTGGTCTGGCTCCGAAGCCTGCTTACAGCGAGCAGCCGAAGAAGTCCGCTCCGAAGGCCAAGGCTCAGGCTCGCGCTGCAGAAGCAGCCGCTGCTGCAGCTGCCGCAGCCTGATCTACTGCTGACGTTTCAGGACGCTTGATCCGTGCCACCTTTTAAACCTGACAGTGATGTCCTGATCGCGACCATCGGTCGTCCGCATGGCGTACGCGGTCTGGTTCATCTTCATGCAGCTACTGATGATCCGGCTTCTGTCGAGATGTTTGGTGCGCTGCATGATGAGCGTGGGGTTGTATGGACAGCAAGCTGGGTTTCTCCGGGAGTGGCTGCTCTGACAGACGCTCAGGGGAACACTCTGCCAGACCGCACAGCTGCCGAACGACTGGTTAACCGTCGTTTGTATGTTGCGCGTGAGCTTCTGCCGGCTGTCGAGGAAGACGAGTTCTATCATGCCGACCTGATCGGCATGACTGCAGTTTCCGAAGATGGCGAAGTGCTTGGAACCGTCTCCATAGTTCATGACTATGGAGCGGGTGTCAGCATCGAGATTGATCGAGGTCTGATTGTTCCATTCACGCTGGCTTGTGTGCCGCATGTCGATCTCGCGCACCGTCGCGTCACCGTCGTGCCGCCAGTTGAAGTCGAGGTCGAAGGTGATCTCGATGGAGAGGTACAGGTCCGGGCATGAGTTGGCGCGCGGACATCCTGACCCTGTTTCCGGACATGTTTCCGGGGCCGCTGGGATTTTCCCTAGCGGGCAGGGCGCTTGATCGCGGTATCTGGTCCTGTGAATCGCATGATCTGCGTGAGCATGGACTGGGTCGTCATCGCGCTGTGGATGATACGCCGTTTGGCGGCGGAGCTGGTATGGTCATGCGGGCAGATGTTTTGGATACGGCTCTTTCAGCGCTTCCGGCGCTGGATGGTCGTCCTGTCATCTATCCGACACCCCGTGGGCGCCGTCTGTCGCATGAAGATGCAGAGCGTTTCGTGGCAGGGCCAGGTGTTGTGGTTCTGTGTGGGCGTTTTGAAGGTATTGACGAGCGTGTGCTGGAAAAGCACGACATCGAACAGTTCAGTATGGGCGATGTCGTGCTGTCAGGCGGAGAAATTCCGGCCCTGATGCTTCTGGACGCATGTGTGCGTCTTTTACCGGGAGTGATGGGTTCCCAGATTAGTGGTCAGGACGAAAGTTTTGCCGACGGTCTGCTGGAGTACCCGCAATATACGAAGCCGGCGGTCTGGGATGGGCGCGAAGTGCCCGAAATCCTGCTCTCCGGCAATCATGGTGCCATCGCCCGTTGGCGTCATGAACAGTCAATCGCCGTCACGAAGGCACGTCGCCCCGATCTGTGGGATGCGTACCTGGCGCGACAGCAGGTTCATTGAATTTTTGTTTCCAGGAGTTTGGTCATGAACATTATCCAGCAGTACGAGGCGCGCGAAATCGAGCGTCTTTCCACGGCTCGCGCCGTTCCGGAATTTATCGCAGGTGACACGGTTCGCGTTGGCGTCCGCGTTGTCGAAGGTACGCGTGAGCGCGTGCAGAACTTCGAAGGCGTTGTCATTGCCCGTTCCAACAAGGGTCTGAACAGCAACTTCACGGTTCGCAAGATTTCCAACGGTGAAGGTGTGGAGCGTGTGTTCCCGCTGTACGCTCCGTCCCTGGCCAGCATCGAAGTGGTGCGTCGTGGTAAGGTGCGTCGCGCAAAGCTGTACTACCTGCGTGGCCGTTCGGGTAAGTCTGCCCGTATTGCAGAGCGCCCGCGCGATCTGCCGAAGGCTGGCGAAAAAGCCGCTTCCTAAGTCAAGGTTGGAGTATAAGGATGCCCGTTTCTTCTTCGCCCAGAACCCTGTTTGACAAGATCTGGGCCGATCACGTTGTTGACCGCCTCGAAGATGGGACGTGCATCCTATACATCGACCGTCACCTCGTTCACGAGGTGACAAGCCCGCAGGCTTTTGAAGGTCTGCGGATGGCCGGACGTCGCCTGCGCCGTCCGGACGCAACAGTCGCCGTGGTGGACCACAACGTCCCCACGTCCGACCGTTCCCAGCCGATCGAAGAGCCGGAAAGCCGTCTCCAGATCGAAACGCTGGAGAAGAATGTCGCTGAGTTCGGCGTTCCCTATTTCCCGCTGCGTTCCGCGTCTCAGGGCATCGTTCACGTTGTCGGGCCAGAGCAGGGCATTTCTCTGCCAGGCATGACGATCGTTTGCGGTGACAGTCATACCTCGACGCACGGCGCACTCGGCGCGCTTGCATTTGGTATTGGCACGTCCGAAGTCGAACACGTCATGGCGACCCAGACGCTTCTCCAGAAGCCTGCAAAGAACATGCGTGTTTCTGTTGAGGGCAAAGTGGGTCCGGGCGTAACGGCCAAGGACATCATGCTGGCCATTATCGGCAAAATCGGTACGGCAGGTGGCACCGGGCATGTGATCGAGTTTGCCGGCTCTGCAATCCGTGATCTGGACATGGCCGGGCGCATGACGCTCTGCAACATGTCCATTGAAGGCGGTGCAAAGGCTGGTCTGGTTGCTCCCGACGAAACGACTTTTGCCTATGTGAATGGCCGTCCGTTTGCGCCGAAAGGTGAAGCGTTCGAACAGGCCTGTGCTTACTGGCGTACGCTGGCATCGGATGAAGGCGCTCATTTTGACACGGAAGTGACGTTGCGGGCCGAGGACATTGTGCCTTCCGTCACTTGGGGTAACAGCCCGCAGGACGTTTTGCCGATTGATGGCATCGTGCCGTCCCCATCAGATTTCAAAGACCCGGCTCAGGCTGCGCAGGTTCAGCGCGCTCTGGATTATATGGGCCTGACGGCTGGTCAGAAGATTGCTGGAACACCAGTAGATGTCGTGTTCATCGGCTCCTGCACCAACAGCCGCCTGGAAGATCTGCGCGCCGCTGCTGAAGTTGTGCGCGGTCGGCATGTTGCGGCAACGGTTCGTGCCATGATCGTTCCAGGCTCAGGCCTCGTGAAGGCTGCTGCCGAAGCCGAAGGGCTGGACAAGATTTTCCTTGATGCCGGTTTTGAGTGGCGCGAGGCAGGCTGCTCGATGTGTCTGGGAATGAACCCGGATCGTCTGACGCCGGGACAGCGTTGCGCTTCTACGTCCAATCGTAACTTTGAGGGGCGTCAGGGGCCGGGTGGCAGAACGCATCTATGTTCCCCATCCATGGCTGCCGCGGCGGCTGTCACGGGCACGCTATGTGATGTGCGTGAGCTGATGAAGGAGACCGTCTGATGGACAAGTTCACGGAACTGACCGCCATTGCGGCTCCGATGCCGAACGAAAACATCGATACCGATCAGATCATTCCGGCACGCTTTCTGAAGACCATCCAGCGCACGGGTCTTGGCAAGAACGCCTTTGCCGCGCAGCGCTACGACGAGAATGGCAACGAGAACCCGGACTTTGTTCTGAACAAAGAGCCGTATCGTCAGGCTGAAATCCTCATCACCTATGATAATCTCGGTTGCGGATCGTCCCGCGAGCATGCGCCGTGGGCTCTGCTGGATTTCGGCATCCGCTGTGTCATCGCGCCGAGCTTTGCCGATATTTTTTTCAATAACTGTTTCAAGAACGGTATCCTGCCGATCCGTTTGCCACGGGAAATCTGTGACGAACTGATGGGTGATGCACGCCAGGGTTCGAATTCCCGTCTGACGGTCGATCTGGAAAAGCAGATCATCATTCGCCCCGACGGGAATGTTGTGCCGTTTGAAGTTGATCCCTTCCGCCGTCACATGCTGCTCGAAGGTCTGGACGATATTGGCCAGACGCTGGCGCATGATGCGGAAATCAGCAGCTTTGAACATCAGGCCAGCCGCGCATGGGTGCCGTCAATCAGCATGGGAACTGCAAAATGAGTGAAGCCCACAAGCTTCTTGTTCTTGCCGGTGATGGTATCGGCCCGGAAGTCATGCGTGAAGTTGCACGGATCGTGCATTGGCTGGACGCAAACCGTGGCCTGAAGCTGGACATTACGGAAGAACTCGTTGGCGCGGCTTCCCTTGCAGTCCATGGCGTTCCTATCCGTGATGAGGTTATCGACCTTGCCCGGAAGTCTGATGCGGTTCTGTTTGGCTCGGTTGGTGATCCGGCCTGGGGTCATGTCGGGTTCGACAAGCGCCCTGAAGTGGCCATTCTGAAGCTGCGCAAGGAGCTTGAGCTTTTCGCAAACCTTCGTCCGGCCCAGCTTTTTGATGCGCTGATCGATGCATCTGCCCTGAAGCCGGAAGTGGTTCGTGGTCTAGATATCATGATCGTTCGTGAGACGGTCGGTGGTATCTATTTCGGTGAGCCGCGTGGCATTGAGACCCTTCCGGATGGTTCCCGTCGTGGAATCAACACGGAAGTTTACACGACGTCCGAAATCGAGCGTGTTGCCCGCGTTGCTTTCGAGATGGCCCGTCAGCGCGGCAATCGCGTCTGCTCCGTCGAGAAGTGCAATGTGATGGAAAGCGGCCTCCTGTGGAAGGAAGTCGTCACTGATCTGCACAAGCGCGAATATCAGGATGTGGAACTGTCCCACATGCTGGCCGACAACTGCGCCATGCAGCTCGTTCGCAACCCAAACCAGTTTGATGTGATCGTTACGGGTAACCTGTTCGGCGATATCCTGTCCGATCTGGCGTCGATGCTGACGGGTTCTCTGGGTATGCTTCCGTCTGCAACACTCGGCATTGTCCGTGAAGATGGCAAGCGCAATGCGCTGTACGAGCCAATCCACGGCAGCGCGCCAGATATCGCTGGCAAGGGCATTGCAAACCCGCTGGCACAGATTCTGTCTTTTGCGATGCTGCTGCGTTACTCGCTCAACCGGGCTGAAGATGCGGAACTGATTGAAAAGGCAGTGTCCAACGTGCTGGCAAGCGGCCTGCGCACCGCTGACATCATGTCTCCAGGCATGGCTCGCGTTGGTACTGATATGATGGGACAGGCCGTTCTGCGCGAAATGGAAAAGCTGGCCTGATTTTATCTTAAATTGTTTCTGCTTAAGGGCCGGGTAGTTCCATAAAGGAGCCGCCCGGCTTTTTTTGTGCACAAAAAACGTGTCAGTCATGTGCCGATGGGCTGTGGTCAAATGAGGGCGGACGGCGCTAGGGTCTCTGCGCGATAAAGCCACCGGGAACCCATCATGTCTCTCATTGCCGACCGTCTGAACCGTATCCTGCCGAGCCAGACGATTGCGATTACCCAGAAAGCCCGTGCCCTGAAGGCCGAGGGCCGCGATATTATCAGTCTTTCAGCTGGTGAGCCGGATTTTGATACGCCGGATTTCGTCAAGCAGGCTGCCATTCGGGCCATTCAGAATGGCGAGACGAAATACACGGATGTTGCAGGTACGATGCCGCTACGTGAAGCCGTTGCGGCCCGACTGAACGCTGATTTCGGTCTGGATTACCGCGCTGAGGAAATTTGCGTTTCGACTGGCGGCAAGCAGGTCATTTATAATGTAATGGTTGCCACCCTGAATGCGGGCGATGAAGTCATCATTCCGGCTCCTGCCTGGGTGTCTTACCCTGATATCGTCTCGCTGGCAGACGGAACACCTGTCGTAATCCAGACAACGGCTGAGAACGGTTTCCGCCTGACGGCTGACCAGCTTCGCGCGGCGATTACGCCTAAGACGAAATGGCTGATGCTGAACTCGCCCTGTAATCCGACAGGTGCAGCTTATGACGAGCATCACCTCAAGGCGCTGACTGAAGTTTTGTTAGAGCATCCGCATGTGTGGATCCTGACAGACGATATGTACGCTAAGCTGATGTATGAAGGTGCCGTGGCCAAGACGTTTGTGCAGGTTGAACCGCGTCTGCGGGACCGGACAGTGACAATGAATGGCGTATCCAAGGCCTACGCCATGACGGGTTGGCGGATTGGTTTTTCGGCAGCGCCTGTGGAACTGACGCGTCAGCTGATCAAGCTGCAAGGACAGAGCACGAGCAATCCGTGCTCCATTGCTCAGGCTGCGGCCAAGGAGGCCGTTTCAGGCCCGCAGGATTTCATTGGGGAAATGGTGAGCGTTTATGAGCAGCGCCGCAATCTTGTGGTGTCCATGCTCAACGACGCACCTGGCCTGAGCTGTGCAAAGCCGGAAGGCGCGTTTTACGTCTTCCCATCCATCGAGGGAACGCTTGGAAAAACGAGTAAGGGTGGTCATCTGATCGACAGTGACGAGGCCTTTGTCACGGCTCTTCTGGATGAGACGGGCGTTGCCGCAGTTCATGGAAGTGCTTTCCTGACGCCCGGATATTTCCGGATTTCCTATGCCACCAGCACCGAGCTTCTGAAGGAAGCCTGCACCCGCATTCAGCAGTTCTGTCAGGGCCTGTCATGACGTTTCGCATCGCATCCCGTCTGGTAACACTCCCTAAGCCAGCAACTATCGCTATGGCGGCGCGGGCCCGCGAATTGCGGGCGGATGGTGAAGACGTCATTTCACTTGCCCTTGGGCAGCCGGATTTTCCATCACCGCCAGAAGCTATTGAAGCGGCTTATGCGGCCGGGTTGGCTGGCGATACTGGTTATCCTCCCATTCCGGGCCAGAAAGCGCTGATTGACGCTATTATTCATAAGTTTAAGCGGGATAATGATCTCACGGTCACGTCCGACCGTATTATGGTGGCCAATGGGGGCAAACAGGTCATCTATAATGCTTTTGCGGCAACGCTGGATGACGGGGACGAGGTTATCGTTCCTGCGCCTTACTGGGTCAGCTATCCACTGATTGCCCGGATGCTGGGTGGGGCGGCCGTTGAAATTCCCTGCCCGGAAGAAAAAGGTTTCCGGCCTGACGCAGCGACAATCAAGGCTGCGATTACGCCTAAAACCCGTTGGCTGGTTCTCAATTTTCCGAACAATCCCACCGGTGCCATCCTTGAACGGCATGACCTTGAAGCCATCGCCGAGGTTTTGCGCGAGGCCCCGCATGTTCTTGTCATGTCTGATGAAATTTACGAGCACCTGACGTTTGATGGTCGCAAGCATCTGTCCATCTTGCAGGTGGCCCCTGATCTGGCAGACCGCATTCTGGTCATTAACGGTATGGCCAAGGCTTATGCCATGACGGGCTGGCGCGTCGGCTTTGCATGTGGTCCGACGCCGCTCATCAAAGCGATGATTGCAGTGCAGGGGAACACAACGTCAGGTGTTTGTACACTTGCTCAGGCAGGCTCTGCCGCTGCGTTGAAAGGGGGGCTGGATCGTATTCAGCAGATGCGCGAAACATACCAGCGTCGTCGGGATACGATGGTTGAAGCGCTTCAGGCTATTCCAGGACTGACATGCGCCGTTCCGGAAGGCGCTTTCTATGTTTATCCAGGTGTTGGCGGATTGATCGGCGGCACTTCTGCCAGTGGGCGATTGCTGGATACGGATGTGGCATTTGCAGAGGCCTTGCTTGAAGAGGCTCATGTTGCGACCGTTCCGGGAACGGCGTTTGGCTTCAGCCCCTATCTGCGCCTTTCATGCGCAGCGGCAGATGACCAGCTTGCGGAGGCATGTCGCCGCATTGAAGGGTTTGTAAAAGGTATCCGCAAAACCTGAGAAGCATGGACGGAAACGGAGCGGAGTGTCAGAATTGGATCATGACACAGACAATCCCTCCGTTCTCTGACCTGTCTTTTCCCTGTCCAGACGAAGCGTCTCTTAAGGCGCGCTACGCGGACATTTCGTCGCTGCTTGATCGCGGGCAGCGCGAAGAGGCTCTCAAGGCCTTTGATGCCGTTCGGCGAGAGTATGAATCTTGGGCCTCCCACGTTCATCTCCAGTTCTCCCGCAACACGCAGGACGAGACGGCGAAGACGGACCGTGACTATGCGGATCGTCTTTCGCCTATTGCGACGGACCATGAAGTCATCATCAAAAAGCGTCTGCTGGCAGACCCTGATCGTGCCGGTCTAGAAGCACTCCTGACGCCACATGTGGTTCATCTGTGGGAAGCAGACACCACGACGTTTGATCCCCGGATCAGCACGGATCTGGAAGAAGAAGCGCGCCTGACGGGTGAATACACAGCGCTTCTGGCCTCGGCGAAAATTACCTTTGATGGCAAGGTTCTGAACCTGTCAGGGCTTGTACCATATTTGCAGGGGCCGGATCGGGAGGTTCGCCATGCTGCTGAGCAGGCACGCTGGGCCTTTTTTGAAGAACATGGCGAAGAACTGGATACGCTTTATGGGCGTCTGGTTGAGCTGCGTGACCGGATGGCGAAAACGCTGGGGTTCGAGAACTATATCGGGCTGGGTTACCGCCGTATGCGCCGGACAGATTACGGCCCGGAGCAGGTGGCATCCTTCCGGGAAAAGGTTCTTAGTTCAGTTACTCCATTGGTTCAGTCACTGCTGGAACGCCGTCGCCTTAAAATGGGATGGGACAAGGTCTGGGCCTGGGACGAGGCACTGATCGATTTGCAGGGGAATCCGGAGCCGGCAGGCGATCATGATCTGCTCGTGGCGCGGGCAGAGGGCATGTTCCGTGCGCTCGACCCCAAAGGCGAAATGGGCGATTTCTACGTTCAGATGCGGGATCTCGGGTATCTTGATCTGAAGAACCGGGACAACAAGGCGGGCGGCGGCTTCTGCACCTCATTCCCGACCGTTGGCAGTCCTTACATCTTTGCCAATTTCAATGGTACCCATAACGATATTGGCGTGTTTACCCACGAGATGGGTCATGCTTTCCAGAACTGGAAAAGCCGCGATCAGGACTGGGTCGATCAGCTCTGGCCCACCATGGAAGCAGCCGAGATTCATTCCATGGGTCTGGAATTTCTGACCTGGCCGCAAATTGATACGCTGGTCGAAGACGGGGCAGGGGACCGGTATCGCCGGATGCATCTCATCGATGCGCTTTCATTCTTTCCCTACGGTGTTTGTGTCGATCACTTCCAGCATGAAGTGTATGCCAATCCGCAAATGACAGCGGCAGAAAGGCACGAGACCTGGGCGCGCCTGGAGAAAATGTACATGCCCTGGCGGGACTGGGGCGATCTGGCTTATCCGGCAAAGGGTGGTCGCTGGCAGGCCCAGCTCCATATCTATCGTCTGCCATTTTATTACATTGATTATGCTCTGGCTCAGTGTTGTGCACTGCAACTCTGGCTTCGTTCCCGTATGAACCGGGAAGCCACGTTCGAAACATATCGCAAGCTGTGTTCGGAAGGCGGCTCCAAGCCGTTCTCACAGCTTGTGGCTGATGCCGGTCTGGTATCCCCGTTTGAGGAGGATGCTTTGGCGGAAGTCGTTCACGAAGCCGAGCAGGAACTCGGAATCTGAGACTGATCTTCTGGCTCTGAAGGATAACTTCAGAGCCAGAATGAACGGTTTATCCGCGGCTGTTCCACTCGGAAATCAGGTCAAGAACGGCCTGTGGGGACATGCTGCGAGCATTCCCCAGAGCCTTCGACCCGTCGCCGTTCAGGGCCTTTCCATCCGGCGTGACGATAATAACTGTTGGAACAGCCTTGATCGTCACGTCGTATTTCTGGGCCAGATCGAGATTGGTGTTAATGCGGCCAACATTCACCGGGACGATCACAAATTGGCTGTCCAGCCATGCCTTGGCGTCGGGCAGGGCAAAAATGCCGGAGAGCATTTTGCAGTCCGGGCACCAGTTGCCGCCGAAATCGAGAAGCACCTTACGGCCCGTTTTGGCAGCGAGCGCAAAGGCATCGCGCACCTGCTCCTGGGCGACGGACGTGTCTGGATAGGGTGTTGCGACCGGCGGGGCTGATGTTTCCGTCAGTTTGGGCGCAGGCGTACTTGCAGCCTGTGCTGAAAAAGGTGCGGAAAGCGCCAGACCCAGTCCGGCGGCGGCAAGAAGGGAAACGCGCATAAAAAAGGCTTTCATTGATCGAATGGTCTGCATCACATAACGCAGTGTTACAGCAAAACGATTAAAGCCTACTTCATTCGGAAGGTCATGCTTTTGATAACGCAACACGGTTCATCCTCATCGCCCTCCGCTCAGCAGAGTGCGGAAGTCAGTATTCTGGAGACGCTTCTGAGGACGGTCGTCCTTGTTGGGCTTACCCTGGCGCTTGCCGCCATCTTTCGTTTCTGGGAACCCGCCGTAAAGCTCTCTCAGAAGACTGCAGCGACACATGTCTGGCAGTCGCTTTACAGCGTGTTTCATATTGAAACGGCGCTCGGGCGAGAACAGCTCATTCTTGTGGGTATTATTCTATTCTGTTTTGCTGTGGCGCTGGTTGTTCAGGTGGCCGGGCTTTTTACTCTTAAGATGATCAAAAACAGATCCTGAAGTCTCAGGCTGAGCGCCGTCTTAGTCCGGACAGTGCTGCAAGAAGCCATGCTAAAATCAGCAAGGTACCGCCATAGGGGGCTATGCGGGCTACTGAGAGTGTCCCGATTTTCATATCAAACAGCGCGAAAAGCGTGACGGAGACACAGAAGAGCAGCGTGCCTGCCAGCATCGTCAGACATGCAAGACGTGCCAGGCGTAGCGTCAGAAAGCGCGCTCCTAGTGAAAGCGCACAGAGTGCGATGGCGTGCCACATGAGGATGTCCACCCCGGAGTGCAGAACGGCACGGCCATTGGGGATGGCAAACATATGGTCGGGGAGGTGAGAGGCAAGCGCCCCGAGAACCACTCCGGATGCGCCTTCGACAGCTCCAGCAATGAAACAGAAGCGGAAGGTACCGGAAAAATCATGCGTGCTAGAATTTGCGGACATGGCCTGAATGTATCATGAGTGGTGCCGAACATGAATGGACCGCTTGAAGCCGGGACCATTCAGCCAGAGTGGCTGGGACATTGTCCTGGTCTCGCAGATGGAAGGAATGTCTCTTCATGACACTTACTGCACGCTTCGCAGCTTTTGCCTCGATTGCCATGCTGGCAGGCCTGAGCGCCTGTAATGCCCCGGATGCACCGCCGGCACCGGCGCTGCCGTCTGCTGCATCAACCTATACGCTTTCGACAGCGGATGCCGCATTTCTTCAGCAGGTCGATGCCATGGACCTGACGCAGGTGAGCATTGCGACACTGGCTGCCACACATAGCAACAGCGATGTTGTGAAGGCTTTCGCCGCAACACTGGTCAGTGACCACACGACCAATCGCAAGGCCGTCTCGAAGGTAGCTAGCGATGCCAACCTGACCGTTACTGATAAGCTGAATGCTGGTGATGAAGCTCACGTTGCATCCTTCGGGCATCTGTATGGCGCTGCGTTTGACCGTGTCTTCCTGCGCGAAGTTCTGAGCGTTCAGACGCCTGCTCTCAGCAGTGCTCTGGCAACAGCATCGCAGTCCGGCGGAACGGCCGATATCAAGACGCTGGCGTCAGACACTACGAAGATGCTCAAGGACCATACGACTCGTGCGCAGGACCTGAGCGGCGCGAAGACTGTCAAAGGTCATCATCATCACTTCGGTCGTCACTAAGCTTTAGAGGCCAATTATGACGGGTGTTCGGCTTGATCGTATTGTAACGCGTGGCGGCGATTCAGGGCAGACTTCACTGGGAGACGGAACGCGTGTCTCAAAAGGCTGCCCAAGGATTGAGGCCATGGGAACGGTCGATGAGCTGAACGCTCTTCTTGGTTTACTTGATTATTCGCTTAGAGCAGAAGAAAGTATACGCGAACTTTCCTCTGATATTCGAAAAATACAGTCCTGTCTTTTTGATCTGGGTGCAGACTTATGTATTCCTGACAAAGAGCGCCCTCAAAGTCTTACAGTAAAAGCCGTTAGTTGGCTGGAAGAACGTATTGAAGAGATGCGCCTGCAGCAGCCTGCTCTTCAAAGCTTTATTCTGCCCGGTGGTTCTCTTGTTTCTGCCCATGCCCATATGGCCCGGACTGTTGCACGGCGCGCAGAACGGCGGATTGTCGTTCTGGAGCCGGCGCCCGAGGATGGGCTGAGGTTCCTGAACCGTCTTTCTGATTATTTCTTTGTTCTTGCGCGTCATGCCAATGATCACGGAGCGACGGACATTCTCTGGCAACCGGGGCAGTGGCAGTAAAAGAAAGATGAATACAGTCTTATTGTGTTGATGACAGGACATATAAGATCTGGTAAAAGAATTTCGTCTGATACACCGGAATGAGTTAGAAAACCGGCAGTGTCGACTTTCATTTCCTTGTCAGGGCATGCTTTTTTCTGATCGGCTTCAAGCCTTTCAGAGCCTCCGTCATTCAGGATGGGCATTCTGATCAGGTGACATAGAACAAATTTTATAATTGGTTGAAAAAACGAAGAATGCAGGACGATCAGCAGGTTAGTGAAGACAAACTGCGTGAGGCGCTTGCTCGTCTAGGGTCAGGATCTTCCCGTCCCCAGAAGGCGCGTCCCACAACGCCGACAACAGAACGTCGCCGTCGCTTTGTACGAGATGGTCAGGTTGTTGTTGAACATCAGGCCAGCCGTGGATTTGCACAGCGTAGCAATGCACCGAGCCAGGACGACCAGGACGAAATCGAGCGTCTTCGTCAGTCCGTAAAGCGTGAGCAGCGTCGCTGGGAAGAAGCTGAGCGTTATCTGGCTGAAGCCCGGACGCAGCTCAAAGCGTATGAGACGCGAGAAGCCCACGCTAAAATCCAGATTACGGAGCTGAACCGTCATCTGCGTGAGCATCAAGACCAAATCCAGGCTCTGAAAGCCCAGCTTCATCAGTCCCGTGAGCAGGCCGCTGAAGCAGCCCGCCGTTCGCCGCGCCCGGTTGGACGTCCGCGTAAGGAAGTGCAGGACGAAACTGTGGTGAAGAAGGTCGAGAAGGTCGCTGTTGAGGCCCCGGCTGTTGTTCTTGACGAGCCGGAACCTGTTCAGTGGTGGGTAAAGGCCTGAATTTCAGGCCGTCGGGCGACGGACAGAACGCCCGAACCAGAACATGATGCCTAGAAACACTGCCCATCCCAGTCCGGCTCGAACCATGTCCGGAATGGGAAGGGCCAGTGTTTCCGTGCTGCCGGTGGCGCCGACAATGGCTGCCACGGCAACACCCACCAGACTTTCTCCCACAATAAAGCCAGATGCGATCATTGTGCCCTGTTCCTTTGGGAACTTGCGCAGGAGCCAGCCGAGGCCTGCTCCGATTGCGATCGTCACGGAGACGTTGGCAGGCAGGTAGATGCCCATACCAACGGCCAGAGGCGGCAGAGCAAGACTGCGCCGCTTTAGAAGAATATCCGCAATGACCAGTACAATTCCGAGCGCTGCTCCAATCTCCAGCATCAGCCAGTCCAGATTGTGCGTGAGAATACCGGTGGCAATGGCAGCCATCAGAGCTGGTTGTGGCGCTGCCAGAGCCCGGGTTGGGTCCATATCAGCGCGGGGCATGGCTCCTACAAATCCGTAGGCCTGATACAGCGTTTGTAGTACCCATGGGATAACCACTGCACCGACAGCACAACCAATCAGAAGGGCAACTTCCTGCTTCCAGGGGGATGCGCCGACCAGTTGTCCGGTCTTCAGATCTTGCAGGTTATCATTCGATACGGCGGCAGATGCCGTAATGGCAGAAAGTACAAATAGTCCAAATGCAATAACCGTTGGGCGTTGGTCAGGCGAAAGAACGCCGCTGCTTTCCAGTCCCCAGAGTGTGACGGAAATGGCAATGATCGCGATAATTCCGACGCCTGAAATCGGGGAAGACGATGATCCGATAATGCCCGCCATATAGCCGCAGGCGCTCGCGACCAGAAATCCAAGACCGAAACAGGCACCCAATCCCAGAAGAACTAGAGTAACCAGTGATGCACCGTGTGGTATTGCGGGCCACAGGAACTGGGTGAACAGCCCTGAAAGGACGAGTGCCAGTCCGATGCTCAGGCCAATCAACGTCCGGGGCGCAAGATCCTGATCACTCTCGTCCTGTGAGGCACGATGCTTGATGGACAGAGACTCTTTCAGGCCAACTGCAACAGGTTTGGCCAGTGCGAGCAGCGTCCAAATTGCGGCAACCGCAATTGTTCCGGCGCCAATGAAACGCACTTTATGCAGCCATAAACCTGTTGCCGCGGCCATGGGGTCTGCGGCCGGGTTCAGATGCCCCAGAATGGGGACCATGACGCCCCAGCCCATCAGAACACCCAGCAGCATGGCAATGCCACCGCCGATGCCGACGAGATAACCCGTTCCCAGGAGTGCGAGGGAGAAGCTGATATCCAGCCGAAACACGGAAGCGCCGAAGCTTGTAGCAGCTGAAACGCCGTCGGAAAGAAGCCGTAGCCCTGATGTTGCGAAAGCAACGGCTGCGGAGACAAGGCTCCCTTTTGTCAGGGAACGCAGGCTCTCGGCATCGCCTTCAGGGGAAGAGGCTCGCAGGATTTCGGCACAGGCTGTGCCTTCCGGATACGGCAGGTCAGAGTTTTTCACCAATGCCCGACGCAGCGGGATCGTGAAGATGACGCCGGTCATGCCTCCTGCAAGTGTTAGGAGGAGTGAGACAAAATATGGAAATTCGTGCCAATACCCGACCATGATGAGGCCAGGCAGCGCTGCGAAGACGCAGGAGAGTGTTCCTGCCGCAGAAGCCTGCGTCTGCACCATATTGTTTTCGAGCATCGTCCCGCCGCCCATCAGGCGGAGTACGGCCATTGAAATGATGGTCGCGGGAATAGAGGAGCCAAAGGTCAGGCCGATCTTCAATCCCAGATAGACATTTGCTGCCGTGAAGACGACGGTAATCAGGGCACCCAGAATGATGCCCCGCAAGGTCAGTTCGCGGCTGTCCATAAGTTTCATGGTGGGGCAATCCTGTGATGTCGCGTTGTTTTTTCGGGCATTACGCTGCGGAGGCCCGCACCGCAACCATTCATCAAAAAGCAAATGACAGGCTGGACTGATAATAGAGCCCGCTTTTTGCCCCGGCATTTTTCAGATCATGCGATGCCGCAAACCAGGCGACGACATGTGTCCAGTTCCAGTGTCGGGATACAGCCCATGTCAACAGACCATTAGGGGCTACGCCGATGAAGTGGCTGCGAAACCTGGGGAAATTATAAGCTGAACTGATTGAATAGACGGAAGACGCTGTGGTCTCCCTCCATAGAATCGGGACTTTGATCCGCAAAGACACCTTACCGTAGGACCCCACGACAATGGGGGACAGATTGATCAGGTTCGCAGCGCCAATGTAGCCCGTGTAATCCAGATACGGATTTTGCGGGGCAAATGGCGCACTGTAAGTCCCGACTGTTCCTGTGCGACGGTTTTCATTGCCGCCGGAATAGACGTCCGTCTGAATTCCAAAGAAGGGTTTGAGAGGCAGATTGGAACGTCTGTATCCCAATGTCGTATTCACGGAATAAGCAGAGACCTGGCGCCGGGCAGTGGTTCCGTATTGTGTGAAATTGCCTTGCTGCCACAAGACGCCGATGGCGTATTCAAGTTGCTGGGCTGTGCCGTACCACCGAAAACCGAAATTGTTACGATTTGTCGCGCCCGTTACGGAGCTGATTTTGCTCGCACTGACCAGCGGAACAGAGCCTGTTTTTCCACCAAGATGAAAGCCAATCCAGAACAGATCGAGATAGGATTGAACACGCTGTTGGCCCAGATGGAACGCGGGGACGTCAAAGGTCGTGTTGAATCCATAGAGGCGCGTGTTCCAGTCCTGTGTGTCGTGGAACATGGCCGTTGGGGTGATGTCTGTCGCAACGAAGTCATAGAGATCGAACCGGACATGCGGGAAAATCGCATAAGCGCGCGGTCCGTTCCAGGTAATCTGGATATTCGGGGGTTCCCGGTCATACAGGACGTAGGATGGCGCATCGAGAAACTGCTGCCTTCCAAACATCAGGCCCGTCTTTGCTGTGCCAATAGTGCGTTTGTATTCGATAAAAGCCTGATGCAGGTCCAGACGCTTACGGTAAGTGCCACCATAGCCATATCCGTTCCAGCCTGCGGCCGTACCGTTCACGAGCTGCGCGAAGATACGCCAGTGTTCTCCGATATGAAGGTCGGCCCCCAACATATTGCGCGTGACAAAGCGACCTGAGCCGGAGTGGGTATTTGTCCCCAGCATCGGATAGTCGTTGTACCAGTTGCGAAGGCGGGTGCGTTCGGACAGGGACAGCCAGATTGTGCGGTCATTATTCAGAGCAATGAACTTCAATGGATCGAAAATGTCGCTCTGATGGTGCTTGTCACGCAGATATGACCAGTCTTCAGCCCATGGCGCGACACCATAGCGTCCGACAGGCCCAAAGCCCGCACCTTCGCCGTTGCCGCGATTGAATCCACCCCATCGGGGCTGGCGTCCGATTGGCGCCACATTCTGGCTCGGCGTCAGACGGCGTGGTTGTTCCAGAAACCCTGCATGGGGAAAGTTCTGAATTTCCGGACGTTCTGCGTGATGGACCTTGATCCTTTCTTCTTTCGATGCCGAAACGTCAGGAGTCGCAGAAAAGGCTGAAGACCCAAGGCCTGCCAGGCAAGCCAGGGTCGTTTTCAGCGTAATCCGGATTTTGACGTCAGGTGAAAGAGAAGGAAAAAGGCCCTTACTGCGTCCGGCCACGGAACTTTACGACAGGGAGGTGCTGCTGATTGTAAGTCAGCTCATCCTTGGTCAGCTGATAGCCGATTTCGAGCGTGTAGGGATTTTCCTGAATATTTTTGGATGCAGGAAGATCAACAAGGCGCAGATCCGTACGAACAGACTGGTTGCTGACATTCGGTTCCAGCTTGAATGTGTCCGTGAAGATCTTCTTATCCACGATTTTTCCGTCACGCATGATGACGATGAAATAGGGGACGTCGATGGTGCCGGTCTTGGAGGCGGGTCCTCGCGTCAGGTTCATTGCCAGACTGACGCGGGTACGAATCATCTGCTGGTCTTTGGGACCTTTGGGGCCACGTTCACAGTCCCCCGAAATGGCGGTGAGCTGTGCATGGCTGACCAGATTCCCGATGTCCGGATCTTTTCCATCATAGACAAACCGGTCTGCTGCGGCGCTGGGAATATCCGTGACCGGGCATGTGGGGGCAAAGAAGCCCGGATTGGATTCGTCACATCCCGCGAGTGTTGAAATCGCGACGACGGCAAAAGCCGGGACAAACAGGGACGTGGCAAGGCGCCGAAAGGCTGGCATCTGCTGTAGAAACTCCCACAAAGCGGCCCGGACGTTGCGACATGCGTCAATCCGGTCGATACTGGTCCTACATATCGAACTCCGCCCGCTTGGGGAACACCATGTCAGATCAGACAACTCTTGCACCTGAAGGTGCTGCACACCAGAAGACGCTCCGCGTCCTGCTGGCCGGGCCTCGCGGCTTCTGCGCCGGTGTGGATCGTGCCATCCGTGTCGTTGAAGAAGCGCTGCGCCGTTATGGCGCCCCCGTCTATGTTCGTCACGAAATCGTCCATAACCGTACTGTGGTTGAAGGACTGGAGGCCAAGGGTGCCATTTTCGTTGAGGAACTCGACGAAGTGCCGCCCGACGGACATGTCGTTTTCTCAGCACATGGCGTGCCGAAGTCGGTTCCAGCCGAAGCGCAGCGTCGCAATCTGCTGTACCTAGATGCAACGTGTCCGCTGGTTTCCAAGGTACACCGCGAAGCAGAGCGTCACTTTGCAGGTGGTGGCCCCGAGCAGCTCCATATTCTGATGATCGGTCATGCCGGCCATCCGGAAGTGGTGGGCACAATGGGCCAGCTTCCGCCGGGCGCTGTCACGCTCATCAACGATGCTGAAGAAGCCCGTACGATCCAGCCAAAGGATCCGGCGAAGCTGGCCTTCATCACGCAGACGACGCTGTCTGTGGATGATACGGCTGAGATCGTCGATATTCTCCGGACTCGCTTCCCGCTGATTGAAGGCCCGAAGCGCGAAGACATCTGTTACGCGACGACCAATCGTCAGGAAGCCGTGAAGGCCATTGCGCCGGAAAGTGATCTGGTGATCGTGATCGGTTCGCCAAACTCTTCCAATTCGCAGCGTCTGCGGGAAGTGGCAGAGCGTTCTGGTGCTCGCCGTGCACTTCTGGTGCCGAAGCTGGAAAATCTGGACTGGTCTGTGCTGGAAGGCGTTGAAACGCTGGGCATCAGTGCGGGTGCGTCCGCTCCGGAAAGCCTCGTACAGGAAATGGTGACGGCGCTTGCTGCAAAGTACACGCTGAAGATCGAAGAGCGAATCATGAAGGAGGAAAACATCAATTTCCGCCTTCCTGGTCCGCTTGCTGGTGAGGACAACTGAGTCTTCATGGCCGTCTATACTGAACTGGCGGCCGAGGCGCTTGAAGCGTTTCTTGGCACATATGACATCGGTGCCCTGGTTTCTTTCCAGGGCATTGCCGAAGGCGTCGAAAACAGCAACTTCCTTCTTCAGACCACGGAAGGGAAGTTCATCCTCACGCTCTTTGAGCGGCGGGTCAAAGCGTCTGATCTTCCATGGTTTCTGGGGCTGATGCAGCACCTGTCGGGTAAGGGCATGAACTGCCCGCAACCCGTACAGGCAAAAGACGGCATCGCTCTCAGGGTATTGGCAGATCGCCCGGCGGCGATCACCACGTTCCTTCCGGGTCAAGCCATACCTCAGATTACAGCATCTGCCTGTCACGCACTGGGACAGGTCCTCGCGACATTCCACAAGCTAGGGCAGGACTATACGGCGGAGCGCCCTAATGGGCTGTCTGTGGAAGCCTGGCGCCCACTCCTTGAGAGCTGTCAGGGCAGCGGGGATGACCTGCTGCCGGGTCTCACGCAGGAACTGTCTGAGGCACTGTCACGGATTGAAAAGTCTTGGCCTGCTGCGGGCAGTTTGCCCCGTGGTCAGATCCATGCAGACCTGTTTCCCGATAATGTCTTCTTTCAGGGCGATCAGGTCTCTGGGCTGATCGATTTCTATTTCGCCTGCACGGACCTCTTTGCTTACGATCTGGCGATCTGTTTGAACGCCTGGTGTTTTCGCGATGAGAAGGTTTTCGAACCTGCTTTCGCTCACGCCGTGATCGAAGGTTACGAAAGCGTCCGCAATTTAGAGATGGCTGAAAAGAAAGCTTTGCCAGTTCTGTGTCAGGGGGCCTCAATCCGGTTTCTGCTGACGCGCCTCTACGACTGGATCAATACCCCGGCTGATGCACTGGTGACCCGCAAGGACCCACTGGCCTATCTGGGGCGTCTCCGACATTTTTCAGGTGTCGCCCATGTCTGATGCGAGCGCGGATCAACTTCCGGTCGAGATCTGGACGGATGGTGGATGCAAACCCAATCCCGGCCCAGGAGGCTGGGGAGCACTGCTTTGCTTTAAGGGCAAGGAAAAGGAGCTATGGGGCGGGCATCCGGAGACGACCAATAACCGCATGGAACTGACGGCTGCGGCTGAGGCTCTGGAAGCTCTGAAGCGGCCGTGTCGGGTCACGTTACATACAGATAGTGAATACCTCCGGAACGGTATCACGCGGTGGCACAGTGGTTGGGTACGGCGGAACTGGCGTAATTCAGCTGGTGATCCTGTTGCCAACATGGATCTGTGGCAGCGCATTCTCGATGCGGCCAAACCTCATGAAATCGAATGGCTCTGGGTGAGGGGACATTCTGGTGATGTGAACAATGAACGTGTGGATGTATTGGCAACTCGGGGGCGGGAAGAGCTCTGAAAAAGTCATGTTTTCTGCGGGTTACTGAAGAAAGTTCAGAAAAATGCAGAAATATGAAAAAAGGGGCTTTACCGACCCCGGCGGTTGGACTAAATACCTCCTCACCGGTCCCGAATAGCTCAGTTGGTAGAGCAAGCGACTGTTAATCGCTGGGTCGTAGGTTCGAGTCCTACTTCGGGAGCCACTCTTTCTTCTTGAAAGAACTGGTTCGGTACAGTGAAAAGCCCCTTACGGGGCTTTTTTCATATCTACTGTACTGATTGACCATCACCGGAAGCTCGATGCCGTTCCGGTGATGAGTTCGTGGGATTTGCTCAGAGTTCTTCTGGTCTGACGTCTTCCAGTCGATCCAGCGCCCACAGGCTGGGAAAGAGACGAATCCAAGTTGCCGCGACAAGAATTGTTCCTACGCCGCCTGCGATAACAGCTGCTTCTGGCCCGATGGCTGTTCCCAGCATTCCGCTCTCAAATTCGCCCAGCTGGTTGCTGGAGCCGATGAACAGCGAATTCACAGCGGAGACCCTTCCGCGCATGGCGTCTGGTGTAGCCAGCTGAATGAGTGACGACCGGACGACAACACTGATGACGTCTGCTGCTCCTAGAACCATCAGGGCGACGACTGAGAGCCATGTGATGTGCGAAGCGCCGAACACAATGGTCGCGATGCCAAAAACGATCACGGAAACAAACATCGTAATTCCAGCTCGGCCCCCAAGTGGATGGCGAGACAGCCAGGCTGATGTAAAGAGCGCTCCGAGCGCAGGGGCTGCGCGCAGAAAGCCCAGCCCGATTGGCCCAACATGGAGAACGCTATCCGCATAGACGGGGAGCATGGCAGTGGCACCGCCAAGCAGAACCGCAAACAGATCCAGGGAAATCGCGCCAAGAAGGTCGCGACGTCTGTTTAGAAAACCAAGGCCCGCAAATACAGAGGCGAACGTCACAGGGTCTTTTGATGCGACCTTATGGCGCAGCTTTAGAGCCAGCGTTCCTAGAAACGCCAATGCGAATCCAAGCGTCGCAAGGCTGTAACAGATAACTGACCCAAGCCCGTAGAGAAGGCCGCCCAGGCTTGGTCCCACAATGGATGCCGTCATGAACAGCGAGGACATCAGGGCCTGTGCTCTGGGCAGAAGCTGAGGGGGGACGATCGCTGGAAGAAATGCCTGCTGGCACGGCATCTCGAAGCTGCGTAGCGTGCCGTAGAACGCTGCAAAAGCGTACACGTAGGCCGGGGTCAGGCAATGCATGGCCGCGATGGCTGCAAGGGCGCCCGTGCTGAGCACTTCCATAATCTGGCAGATCAGCACCACGCTGCGGCGATTAAAACGGTCCGCGACGTGTCCGGAGATGAATGTCAGGGGAACCATCGGTAGAAACTGTGCAAGGCCCAGATAGCCCAGCGACGAAACGCTATGGGTCAGGGCGTACATCTGCCAGCCGATGGCAATTGTCAGCGTCGTAGCAGAAAGCTGGGAACAGATTCGGCTGATAATCAGTGGGCCGAGGCCGGGAAGGGCTCGTAATGCTGGTTCAATCATTCAGGCACATTAATCACTTCCGGCGTGCAAGTTTATTGCAAAATTCCGAGCCGGAAGGCAGATGAGAGACATGAATGCTACATCCACACCCAAACCCGTAACGTACGCAACCGTCACCTGGGACCAGCTCCATCGTGACGCCCGTACTCTTGCTGCGACGCTCATGGAAAAGCACGGTCCGTTCCGCGGTATCGTGGCGATTACGCGTGGTGGCCTGATCCCCGCAGCTATTCTTGGCCGTGAAATGGGCTGCCGCCTGATCGAAAGCGTTTCTGTCATCAGCTACGCTGGTGAAGAAGGCACGCAGCACCAGCCGAAGGTTGTGAAAGCACCAACCGCCGCAGGTGACGGTGAAGGCTTCCTGATCGTCGATGATCTGGTTGATTCCGGCATTACGGCTCAGTTCGTGCGTGAAATGCTGCCCAAGGCTGTTTTTGCCTGCCTGTATGCCAAACCGGACGGAAAACCGCTGACCGATCACTATGTCACGGAAGTCGCTCAGGACACCTGGGTGCTGTTTCCGTGGGATACGGCACCACTTTTTGTGCCTCCGCTCGTAAGAAATGAAAAAGATTGAAAAAACCCTATTGCGTCCGGAACTTATACCACCTAAGTTCCGCCTCGGTTCGGGGCGTGGCGCAGCCTGGTAGCGCGCCTGTTTTGGGTACAGGAGGCCCCCGGTTCGAGTCCGGGCGCCCCGACCAGTCTTTGAGGTTTCTTTACTGCGCCCTTAGCTCAGTTGGATAGAGCAACAGCCTTCTAAGCTGTGGGTCGCTGGTTCGAATCCAGCAGGGCGCGCCAGCCTGCTTAACAGCAGCGCCGCGCGCCTAGCAATTTTCAAAAAATTAGTTGGCAGGATTATTCTTGCTATAGGCATCTCGAAGAACCTTTTCCATTGCTGGTTCTGGTGATCCGAGAAGAGTCTGCTTCAAGGCGCTATTAGCCTTGATCGACAAAAGCCCCCATGCGCCTGAATGGTCGTTTGCCATGACGATTTCGAGCTGCTGCGCCGCACAGTCGTGGGGTTTGCACATGTGACCCAGTGCATAGCGCTTTCCATCTTGGGAAAAATATTCCACAGGCGTTGATGTGCCCTGTCCTGATACGACCCAGGCCGGCAACGTGATCATGCTTTTATAGGCCTCCTTGAAGCCCGAACGGCTCAGGAGTTCCTGTGTCGTTGGAACTTCTGCAGACGCAAGTGAGGTGGAGAGTGCGATAAGGGGTAACATCGCAGCGAATAATTTCAGTTTCATATGCAGTGTCCTCTCCAGCCGAGCTCATTCAGTCAGAAAAAGTGATTCCGTTGCTCCTCAGTTTCTGGAGGAGGGCGCTTTGGTCCGCGTTGATTCCACGGCAGGCCTCAAGCGCGATGTCTGTCCTAAAGCCACAGCGCATGGCGTCCTCAGCAGTTGCCGCGACACAGAAATCAAGCGCCAGGCCACAGATCACAACATGGTTGATGGAAAGGCCGCTGAGGAGCGCATTCAGGCCCGTAGAGGTGACATGGTCATTGTCGAAGAACGCTGAATAGCTATCCCGATTCTGCGCCATTCCTTTGTGAAAGATATGGCTGATCGGGCTAAGGTCGAGAGATTTTGGAAAATCGGCACCTGACGACGCTGCAACACAATGTTCGGGCCAAGGTCCGCCTTGTGGCGCGAAAGAGCAGTGATTTGCGGGATGCCAGTCCTGAGTGGCAATTACAGCCCCAAAGCCAAGATGGGACAGGGCATTAACCTGGGCAATGATTTCATCACCTCTCGGAACAGCTAAGGCTCCATGAGGCAAAAAATCATTCTGGACGTCGACGATAATCAGAGCTGAGTGCTGAAAATCAGGCAAAGGAGCAATCTTCCAAGGCTGAGGCAGGAATCATGTCCTGCAGAACGCATTGTGCGATCTTAATCAGCCTCCATGCTTGGAAGAAAGGTTTCCTGTTAGAGGCGTGTCACCAGAAGCTGGTTAATCCGGAAACCTTCAACGTCCACAACTTCGAATCGGAAGCCTGAAGATTCGACGCTATCGGCCTTTCGGGCCATGCGACGTAGGCGATTCATCACGAAGCCACCAACGGTATCGAAATTCTGGGCATCGTCGAAAATCGGAATATCCAGTTCGCGAATAACGTCACCGATTGGTGCTGCGCCATCGATGAGCCAGGAGTTGGCATCACGGCGGACAATGGCTTGCTCTTCAAATGGGCTGACCAGACCATCCATCAGGGCGCCCATGATATCCTTGTAGGTGATGAGGCCCACGACCAGACCGTATTCATTCACGATCAGTGCAAATCCTGCGGAATGAGCATCAAACTGCGCGAGCGTTTCCCACAGGTTCAGCGTGTCGGGCAGGGACAAGACATCCCGGCGCATCTTGAAGATCTGGCTGGCGACGGGCGTTAGGCTCTCCTTGGATTGCGGCTCATCCACAACAGCAACCAGAACGTCTTCTGCGCGAATAGACCCGATCACGCGATCCAGACCGCCATCGCAAAGGGGATAACGGGAGTAGGGACGCACGCGAACCTTGTCACGCTGGCTCTCTGGTGTCTCCTGAACGTCCAGAAAGACGATCTCATCACGCGGGGTCATGGCGGACGTTACGGAACGATCCTGAAGGCCCAGAACATTCTGAATCATCTGATGCTCCTGCTCAAGCAGGATACCAGAGGCTGTGCCTGCAGCGAGAATAGCGCGCAGATCTTCAGGCGTTACAGGTTCGACAGTGGCCGCGGCTGGGATTTTCATAACGCGCAGAAGCACATCGGATACGCGCGAAAAGACCCAAACCGCAGGATACAGAACCTTCAGCGCCAAGGCAGGGAACCACCCAACCTTAAGAGCGATCCGATCCGGTGCATTCATTGCAATCCGCTTGGGAAGCAGATCCGCGAACAGGACGAAAAGTCCCGTAATAAGAATGAAGGAACAGGCCGAGCCGCCCTTGGCCGAAAGAGACGGTGAAAAGCCCATGAGCTGGAAGCCGTCTGCGATGGGCTCGCTCAACATCGATTCGCTGATGATGCCGCCAAGAACGCCAACGGCATTCAGGCAGATCTGCAGGACAGTAATGACCTGCCCGCTGTTGCGACGGAGCTTCAGAAAGGCAACGGCTCGTGGATCGCCGGCTTCTGCTTTCGAGCGAAGCCTGACGTCACGAGCTGCGGCGAAGGAAATCTCTGAAAGAGAGATCAGGATGGAGACCGCGATCAGGACGACGGTCGCGAGAAGGCCCAGCAGGAGAAGAACAATCATGTGCTGGGTGTAAGAAGAAACTTGCATGCAGGCGGCATCATACTCCGAAGACACCAGAACACGCCAATTATCTTCGGGTGGCAGCCATGCAGGTCCTCAATGTCTTAAAACTGTCAAATCCCTGCCAATGTTCTCCAACCGGCTTCATCAACAGTTTCGAGCCCCAGATCAGCAGCCTTCTTTGCTTTTGATCCGGCTTTTTCTCCCAGCACAACCAGAGACGTCTTTTTGGAAACACTATCGGTTACCTGTGCCCCAAGACGCTCCGCGATAGCTTTTGCTTCAGGGCGCGTCATTGTGGTCAGGGTGCCGGTGAAGACGATGGTTTTACCCGAGAGGTGGCCTTCGGACGGTGCTTCTTCTGCTTCAATTGTATGAAGTTGCTGCCGAAGATCATCAAGTGTTTCGACGTTGTGGGCTTCTGAAAAGAATGCGACCAGTTCGTCTGCAATCGCACCACCGACGCCCATGATGGAATCTAACGCTTCCCGCTCTTCACTGCCCGCGTTCGCGGCTACCATTGCGTCGCGCCAGGCTTCGAAGGTGCCGTAATGCCGCGCAAGCAACTGGGCGTTACGCTCCCCGATCCGGCGAATTCCAAGACCGAAAATGAGCCTGGCCAAAGATATGGTCCGTCGCTCATCAATCGCCAAGAGAAGATTCCTGACCGAAAGCTCTCCCCAGCCGTCCCGTTTCTGAAGTTCGTCCTGATGTGCGCTCAGGCGAAAAATATCCCCTGGTCGCAGGACATAGCCCGCAGCATGAAATTCTCGGATGCTGCGGTCTCCGAGGCCATCAATGTCGAACGCGCCTCGTGACACCATATGAATGAGGCGTTCCACGACCTGTGCCTCACAGGTCAGTCCGCCGGTACAGCGGCGCACTGCTTCTCCATGAACACGCTCAGCCAGTGATCCGCAGACCGGGCAATGATCAGGGAAGACATATCGCGGGCTGCGTGGCTCCTCGCTTTCCACAACGCCCAGAATTTGTGGAATGACGTCTCCGGCACGTTGAAGGCGAACCAGATCGCCATCACGAACGTCCTTACGGGCGATTTCGTCTTCGTTGTGCAGGGTTGCGCGCGAAACAATCACGCCGCCAACATTGACGGGCTCCAGATGAGCCACAGGGGTCAACGCGCCAGTTCGTCCGACCTGAATTTCAATCCGCAGCAGCCGGGTGATGGCCTGTTCAGCCGGGAACTTCCAGGCGATGGCCCAGCGCGGCGCGCGGCCCGCAAACCCCAGTCGGTTCTGGAGGGCAATATCGTTCAGTTTGAAGACAATGCCATCAATATCATAATCCAGGCCGGAGCGATCGCGAGCGAGCCTGTCCACATACGCGGGGATATCCCGGGCATGTTCGATCAGTTGGGACAGGGGATTAACCGTGAAGCCCCAGCGTGTCAGGGCTTCAAGATATCCTGAATGTGTTTCGCTCACAGCGGACGATGCGTAACCCTGAGCGTAGGCGAACAGGGACAAGGGTCGGCTGCGTGTGATTTCCGGGTCTAGCTGTCGAAGAGATCCTGCTGCGGCATTTCGCGGATTGGCGAACGGTTTGATCCCGCGTTCTACCTGTTGCTCATTCAGGGTTAGGAAGTTCTTCTTTGAGAGGAAAACTTCACCACGGATTTCTATGACATCTGGTGCATCATCAGGGAGAGTGTGCGGAATATCCTTGAGCGTCAGCAGATTGGCCGTGACGTCTTCACCCTCGATACCGTTTCCGCGCGTGACGCCCCGGACGAATTTTCGATTTTCATACGTCAGGTTGATAGAGAGGCCGTCAATTTTGGGCTCGGCAACAAATTGAAGGGCTTGAATGCCGTCGTCATTCAGTCCCAGAAAGCGACCGGCGCGGGAAACAAATCCTTCAAATCCGTCTGCCCCAAAGACGTTATCCAGAGACAGCATCGGAACAAGGTGACGGTGCTTTCCAAAAGCCGAATCGGGTAGGGCGCCTACGCGATCGCTTGCTCCTCCCTCACGGCGAAGCTCAGGGTTGGCGTCTTCCAGTTCCAGAAGCTCACGCCGGGCAGCGTCATATTCTGCGTCAGAAACCTCCGGGTCGTCCTTGCCGTGATAGGCCTCGTCCCATCGGGCGAGCAGGGTCTCAAGTTCGGCGTGACGATCGGCAGAATTCATGCGGTCTGTTCCAGAAGGCTATCTGCGGCGCCGCGTGCCGCATCAGTAATGACATCACCCGCAAGCATCCGGGCAATTTCTTCGCGGCGGGCTTCACGGGAAAGAGGCTCGGCAAGTGTTTCGGTGCGCTCGTTGCGGATGCGCTTGGCAATGCGCAGGTGATGGTCACCTCGGGCGGCAACCTGCGGACTATGCGTTACGACGAGGACCTGTACGTCCTGTGCGACCTTGTGAAGCCGGTCGCCTATCGATGATGCGGTTGCGCCGCCAACGCCAGAATCCACCTCGTCAAAGACCAGTGTTCCAACATCAGAGCGCTGGGCCAGCACAACCTTCAGCGCCAGCATCAGACGCGATAGCTCACCGCCAGAGGCCACTTTGGCCAAAGGGCCGGGCGCCTGACCGGGGTTTGCCGTAATGAGAAAAGAGGATTGCTCCATGCCGCGGCTGTTCCATTGTTCGGGTGCGAGCGGGAGCAGCGAGACAATGAAACGGGCACGTTCAAGCTTGACCGGCTTCAACTCACGGCTGACGGCCTGCTCAAGTTTTTGAGCAGAGTGTTCGCGCGCCTTGGACAGAGCTTTCGCGGCTTCTTCATAGGCCAGCCGCGCTTCTGTCAGAGCGATTTCAAGTCGTGACAGTTCGGCATTACCCGAATCGAGCGCAGCCAGGCGGCTTTTCAGGGACGCCAGAAAGGACGGGAGTTCGGCGACCGAGACATTATGTTTTCTGGCTTCGGCCCGCAGGGAGAAAAGACGCTCTTCTGTCTCCTCCAGCAGCCGTGGGTCGCTCTCCGTATCGGCAGCAAGACGCGTTAGCAGCATTTCTGCTTCTGCTAACGCTTCCTCAGCTTTTTCCAGCGCATCCAAAGCTTCCTGAGCCTGTGCCTGATGAGTGGAGGTGCTGCCTTCAGTTTCTGCAGAAGACGGCAGCAGCCGGACCAATGCCCTGCTGGCCGACCGCAAAGCTGCGGAAGGGTTTGATGAGCGTCGGTCACGCGGCGTCAGTTCAGAAAGGGCTGCGGCAACAGCCTCTCCGCGACGTTCGTCTTGCTGAAGACTGACACGTAGCGCGGCAAGCGACTCTTCTTCGCCTTCCTGAGGAGCCAAAGTCGAGAGGTCATCAACGGTCGCGCGCAGCCACTCTTCCTCGCGCGCAGCAGCATCCATTTCGGAACGTGCTTTTGCGAGGGCTGTACGAGCATGGGCCCATTGATGAAATGTTGCGGCAGTTCGCGCCAGAAGGTCCCGTTTGACGCCGAATGCATCCAACAAATTCAGGTGAGTGCTCTGATCGGCGAGGCCCATCTGCTCGTGCTGGCCCTGGATTTCCACGAGTTGAGACGCGATACGCCGCAGCAGGCTAATTCCGACAGGCTGATCCGAGACATAAGCGCGTGAGCGTCCATCAGGCGTGACGATGCGGCGCAGCACCAAAGGCTCCGAAGCTTCTTCCAGTGCGATTCCCTGCTCACTCAGGAGAGTGAAAACAGGATGCCCGGACGGAACTTCAAAGATGGCAGCCACACTGGCTTGCGCTGCCCCGGAGCGGATCAGTCCAGCATTGGCGCGGTCGCCAAGGGCAAGGCCAAGGCTATCGAGCAGGATGGACTTACCGGCACCGGTCTCACCCGTCAGAACGGTGAGACCAGCGGCCAGAGTCAGATCGAGCTTTTCGATCAGAACGACGTCACGGATCGAGAGATGGGTCAGCATGACGGGAATGTTGTGTGTGGTGAGGCGTGTTTCAAACGCCTCACATCAGAATACGCTATGCCAAGCGCGGGAAAAGAATCCACGCGGCTTGCTGGACGTCTTGGTGGGCTGCTTGAACTCGCTGGACAGCAGCTTGTTGTCCCGCAGATTTGCGTAGGCATAGCGGTACCACTGACTGTCTGGATAGTTGTAGCCCAGTACGGATGCCGTCTGTCTGGCCTGATCCTTGAGACCGAGAGCCAAATAGACTTCGACAAGACGCTCCAGCGCTTCAGCTACGTGATTCGTGGTCTGGAAGTCCTGCACGACACGCTGATAGCGCGTCATTGCGGCTTCATAGTTGCGCTGCTGCTGATACCAGCGGCCAACCAGCATTTCCTTGCCTGCAAGATGATCACGGCAAAGATCAATCTTCAGCTGGGCGTCACGTGCATAAGCTGTCTGCGGGAAGCGGGTAATAACCTCTTCCAGAGCATCAAGGGCTTCAACCGTTCCCTGCTGATCACGCTGGACGTCAGCGATCTGCTCATAATAGCAAAGGGCGCGCAGATAGAAGGCATAGGCCGCATCAGGGCTGGTCGGGTGGAGCTGGAGATAACGCTCAAGCTGCTGAACCGAAAGCGCATACTCACCTTGCAGGTAGTAGGCATAGCCTTCCATCAGCTCGGCATTGCCGGTGAAACCGGAATACGGATAGTTCTGCTGAAGCAGCTCGAATTCGCCGCCCGCCAGTTCATATCGGCCGGAATGAAGAGCATCGATACCGTAGTTATACAGCGTCTCTGCGTCAGCAGCCTTTGGAATAACTGGCTTCTCATGCTTGTGAGAAAGCAATGAACAGCCTGACAGAAGCAGCAAACCGCTTACGGCCGCAGCCTTCAGAACAAGACCCCGTCCGTTCCAGGACACTTCGAAATGATGCTGAGTGCTGCTTGCCATACCTGCTCTTCCCGTGAAGCCCGTCTTATATCACGGGAATGCGGGGACGAAAGACCCGCCATTTAACCTTAGGCTGCGACGCGTGTGCGACGGTGGCCCCGTGCTGAAACGGTAGAGGTCGGAGTTTCAAAACGCCAGTTTTTCTGATCTGAAAAAACGCTGCGCAGAAGCTCGTTATTAATTTTGTGACCAGATTTATGGCCGATGAATCCCGCTTTCAGGCGGTAGCCGCAGCAATACAGATCACCGATAGCATCAAGAAGCTTATGTCGGGCAAATTCCCGCTCGATTTTCAGACCTGCTGGATTAAGAATGGTCTTACCATCCACTACGACAGCATTGTCGAGAGAGCCTCCACGGGCGAGGCCAATACTTTGAAGATATTCAATGTCCTTCCGGTTCACAAAAGTACGGCAGAAAGACACTTCTTCTAGAAAGCGAGCCGGATCAAGCTGCATGGCATAGCGCTGACACCCAATGGCTTCAGCATCAAAATTTAACGAAATTGCAAGAGAAAGACCGCGTTGAGCCGGGCGCAGCTCGGCAAAAGCACCGTTGTCGCCTTCAACCCGGACGTTTCGAAGAATTTCGATAATTTTTCGTGGCGTATCTAGCGTTTTCTTCCCTGCGCATCGTAGCAGAAAAGCAAACGCATCTGCCGAACCGTCCAGAACCGGTAATTCCGGACCACTAACCGAAATGAACGCGTTATCGATTTCCAAGGCGTTAAGGGCCGCCATCAGGTGCTCAATAGTTGCCACGCGCAGAGAAGGATCATTTTTGCAGGCAACAACAGTCGAAAGTTTGGTGTCGATAATCCGGTCATAGAGAGCGGGAAACGAAGGAGAGCCGGGGTAATCGCTCCGCTGAAAGCGAATACCTGTATCCGCTTCGGCTGGAGAAATTTCCAGATCGACATCAAGGCCACTGTGAAGAGCGATGCCTCGGCAGGATATGGCAGAATGAAGGGTTGTTTGCAGGTTCTTCAAATCGGGACGCTCAGAGAAAAGAGGCGTCTGCGTGCTGTCAGACGCGCTGGAAAGTAGCGGGCGGACCTTTCGATCTGCTGGAACCGACTTTCCATGATGCGCTGGCGTAACCTGCATGAATCCCCCGACGATTTAGACTGGCTTATAATAAAACCCAGTCATCGCCGGAGTGCCATTCAATGATTGTTGCCGGATATTACCTGACTGCTTTCCTGCGATGCGCAGGATTTTGCAGGAAAGCAGTTCGCTTATTCAGCGACGAAGATAGGTTGGAATATCGAGCGTGGAATCATCGCTACCGTCAGACGGCCCTTGGTTATGGCGCTGTTCGGAGGGGTTATGATGATCCGTCTGCTGATATGCGTCACGGCTGTTCTGCTCCGTGCGCGGGGCCTGCGGTGCTGCTTGCTGCGGAGCCGGACGGCTACGGAAAGCGCCTGTCATAAGGCCGAAAATGCTGCGTGGGGCTTCTGGAGCTGGTGCACGCGGCGGCTCGGAAAACAGGCCAGCGCGAGGGGAGCGCGGCGCCGCATCGTCCTGCGGGGCTGCGACGTGCGGCTGTTGAGGTGCCGCATGTGGCGGTGGTGCAACCGGGCTTTCTGCTGCTGGKGCGGGCGATGCAGGCTGCTGTGACGCGTTCGGGTCAAGGTTGAAGTTCGGGCGTGGCGGCCCACCTGCGTAGGTTGATCCCGGCTGAAACGTCTGAGGAGCCTGACGATTTTGAGCAGACGTATCACGTGGAGCCGAGGCAGAAGGGGCCTGCTGGGGAGCCGCCCCAGGCGTCGTCTCTGTATTGTTCGGATCATTTCTGGACTGGGTGTCGATGCCTGTCGCCACAACCGAAACGCGGATGCGCCCGTTCATGTTCTCATCAATCAGGGCGCCGAAGATGATGTTGGCTTCTTCGGCAACTTCTTCACGAATGCGGTCGGCAGCTGCGTTCACTTCGTAAAGTGTCAGATCTTCGCCACCTGTGATATTGATCAGCAGACCGCGGGCGCCAGCCATGGACGCATCTTCAAGCAGTGGGTTGGAGATGGCGCGCTCGGCAGCGGCAACGGCGCGATCTTCACCATCATCTTCCGTGGTGGCTTCACCGGTGCCCATCATGGCCTTGCCCATCTCTTCCATCACGGCCTTCACGTCCGCAAAGTCGAGATTGATGAGGCCCGGAGAGACCATCAGGTCCGTAATGCCGCGAACACCCATGTTCAGGACGTTGTCAGCCATTTTAAAGGCTTCACGGAACGTCGTGTTCTGGTTCGCGGAATTGAACAGGTTCTGGTTCGGAATAACAATCAGGGTGTCGACGTGCTTTTGAAGCTCGGCGATACCGGATTCAGCAGCCAGCGTGCGGCGGCGCCCTTCGAAGTTGAAGGGCTTCGACACCACACCAACTGTTAAAACGCCCCGCTCACGGGCCATGCGCGCAATAACCGGAGCCGCACCCGTACCCGTACCACCGCCCATGCCGGCTGTGATGAAGACCAGATTCGCCCCTTCGAGCTGACGCTCGATTTCCTGTGCAGCTTCTTCAGCAGCTTCGCGGCCGATTTCCGGCTTGGCGCCTGCGCCGAGGCCGCGTGTCAGATGGGGGCCAAGCTGGACGCGGCGTTCAGCCTTGGAGTGGGCGAGCTGCTGCGCATCCGTGTTGGCAACAACGAACTCGACGCCCTTGAGCTCCGAATCGATCATGTTGTTGACGGCATTCGTGCCACCACCACCAACACCGACGACGGTAATGCGCGGGGCCAGTTCAACGTGAGAGTTCGGGGTCGGGGTAAGGTTCAAAGTCATGATCAGGTCCGGAACTGCGAGGAAGCAACGGAAAAAAGGGCGTTATTTTCTGTGTAGCTCATCCACGGTCGCGGATGAACCCCACGAGACGTTTCAGAAGGCTGCCAGATCGAGGTTCGGGAGTTGAAATGTCCCCAAAGTCCCGATCTGCGCCCGCTGCCCAGGCCAGAAGCCCCGCAGCGGTGGAAAAACCGGCCGAAGCTGCAGCAGTCTCCGGCAGGCCATGAACGTTTAGCGGTTTGCCCATGCGAACCGGCCGGGCAAGAATGCGTGTTGCGACAGGCACGATGCCCTCCATCAAGGAAGCTCCGCCTGTCAGAACGACACGCCCGTTGGCGAGACGCCCCAGACCTGCATTGTCCAGAGCATGGCGCACAAGTTCAAGTGTCTCTTCAACGCGAGGCTGAATAACGGAGATCACTTTCGAGCGCGGAATACGGGCCAAACGGTCCCGGCCTTCCCCAATGAGGGGCACGGACAGGATTTCGCGTTGATCGTCAGACCCGAGCTGTGCCGCACCATACATGGTTTTCAGGCGCTCTGCAGTTTCCAGAGATGTCGAAAGAACGCCCGCAATATCACGGGTAACATGAAGGCCACCAACAGGGATTTGTGCCGTATGGATCAGTCGGCCTTCACAGAAAACTGCGAGAGAGGTGGTTCCGCCTCCCATTTCCACGACGGTAACGCCTAAATCACGTTCTTCGTCAGCCAGCACGGCAACGCCAGAAGCAAAGGGGCTGGAAACCAGTCCGTCAAGTTTGAGCTCTGAATGCTGAAGAACGGTATCCAGTGTGCGGAGAGCACTGGAGTTCATGTCAACAACATGCAGTTTCGTCGCCAGCTGTTCACACTGATGGCCACGCGGATCAGCAATGCCCGGCATGGAGTCAACGACATACCCGATGGGAAGGGTATGGATGACGTCCCGGCCTTCTGACCATGCACGAGCCTGACCGTCCGTGATCAGGCGCTGAACATCTCCATCCGTCACTTCACGACCACCGATGGGCATGTGGGCATCGATTAGGCGGCTTCGGGGATGACCGCAGGACAGATTGACGACCAGTGAGTCCATTCGTCGCTCTGCGGCTTCCTCTGCCTGACCAACGGTGGCGCGAATAGCAGCCTCAGCTTCACGAATATCCACGATCGACCCAGATCGAATGCCGTGGGAGCGCCGCCAGCCATAACCCAGAACCTGAATGGAACCATCCGGCTCACCCTTGCCAATGAGGCAGGTCATTTTCGTCGTGCCGATATCCAGCGCACCGAAAACGCCATTGCGCCAGACACGAGGTTTGGATGTCTCTTCCGGAGGCAGCGGCAGGATTTCACGTGATGCGCGGTTCAGCGCAACTTCGCGTTCGCCACCCACAGGGATCAGGGACCGGCCCCGCAGACCACCCCGGCGGCGAAAGGCCGGAAGATCGGACGTTGGTGTAAGATCGGTCATGGCTGCTGTGTCGTCTGGCTGCTGTCAGAAGGAGGGGCGGGTGTGTCTGTTTTGGGKGTGTCAGGAGGAGGTGTGGGCGCAGGTGTCTGATGAATGACCATGCGATCTGGAAGGCGCATGTCAATCGAGACGACAGGCCGATCCAGCAGGTTCATGCTTGTCTGATATTGCGCGAGACGTGCAAACGCTGCGGCCTCTTCGCCTTCGGGGAGCATGACAGTTGTCCCGTCTTTCAGGGTCACATTCCAGCGCCTGTTTCCCACACGAATGAGGGCGGTCACACGGGATTTGACATCCGGCTGTTTGACTAAAGCGTCAATGACGACGGACGCGGCAGTATTGGCACCATCGCCAACGACAAGCGGTAGCTGAAGAAAAGCCTGAGCATTCTTGCCTGTCATGCCCTGATCGGGAACTTCTTCGCCGGCCTGGTTAATGAGCGAAAAATGCCCATGCGTTTGCCAGACGGCGATGGGTGTACGTTCGGTCAGGTTGATGATGATCGTATCCGGCATCCGCCGCTCGACGGTCGCATGATCCACGAAGGGAAGTTCATCAATGCGCTGGCGTGCGGCTTCAACAGAAAAACCGAAAATTGGGTGGCCAGTGCTTGTTCCCAGGGCTTCGTAAATTGATGCCTCGCTGGTCATGCCGCGACCATTGATGACGACGTGCCGAATAGGCAGCGGCTCCATGGCAACAAGCTTGGCTCTCAGCGGAGCAAAACGCTCCTCCGACGCTGCGTCATACAGGAGGCGCGCTCCTGCTCCTCCCAGTCCGACCACGACAAGGAATACGATTCCGGGGCGAATCAGTTTCCGTTGACGGCGCAGGAACAGTTTCGTCCGTGACGGCCGGTCTTCGTAAGGCGGCATCGGCGCCGGGCGGAAAGCCGGGTCACGTCGGAAATCGGGTTCCTGAGGGCGGGAGTCCCTGCGCATCAGCGGGTCAGTGCCTCCTGAACCAGCCAGTCACAAAGATCCGGGTAGGAGATGCCGCAATATGCAGCCTGTTCCGGCAGCAGGGAGGTTGGGGTCATGCCGGGCTGCGTGTTAACCTCGAGAACGATCAGAGTGTCTGTCTCGTCGTCGTAGCGGAAATCCGTTCTGCTGGCGCCAGAACATCCCAAAATCTGATGAGCACGCAGAGCATAATCCAGTGCACGCTCGGTCACGCTTTCTGGCAGCTCTGCCGGGACGACGTGTCTGGAGCCACCAGCTTTGTACTTTGCTTCGAAATCGTAGAATGCAGCCGTTTCGGCAGGCAGGATGTCGGTTACGGCCAAGGCGCGATCACCCATGACGCCCGCAGTCAGCTCACGGCCAGGAACGAATGTTTCAACAAGAGCTTCTTTGCCGAAGCGCCAGTTTTTTGCGATTTCGACACGACGGTTGTCACCCTGGCGAATAATTTCAACGCCGACCGACGATCCTTCTGCAACGGGCTTCACAACATACGGAACGGGCAGTGGGTCTGCTTCCGCCAGTTCTTCAGGCGTGATGACACGGCCTTCAGCAATGGGAAGCCCCGCTGCCGCGAGCAGCATGCGGGTTGCTCCCTTGTCCATTGCGACAGCAGAGGCGCGGATGCCGGAGTGTGTGTAAGGAAGTCCCATCCATTCCAGCACACCCTGAATGGCGCCATCTTCGCCTTTTGGGCCATGCAATGCATTGAAGACCACGTCAGGGGCGGCGGCTCTCAGAGCCTGGATCGTGACGGCAATATCGGCGCCGACATCGACTGGCGTTACTTCATGCCCCTTCTCGCGCAGGGCGGAGATGGCTGCATTGCCACTGACAAGGCTGACAGGTCGCTCGCTGGACGTACCGCCATATAAAACTGCGACCTTCATACTGTCTTCTCTCCTACGTCACGACGACCAATGCGTCTGATCTCCCAGTGCAGGTCAATTCCGCTGCGGTCCAGAACTTTCTTGCGAACAGTTTCCCCAAGCGTTTCAAGCTGTTTGCTACTGGCATCACCAATGTTCAGCAGGAAGTTGCAATGCTTCTCACTGACCTGAGCGCCACCCAGCGTCAGGCCACGGCAACCTGCTTCATCAATCAGCGCCCAGGCTTTGTGACCCTCCGGGTTACGAAACGTTGAGCCACCAGTGCGGGCACGAACAGGCTGGGACGCTTCGCGAGAGGCACGAATTTCTGCAAGGCGTTCCCGAATGGCGTCTGGTGCGTCGGGTGTGCCACGCAGTCTGGCCCGAATGACAATAGCACCTTCCGGCAAAGCCGAATGACGGTACGCAAAGCCCAGTTCTTCACAGGTGAGGCGACGCAACTCGCCGTCTGACGTGAGAATATCCGCCCAATCGAGAACGGCATTGATGTCCGAACCATAAGCGCCAGCATTCATGCGCACAGCGCCGCCGATGGACCCGGGAATGCCGACAAGAAATTCCAGTCCAGCCAGTCCTGCAGCGGCACTGTGCTCGGCCACCGTAACATCCAGAGCTGCGGCGCCCACTACCAGGCCGTCAGTCTGGACTTCAATGTCCGAGAAACCACGGGCCAGCCGGACCACCACGCCTTCAATACCACCATCGCGGATGATGACATTTGAGCATGCGCCAAGAACTGTCAGGGGCATGTCGACGGGGCGGTTCCGCAGCAGGTCAGCCAGATCATCTGCGTCTTCTGGCACGAACAACCAGTCAGCGGAGCCGCCAGTGCGGAACCAGGCGCGGGCTCCCAGCGGTGCATTGGCCGTCAGACGTCCGCGAAGGCCCTGAACTGGAAAGTTGTCGCTCATACAGCGCTTTCCGGCGTCGGGCTCTTGGTGTTTAGAGCTTCCAGCTCTTGCGGAAGGGTCTGTGCCCACTGGGTGATTGTTCCGGCACCGAGGCAGACAACATAGTCGCCGGGCTTTGCAATCGCGTTCACCATTTCGGGAAGAAGTTCAGGTGAGGGCAATGGCACGACAGAGCGGTGTCCACGATCCCGCAGGCCTTCGACCAGCGCATCACGATCTGCGCCATCAATCGGGCTTTCACCAGCCGCATACACGTCAGCCACGATAACGGTATCAGCATCGTTCATGCAGGTGCAGAATTCGCCGAACAGGCCTTTCAGGCGGGAATAACGATGTGGCTGCACCACGGCGATGACGTTCTTTGCGCCTGCCTGACGGGCAGCTTTCAGGACAGCCGCAATCTCGACCGGATGATGACCATAATCATCAATGATCGACACGCCATTGAATTCACCCGTCCGCGTGAAACGACGCTTTACGCCCTTGAAGGACGCCAGGCCGGAGGCGATGACGGAATCACTGATTTCCATTTCCAGCGCCACCGCGATAGCTGCCAGAGAGTTCAGAACGTTATGATGGCCCAGCATTGGCAGGCGGAACGGACCGGCGCGACGCGTCCGGTTGCGGGCGCGGTTCGTGACGACAACCTCGAATGTTGCGCCACGCTTGTCCATCACGACCTTCTCAGCGCGAACATCGGCTTGCGGGCTGAAGCCGTAGGTGATGATGCGGTGGTCGGACAGGCGCGGGATCATCTGCTGAACCTGCGGGTGATCTACGCACAGCACAGCAAAGCCATAAAACGGAATGTTGGAGACGAACTGGTCATAGCCCGCCTGCATGGCTTCTTCCGTACCCCAGTGATCCAAATGCTCGGGGTCCATGTTCGTGATGACCGCAATGACCGCAGGCAGACGCAGAAATGATCCGTCGCTTTCGTCTGCTTCCACCACCATCCAGTCACCGGAGCCCATACGGGTGTTGGTTCCGTAAGCCTCAATGATGCCGCCATTGATGACGGTCGGGTCCAGCTTCGCATGCTCCAGAACGCAGGCCACAAGGCTTGTCGTCGTGGTCTTGCCGTGCGTGCCGCCGATCGCGACAGACCAGCGCAGACGCATCAGTTCTGCCAGCATTTCCGCGCGACGAACGACCGGAATCAGCTTTGCCCGCGCGGCAACAACCTCAGGGTTGTCTTTTTTGACGGCTGTAGAGGTCACGACAACCTGGGCGTCACCCAGATTGGAGGCATCATGTCCGATGTGGATCTGGATGCCAGCGTGTCGCAGACGCTGAACATTCGAGCTTTCCGCAATATCTGAACCCTGAACCCGGTAGCCCAGCATATGCAGAACTTCCGCAATGCCGGACATTCCGATACCGCCGATACCGACGAAATGAATGGTTCCGATGTTCAGGGGCAGGGCGCGCATGGGGCAGGTACTCTTGAGGTAATAGGGTAAAAAGAGATGATCAGGACCGAAGGCCGGCTTCGATCAGGTCTGCTACCTTTGCGGCAGCATGAGGGCGAGCAAACTGACGTGCAGCTTCAGCAGCAGCAGAAAGGCGCTCAGGGTGTGTAAGCAGATCAGCCACGAGAGCCGCCAGGGCCGCAGATGTGAAATCCGGCTGACGAACCATCCAGGCCGCTCCGGCATCCTGTAAGGCTTGGCCGTTGGCGCCCTGTTCGTCAGAGGCGGCGATGGGCAGAGGCACTAGAATGGACGGAAGCCCGGCCATGGCGAGTTCCGCAACAGACGACCCGCCTGCGCGGCCAATAACCAGATGGGCTGATTTCAGTCGTTCGGGAACATCGTTGAAAAAAGGTTCAACCTCAACCGCAATACCTGCATCTTCATAGATGGCACGAACGCGATCAGTGTCTTCCGCACGAACCTGTTGCGTGACATGCAGACGTGTGCGGAAGCCAACCGGCAGAGCAGCCAGAGCCTGTGGCACAATATCTGAAAATACGCGGGCACCGAGAGAGCCCCCCCAGACCAGTAGCCGAACAGTCTCTGTCGGAGCGGTATAGGGTTGCCCGAATAGGGCTTCGATCCCGGCCCGAACAGGCATCCCTGTCAGAGTGACGCGGGCGCCCTGTGGGAGGCGCGCAACGCTGTCATAAGACGTGGCGATCAGCGGAGAAAAGCGCGACAGAAAGGCGTTTGCCTGCCCGAGAACCGCGTTCCCTTCGTGAATAACCATTTCCGGACGCTGTGATTTTGGCAGCATGCGAGAGGCCAGAAGCGGCGGAATGGATGGATATCCTCCAAACCCGACAACAGCGGCCGCATCGAGTGTTTTGAGGACCCGGCGTGCTTCGAGCATGCCTCGGAAAAGTGCAGTGATACCACGCACTTTCCCGCCAAGGCCTTTGCCAGCCACGCCTGCGCCGTCCAGCACATACTGAGGTCGATCCTTGAACAGGCCGGCCTCACGCCGTCCATGCCTGGCGTCCGTCATAAGAACAAGGTCATGCCCACGTTCTGCCAGGACGGTTGCAACAGCTTCAGCGGGGAAAAAATGTCCTCCGGTTCCACCGGCAGCAACGACAATCGGACGTTTCATGGGGTGTTTCTCTCAAGAAGGGAACCGGGGGTGTAAGGGGTGGCGACGCGCTGGGCAATCTTGCCCGGACCAACGTGATGGCGCGTCAGGGCAAGGACCATTCCCATGGTCAGAGCAATGGACATGGCCGAACTCCCACCATACGAGATGAATGGCAGCGTCATGCCCTTTGTTGGGATGAGGTGAAGTGTTGACCCCATGTTGACGAAAGCCTGTAGCCCGAACCCTGTCACCAGGCCTGCCGCAGAGACGATCACAAAAGGATCTTCTTCCCGCATAAGTTTCAGCAGGGTGCGCAGGACAATAATGCCGAACACGGTGATAATGCCGAAGCAGAGCAACAGGCCGTACTCTTCGCCAGCAACGGCGAAAACAAAGTCGGCATGAGCATCAGGCAGCAGATCCTTGACGCGTCCTTCACCCGGCCCACGTCCGAGCAGACCCCCATTTCCGAAAGCACGAAGCGCCGTGTCGATCTGATAGTGATCGCCAACGTCCGGATGCAGGAACCGCTCAACACGGGAGCGCACGTGCGGGAACATGACGAACGCCATGCCGAATGCACCAATCATGCCTGCAACACAAAGCCCAACCCAATACAGACGTAGTCCGTCGACGAAGAGCTGCGTCATGAAAACCATGGTGATGACGGACAACATTCCAATGTCCGGCTGGGACTTGAGGAGCGCCAGAATGACGCCAAAGCATGCGAAGGCGATCAGCATCCCGGGGAACGCTATGTTCCCTCGCAAAACGACCGTCCGGCGTGCGGAGAGGAGCCAGCCCGTCATGACGGCAAAGCAGGGTTTAAGGAATTCTGAAGGCTGCACGGACATCATGGGCAGGGCGATCCAGCGGCGCGCGCCTTTGATCTCCATCCCGTGCACCAGTGTCATGGCTGTGGCGGCGAGGGCAAGAATACCCCCGATAAAGGCCAGKTTTTTGACACCCGCTCGCGAAAGATAAGACACACCAAGCACGATTGCCCCAGCCAGTGCCAGGAAGATCACCTGCTTGAGGATGAACATGTTGCGGGACGCGCCAATTCTCGAGGCCACGGCAGGGCTGGCCGCGAGCATCAGCACATAACCCAGGCCGATCAGAATTCCGACACAGGCGAGCGTGACCCGGTCGGTATTGCGCCACCAGCGGGCGATTGCCGATGAATCGACACGGGAGGAGCCCGCCATGACCGTCAACCTTCCTGTTCTGCTTTGAGCATTTAGCCCGAATGGCCTGATTTCACAATATTATCGCAAATCTGGAGAAAGTGTGACCCACGATCCTCAAAACTGCGAAACTGATCAAAACTTGCGCAGGCCGGAGACAGAAGAACAGTTTTGACACCACCCGTTAGGGCTGCGTCAAACGCTGCGGGAACTGCGCGGTCCAGCGTGTCACACATCGTGTAGGGAACGCCATTGGCTTGAAGTGTTTCAGCAAGAACAGCGGCGTCTCGGCCAATGAGGAACGCGTGGGCAATGCGGTCAAACCACGGGACAAGCATTTCGATGCCTCCCGCTTTAGCCGTTCCCCCTGCAATCCACATCACACGGTCGTAGGACCCAAGCGCCTTGGATGCAGCTTCGGCATTAGTTGCTTTGCTATCGTTGATGAACGCCACACCATCCCGCTCGGCTACCTTTTGCAGCCGATGTTCCAGACCGGGAAATGAGGCCAATCCATCACGAATAGCCGTGTCGCTCAAACCAAGATGCTTTGCCATCGCCCAAACCGCGGCGACGTTCTGACGGTTGTGCCGTCCCGGAAGTGCAGGGCCGTCGAAGGATGGAACCGCATTCGGCGCCAGCATCGTGACGGGAATTCCTCGTGACGCAATTTTCTCGGCGATCGTCAGGCACCATGGATCGGCTTCGCCGATGGCCGCCAGATCTTCAGACGTCATGTTGTCGAAGACATGCGCTTTCGCTGCCGCATAGCCATCCATGTCTCCATGACGATCAAGATGGTCCGGTGTAATGTTTAACAGGCAGGCAGTCGCAGCGTGGAACTGATCCAGCCGTTCCAGCATGTATGACGACATCTCAATAACGTAGATGCCGGTATCAGCCAGAAGAGGAAGTGCCAGAGACGCAGTGCCCAGATTGCCGCCCGCGACACAGGGAACCCCGGCGGATTGCAGGAGATGAGCCAGCAGAGCTGTTGTTGTGGATTTTCCGTTTGTACCGGTTATGGCTGCAAAATGCGCTTTGGATCCGGCTTTGCGAACATTGCGATAAAGCAGTTCTGCATCTGACAGGATCTGCACATTCTGAGCGCGAGCCAGTTCGGCCACAGGATGGGGCTTAGGCAGAATGTGCGGAATACCAGGAGACAGGACGAGCGCTGTCATGCCGGACAGGTCTGTCAGTGGTGCAAGTGTCAGTCGCTCATGAGGGGGCAGAGACGGGGCATTATCATCCCATGCCTGAACCTCGGCACCCATGTTCAGCAACGCGTTGACTACGGCCGCACCGTTACGACCAAGGCCGCAAACCGCATAGCGCTCACCTGCGAGAAGATCTGTCGGAAAGCCTGTCATCTCAATTTCAGCGTGGCCAGACCACACAGCCCCAGAACGATGGAGACAATCCAGAATCGTACGACGATCTTCGGTTCCTGCCAGCCCTTCTTTTCAAAGTGATGGTGCAACGGTGCCATGAGGAACACACGCCGGCCTGTACGCTTAAACCAGAAGATCTGGATCACGACGGAGAGCGTTTCTGCGACGAACACGCCGCCAACAATGCACAGAACAAGCTCATGCTTGACGGCGACGGCAACGGCCCCAAGTGCGCCGCCGAGGGACAGGGAGCCTGTATCACCCATAAAAACGGCAGCCGGGGGTGCATTGAACCACAGAAAGCCAAGCCCCGCTCCAATCAGTGCGGCGCAGAACACAGCCAGTTCGCCGGTGCCCGGAACAGGGTGAAGCTGGAGGTAATCAGCAAAAACATGATTGCCCACGAGATAGGCAATCAGCGCAAAGACGAGCGCTGCAATTACGACAGGAACAATGGCCAGCCCATCCAGGCCATCGGTGAAGTTCACGGCATTGCCGAAGCCCGTAATCGTAATCATCGCAAAAAGTGGGAAGGCATAACCGAGCGGAAGGAGGATATCCTTCACGAAGGGGAATGCGACGGCATTACGGAGTTCCGGTGGCGTCAGGTGCTGGAGCCAGATGCCTGCGATGAGAGAGGCTGCAAACTCACATCCCAGCCGTACGCGCTTGGACACACCTTTCGTATTACGGCGGGAAAGCTTTAGATAGTCGTCTGCAAAGCCAACGGCACCGAATGCGGCAGTTGTGAGCATAACGGCCCAGACGAAACCGTTTGTCAGGTCTGCCCACAACAGCGTCGCGGAGAACAGCGCGATCAGGATTAGCATCCCGCCCATTGTTGGCGTGCCAGCCTTTTCCAGAATATGCCGTTCCGGACCAAGCGTGCGGATAGGTTGCCCTTCACGCTGGATCCGTTTGAGCTGCGCAATGAAGGGGTTGCCAAGCGCTAGCGAGATCACCAGCGCCGTCAGGCACGCACAACCCGAGCGGAACGTCAGATAATGGAAGAGGTTGAAGAACCCGCCATGCGATGAGGCATGAGAGGCGACGAGATTGAACAGCATCAGGCAGAGACCGGGTTGGAAGCGTTATCGAGGGCCGCAATGACATCGCGCATCCGGCTGCCCAAACTGCCTTTGACGAGCAGAAGGTCACCGGGGCGGAGAGCATCACACAGAAGGGGGGCGAGGGAAGACGCGTCCGGGGCATAACCACCCCGCACGGTTTCGGGAAGAGTTTCGTAAAGCGCGTGCATGTGGGTGCCACAGCAGAAAGCCAGTGCATCTGCTGCAATTACGGCATCCGCGAGAGAACGATGTTCTGCCTCTGCGAATTCGCCAAGTTCACGGATGTCTCCCAGAGCGACCACGCGCCGTTTGGCGGGAAGAAGCGAGAGAGTCTCTAGCGCCGAACGAATGCTGGTCGTGGAGGCATTGTAGCTTTCATCAAGCAACTGCACGCCGTTCAGCACAGTACGCATCTGTCCGCGGCCTGCTCCTGGAACAAACCCGGTCAACGCTTTAGCCGCATCCTGCACATTTTCGCCAAGGGCTGCGACAGCTCCGAGAGCCAGCGCAGCGTTTCGCGCCAGATGTCGGCCTGGAGCTGTTAATCTGACGGACACGCTCGGAGTATTAGGGAATGTCAGGGTAAAAGTGCTGCCTTCCGCGGTGCAGACCAGGTTTTCTAACCGGACTTGGGCGGCAAGAGAAAAACCACTTAACCAAAGAGATGTATGGTCAGGGAGAGCTGCCTGAAACAGGTCTTGCCCCACAGCATCGTCCGGAGCAATGGCCGTCCCGTGTGGTGGTAATGCGCTGAAGAGTTGGGATTTTTCACGCGCGATTTCTTCCACGCTTCCCATGTGGCCCAGATGCGCTGTTCCGATGGTGGTAATGATCCCGACGTCCGGGCGAACCTGCGCAGCCAAGGGGGCAATTTCCCCCACATGGTTCATGCCAATCTCACTCACGCAAAAACGTGCGTCGCGGGGGAGGCGCGCTAAGGTGAGAGGGACGCCCCAGTGATTATTGTAGGATGCAATGGCAGCATGTGTCGGCCCGAGCGCAGAAAGTGCGGTGCGGAGCATGTCTTTCGTCGTGGTCTTGCCGACGCTGCCAGTAATCGCGACGACTTTTCCATCAAAGCGTGCGCGCGCGAAGCGTCCCAGTGCTTCCAGACCCTGCATCGTATCGGCAACGATCAGGAGGCGTGGGTCCGTAAGGCCTCTGGTATCATGCACCATCACACACGCTGCCCCGGCATCAAGGGCCTGCGCGATGTGAGCGTGGCCATCACTGGCATCGCCCTTAAGTGCGATGAAAAGGTCGCCAGATTTTAATGTCCGGGTATCGATGGAAATTCCGGTGACGGAAACGTCGGCTTCAAGGCAGCCATTTGTCGCATCACGAAGCTCTTTGGATGTCCAGAGAACGCTCATGCTGCACCTGCGAGTTCACGGATAACGCTGCGGTCATCGAACGGAAGAACGGTTTGACCAACAATCTGTCCCTGCTCATGACCCTTGCCAGCAACAACCAGAATGTCCCCCGGCTGAAGCGCGTCCAACCCTGCGGCGATCGCAGACCTGCGGTCTCCGATTTCGTGCGCTTCTGGGCAGGCCGCATGGATGGCGGAACGGATACTCTGCGGATCTTCCGTGCGCGGGTTATCGTCTGTGACAATCGCCAGGTCCGCCATGCGCGCTGCAACTTCGCCCATTAACGGGCGCTTGCCACGATCACGATCGCCGCCCGCACCGAACACCACAATAAGCCGTCCTTTGGTGTGTGGCCGGAGGCTCGCTAGAACGCGTTCCAGTGCATCCGGCGTGTGGGCATAATCGACGTAGGCTGCGGCTCCATTGGAAAGCTCAACAGCACGTTCACATCGTCCGCGCACGCCGACCAACTGCGGCAGGTAATTTACCACGCTTCGTGCTGTGCTTTCATCCTGCCAGCACATCGCGGCCGCCAGCATGGCATTATCGGCCTGGAACAGGCCGGGTAATGCCAAGGTCATTTCTGGAAGCTCTTCGCCGTAGAGGGAGAGCCGAACAATCTGACCGGTAGGTGTCGGAGTTGTTTCGAGAAGGCGCAGGGCTGTCCCTGTTTTGCCGACTGTGCGAAGTGTCATGGCGCGCTGGGCTGCCAGTGCCTGCAACGCGTTGAGCGTCTCAGGATCCATATCCGCATTGACCGCAGCAATACCATTCGTTGGCAGAAGCTCTTCAAAAAGACGCAGTTTGGCAGTGCGATAGGCTGTAATGGTGCCGTGGTAATCCAGATGGTCACGCGTCAGATTTGAGAAGCCCGCTGCGTTAAGCGTAACGCCATCAAGACGGTGCTGCTCCAGTCCGTGCGATGATGCTTCGAGTGCAACATGGTCCACACCGTACTGCGCCAAAGAGGCAAGTGTCTTGGCCAGTGAAACGGGATCAGGCGTTGTCAGTGATGGCGGAGGCGGGACGTCAACATTGGCAATCAGCCCCAGTGTTCCAAGGCTGGCCGCCTTGAAGCCCTGAAGCGTCCAGATCTGGCGAAGAAATTCTGCCGTGCTGCTTTTGCCGTTTGTTCCGGTTACTGCTGCAATGCAGGTCGGCTGTGGACCTGCAAGCGTTACAGCCGTTAATGCGAGCAGGTGTTTGGCGTCAGGAGTTAGCAGAACGGGAACATCAGCTTGCGCCGGATGATCTGCAACAACGGCAACTGCACCATTTGCGACCGCTTGAGGAATGAAGGCTGCTCCGTCCTGTTTTGCGCCACGAAGAGCAAAAAACAGTGTGCCCGGCCGGACCTGTCTGCTGTCTGCTGTTACCGCGCAGATTTCAGGGTCAACGGAAGGCGACAGAATGGAACCATTCTGCCGGAGGAGTTCAGAGAGACGCATGGGTAGGCTCAGTGCTGTGTCTTGGGAGTGTGCGCCTGATAGCGCGGATCTCCAGGGTCGTTACCAGGGCCAAGGGCACGATAGCCCGCTGGCACGGACGGATTCATAGGGATGGCGAGAGATGCATCAATGGCGTCCTTGTTGGCCGTATCCGGGAACTGGTTCAGGATAGGTCCAACACGGGAAATGATTTTCTTGACGGTCGGCGCTGCGTTCCATGCGGCAGTGGTCCAGCCATGTGTGGCCGCAGTGCCCTGTGGGCTATCGAGCATGACATACACCGCGTAATGCGGGTTGTTCATCGGGAAAACACTGGTGAAGGCCGAAACGTTGACGTGTTTCAGGTATCCACCATGAGCACCGATCTTTTCAGCCGTGCCTGTTTTGCCACCCACGTAATAGCCCGGAACTTCAGCCGATTTGCCGCTTCCCAGGGTAACGTCAAGACGCAGCAGTTTGCGTAGCAGGGCAGACGTTTTCTCTGACAGAACCCGTGTTCCGACAGGTGTCTGTGCGCCAATGTCATCACCACTATCCGCTTCGTCGGGCTTGTAAGCGACAGGACGCACCTTGGCATCAGGTGTCTGGCTCTCGTCCTGCTGATCCCGAGCCACCAGTGTGGGCTTCAAAAGAATGCCACCATTCACGGTCGCCGCTGTGCCACGGACAATGGCCAGCGGAGGCTCAGCCACACCATGACCGAAGCCAACAGTCATGACGGTGGAAAGTCCCCAGTTTTTCGAGGCCGGTACAAGTGGACGTCCGGCTTCTGGAAGCTCAACCGGGACGCGGTTGAAGAAGCCCATGTTTCGCAGCCAGTCCTGCTGGCGCTGGGCGCCCACATCCAGGGCAATATGGGCTGCGGCCGGGTTGGACGAATAGGCTAGCACACCCGGCAGAGACAGCCATGGCGCAAAGTGGTCAGTCTTCATATCGCGGATGGTGAAGCGGCCAACCCGGATAGGAATGGTCGAAAACCGATCCCAGATATGAACCACGCCAAGCTGAAGACCCATGGCCGCCGTTTGAAGCTTGAAAGTCGAGCCCGGCTCATACATGCCTGTCACGGCACGGTTAAAGCGGGCATCGTTCGGTGCATGGTTGAATTCATTGGCGTCATAGTCAGGGAGGCTGACCATGGCCAGAATTTCGCCCGTTCGAACATCCATGACAATGGCCGAAGCACCAATGGCCGAGAACTCGTCCTTGGCTGCCATCAACTCATCATGCGCGACAGCCTGAACGCGAACGTCCAAAGACAGGCGTAGAGGCGTGCGATCCGAGTTCAGGCGCTGATCAAAAAATCGCTCCACGCCAGCAATGCCATGATCATCGATATCCACGCTACCCATGATCTGAGCGGCAGTCCGGCCAAGCGGATAATGACGGCGCTCACCGGCTTCAAAATAAATACCGGGAATACCAAGATTATTGATCGCGATTTCCTGCACAGGAGAAATATCACGAGCGATGTAAACGAACTGCTTCTTCAGTGAGAGACGACGAACGGTTTCGGCTTCATCCAGCTTGGGCAGAACAGTTTTAAGCTTCTTTGTCGCGTCCTCTGGATCAATCAGTTCCATCGGATTGGCGTAAACCTGCGCCACGGGAAGAGACAGCGCCAGGGCCTGCCCGTTACGATCGGTAATGGTCGCGCGCTTGACTGTGGGCAGGACGAAATCACCTGCCATTTCACCGCGAGGATCGCTTTTCGGAATTTCTGGAACCTGAGGTGCGATCTGGCGCTTCTCGGGCTCCATGGGCATCAGGACCGTTGCGAACGTGGCTTTGAGGGCAACTGCGCCATAAATGGCCAGAAAACCCATGCCGACGCCCAGAAGGCGACTATGCATCTGATCGAGATTAAGACGGCGGGAAGGTGTTCGCACTGCCGTCTGTGACTCGCGCCGCTCTGCCCGTTTGCCCGGGCGCGCTGCGCGACGCGAACCTGATGGGGGTGGCACGTCCTGGGGCATCGTGCGGCGTTGCGTCCTGTCTAAGGTGCTCGCCCGAAGCTATCCGGAAAATACTGAACGAGCAGTTAATAAAGAAGAGAGGGTCTCAGTTAGCCAACGGAACTGGCGGGGGCAATGCGTCTTCGTCATTTCCCAGCGCAGAGCTGGCATGATGGTGCGGGCGGGGGCGCTCTTCTGCAACGCGGGTCAAGGACGCCTCACGAACCTGATGGACAGGTTGCGTATGCCACGCCGCTGCGACCAGCGGTGTCGGGCGTGCGCCGTGATAGCTCACAAGACGAACAGTTGGCGTCACGTCCGAACGGGTTGTCGCGCTGACATGCGGCGTCACAGGACGAGCAGAGGCCAGATCCATGTCTGGGGAATGGACAATCCGGTCAGCATGCGGGTGAGCAACATGCGTCGTAACGGCACGGGCTGTCATGACATGAGGTGTGGGAACTGCAGGTGTGGCTGCAGCAATAACCGGAGCATGCTGAACAGGCGCAACTGGGTGAACAACCGGAGGAGCCGGGAGCGGAAGATGTGCCTCGGTCGCCGCACGGTTGACGACTTCATGCAGGCTTTCTCGCGGATCTGTTGGAACAGGGCGAGAGCCCGGGTTGGGAAGGCGTGCTTCAAGACTGGCCATGCGGATGAACTGATCCGGGGCCATAGGGTGAAGGTCAGGAAGAAAGCGCGCTGCCAGGGTGTTCAGGCGATCCGGCTGGTTCAACAGGGCCCATTCCGTCCGCATCATGGCCGTTTGTGCGCGGACCTTCTGCGTTTCCTGGACCACCTTGGTGATCTTCTGGTCGAGGACCGTCGTCTCATGCTTCTTGGTGTAGAGAAACAGGCCAGACCCTGCGGCGAGAACAGCGCAGGCGATGGTGAAGGGCCGGATCATGCTCGGTTTCCTGAGGCGGGCGGTTGTGGGGCGGAATTACGAACCAGGGCGCGCAACCGGGCGCTGCGTGCTCTGGGGTTATCCCGCGCTTCCTCTTCCGTGGCAGACAGGGGGCGGGAATAGAGAAGAGAAAAAGCCGAAGGCTCTTTCCGGACGGGCGCCGGGTCATAGCGGGACGGATTGGCAGTACGACCTGCCAGTTCCGCCATGGCGCGCTTTGCCAGACGATCTTCAAGGGAATGGAAGGTCACAACAACGAACACGCCGCCTGGAGCCAGAAGGCGAGGGGCTGCCTCCAGCGCGCGTTCCAGTTCGCCCAACTCGTCATTCACAGCAATCCGGAGGCCTTGGAAGCTGCGCGTGGCAGGGTCGATCTTGGAGCGATCCTTGGGAACACAGGACCGAACGATATGGGCGAGGCGACCCGTGGTCGTAATGGGTTCTTCCGCGCGGGCTGCCACAATGGCGCGTGCGATGCGACGGGACAGCTTCTCTTCGCCATAACGATAGAGAACATCCGCCAGATCACCTTCCTTCATGGAATTTACCAGATCGGCAGCAGAGGGGCCTTCGCCCCCCATGCGCATATCCAGCGGGCCATCATTACGGAAAGAAAAGCCGCGTTCAGCCTGATCAATCTGGAAGGAAGAAACACCGAGATCCAGAACGATGCCGTCAAACGGTCCGTCCTGGCCCACAAGCGCTTCCATGTCCCCGAATGTTCCCTGATGCATGAACAGTCGACCATTGGCCTGCTCGGCCATGGCTTCACCACGGGCAATCGCAGTCGGGTCACGGTCAATGCCGTGTAGGGTGCAATCTGCGCTGTTGAGTATGGCACGTGCGTAACCGCCGCCGCCAAATGTTCCATCCAGATACCGGCCGCCTTCACGCGGGGAAAGTGCTTCGAGCACCTCCTTCAGCATGACGGGAACATGTCCTTGATGGACGAGCGTGATTGCGTTCATGCCGCATCTCCGGTGGCCGGTTTGCGGCTGCTGGTAAGTTCTTTTGCCCGTGCGCGGGCCTGGTGACGACGTTCTGCTGCTGCTGCCGGATTCCAGATCTGGAAAACGCGACCCAGTCCCATGAAGGACACTTCGTCGTTTAACGATGCATGGGCGCGCAGAACATCGGGAAGAATGATCCGGCCTTCCTTGTCGCTGTCGAGCGGATACGCATCTGCGTAAAGGCTGGCAGCCAGATCTTCGTGGTCTTCAGAGAACGGATCGTATTCGTCCAGAGGCTGCGCCAGAGAGGCGAAAGCGGCGGACGTCCAGGCTTCGATGCACGGATGAAGATGTGAGGGCCGAAGAATGACCAGCGCTTCGCCAGGCTGAGCCTGCGTTCTGAGAGCGGATCGGAAGGGGGCCGGAATGGAAACACGTCCCTTGGCGTCAAAGCGGTTCTGATGTGTGCCGAGGAACATGCTCATTGATGATGTGCCTCCCTTCACTTCAGGACTTGCGCAAGGTGATCAGGTATTTCTCTGTTCTTTCTTGGGATACCATGGGATTTCATGGGACGTCAAACATATATCTGCGAAAAACCGCAGAAAACTGCGGCTATTTTCATGGTGGAAATTGTGACGCGATTTTTTGCTGTTTGTTAGGAATTATCAGGGATAATCGCACGGCGAGATCTATACCTGCCGTTATTTGTTCCCTTTATGTTCTCATGGCGTAGCTTTTGAGAATTACTGGAGAACGTTTTTCATCAGAGGTGCCAGACGGCCTGTAAGCCGGGTTCTGTCCGCCAAAGGCGGGACGATCATTCCTCTGGGACATGCATCGCTGCATGTCTCACGCAACCAACCCGAACGACGGAGTGAGACGCTCCCGGCTGCCTTGCGACAGCCTGCCGTTCCTATTCGGTTTTGCTCCCGGTAGGGTTTACCGTGACCGACGCCGTTGCCGGCATCGCGGTGTGCTTTTACCACACCGTTTCGCCCTTACCCGCGACGTATTCCAAGAAGGAACAGTCCGGCGGGCGGTCTGTTTTCTGTGGCACTGTCCCTAGGGTCGCCCCCGCCGGCTGTTAGCCGGTACCGTTGTCCCATGGAGCCCGGACTTTCCTCCATGACGGGGATCCTCATCCCAATCACAGCGACCGTCCAGCCGTCTGGCGGTGCGGACCTTGCGCCGGGAGCGTTTGCGGGTCAAGGGCAGACTTTGTTCTGGTTTCGCTGCATGATGCTGGAATGAAACCAGTATTTGCCCTGAGGGTGTTCCTCGCGTGGCTCGCATGGCAGGCTCGTCGCCGCGGTGTTGTTCGTCAGTCAGTGCCTGTTGAGGTAGTGCCAGAGATCCCCGGTTCGGCCCCGTCGCCGGATGTGCTGAAGCAGATACGGAAGATCACCGGACGCCCCAGCTTTCCGCAATGCCTGTCATCCCTGCGGATCCGCAAATGGGTAGATATCAGGGTTCCCGGCGGGGAAGGTCCGCGACCTGCACGCCTGTATCGGCCAAGAGGGGCCGTATCGGGCGTGGTGTTGTTCCTGCATGGTGGCGGATTCGTACATTGCGATACGACGTCACATCATGGGATTTGTTGCCGCATCGCTGCGTCTTCAGGCGCAATGGTCCTGTCTCTCGATTACCGCCTGGCACCGGAACATCGCTTTCCCGCGGGCCTAAGAGACGCGCAGGCAGCCCTTCAGTGGCTCAAACTGGCAGCGCCGGATCTGCCGATTGCTGTGGCAGGGGATAGTGCTGGTGGAAATCTGTCAGCAGTGCTGGCGCAATGGAGTCGCTCACAGCCTGATCTGCAACTGGCTGCCCAGCTTCTTTATTACCCTGCCCTGAGTGGCCCGGTCATTCCTTTATCCCGGCATGATTACGCGGAGGGTTACATGCTGACGACAGACCTTCTGTATTGGTACTGTTCTCAGACTCTCTCATCGCCCGATCAACTGTTCGATCCGGAATTTTCGCCTGTTTTTGCGGGTCATCTCAGTGATCTTCCTCAAGCGATGATCGTGACGGCCGGCTTTGACCCTTTGCGTGGCGAAGGTGAACTTTACACGCGATTGCTCAGGGAGGCTGGAGGAACCGTCAAATACCGGGTGTTTCCACGCATGATCCATGGCTTTCTGAACGGGTATGCCCTGTTCAGGGATGGGCGGACAGCATTGCGGGAAGGGGGCGTATTTTTACGTGAGGCTTTCAGGAAGGCCGGATCACGACCTTCCTGAGCAGGAGCTTTAAAGCCGCAGTTCGTGGAACGTACCAGGCGTTCCTGCATCGGTTTGAATCGTGCGCTCACTGCGATCAACCTTCAGACTGAACAGTTTGTCAGCTGACGGTTTGTCTCCGGGGCAGCCATTACCGTGGCGTCCCAAGACATCAATGTCCGGATTATTCTCGGCAGCATTGCCATTCACAACGAACACGAGACAACGCTTGGGCATGTCCGTCAGTCCGTCGTTGGTCACGACAAGCCGCAGATGTTCCACAAGGGCTGTATTATCGAACCAGCTCAGCTTGTTGAACGTGAACTTGTCGTAGGAAAAATCCAGAAGTCCGGAACGAACGACCACGAACATCAGCAGAAACGCCGGCACCACAATCAGGAGCCGGCGCATCAGATGCTGTTTGAGTGTACGGGGCGGACGCCGTGTGCCCCGTGTAAAACGGGGCTTCGCGTTCGCGGGGTCAGTCAAAAGCAATTACTCCATGTCTTCGTGCCACTTGTCGCCCTTGTCGGCGAGCAGCGCTGCAGATTTCTCCGGACCATAAGACCCGGCACTGTAAGTCTGCATCGGCACCTTGTTCTCGCTCCAGGCCTTGAGCACAGGCTCGGCCCAGCGCCAGGCCGCTTCAACTTCGTCACGGCGAATGAACAGAACCGGATTCCCACGCACCGCGTCAAGCAGAAGGCGCTCATACGAGTCCGGGAAGGGGAGGCCGCCTTCCATGCGGATTGTCGTGTCGAGATCTGCCGTACGCAGGGTGTAAGCGTCCAGAGCGGGGTTCTTGACGTTAAGCTGGAGCTCAACACCCTCGTTCGGCTGAATGCGAATGACCAGTCGGTTTTCTGCTGGTGCGGCACCAAACAGAGCGGTGGGCGCAGAGCGGAAACGAATAACAATCTCGCTGACCTTGCGTGCAGAGCGCTTCGCCGTCCGGATGTAGAACGGAACACCCTTCCAGCGTGGAGTATCGACCCAGGCGCGCACTGCGGCGTATGTTTCCGTATTGCTCGGCTGTCCCAGCTCTTCCAGGTAGCCCGGAACGCTCTGGCCGCCGACAACGCCAGCCGTGTACTGCGCACGGACGGTTTCAGACGCGACAGTTTCATCCGTAATCGGGCGGAGTGCGTTCAGCACGGCCAGCTTGGCATTACGGACGGTATCGGCTTCCAGGGAATCTGGCGCTTCCATCGCGACCAGACACAGCACCTGCAGGAGATGATTCTGGATCATGTCCCGCATGGCACCTGACGTGTCGTAGTAGGAGGCACGCCCTTCAACCCCGACGGTTTCAGCAGCCGTGATCTGAACACTCTCGATCTGCTCGGCAGACCAGACGGCGTTCATGATCGGATTGGCAAAACGAAGAGCCAGAACGTTCTGGACAGTCTCTTTCCCGAGATAATGGTCAATACGATAGACCTGATTTTCCGGGAAATACTGGCCCACGCCGTCATTGATGGCAGTCGCGGTCGCCATGTCCGTGCCAATCGGCTTCTCCAGCACGACGCGCGAACGAGGCGTTACGAGGCTATGGCCGTGCAGGTTCTCGCAAATTCTTCCGTACAGTTGCGGGGCTGTTGCGAAGTAATAAACGCGGATCCGGTCAGACGGGGCTTCGGAGAGAATGGAGGACAGGGCGCTCCAGTCACTGTCGGCCTTCGTGCCATCAAGTGTGACGTAATGTAAAAGTCCCAGAAAACGGTCTACGAGGACCGGAGATCGGACATCATCGGGAATGAAGCGTTCCAGCGCCTCTTTGGCGCGGGCAACATAGCCGTCCCGGTCGATATCCGTACGGGCCGTACCAATGATGCGGGCATCGTCTGGTATCTGCCCCATGCGGAGACGGTTATAAAGCGCAGGCAGAAGCTTGCGCATTGTGAGATCGCCGGTGGCGCCAAAGATAACATAGTCGAATGGTTCGACTTGCTGGACGTGTTCCATGGGTGCTCTCTGACCTCTCGAACCCGGATTGTCGGGGGAAAAGGGTTTAGGGTTCAGGCCTTTGCAGGCAGGGTCTAGTTCCGCTCTGAGGGGCTTTATGTCAAGGGAACGGGCATGCACGACATCGGGAGGAGGCATCACGGAAACGCGTGCGTTCCCTAAATGTGCACATAATTCCGTTGACCTCCCAAGCCTTGGCGCGATAAGCCGCGCGGCTGGTGTCGCATCTCTGCGATGCCCCGGACTTATGCCTGAAAAAGGAAAATGAACATGGACGCAGAAAGCAAAATCGAAGGCGCCGCAACGGGTGGCATTGCTGCTGACCGCCTGCGCTCCATCATTGAGCGGGTCGAGCGTCTGGAGGAAGAACGCAAGGCTCTGGCGGGTGACATCAAGGATATTTTCTCTGAAGCGAAGTCTGCCGGTTTTGACGTGAAGGTGATCAAGCAGATCATCAAGCTGCGTAAGCAGGAGCCTGCGGAAGTGGAAGAGCAGGAAACGCTTCTTGATATCTATCGCCGCGCTCTTGGCATGTAATCCGGCGTCTCCGGATCGAACCCGCATTGTCTGGCTCTCTTAATATCCGGACCGGAGCATGATGCCCGATATTTCATGGTTGCCCGCATGGGCATTGATGTCTCTGCTGATCATTGCCGGGCTGTTCGCCCTGGCACTGGTCTGCATGCCGTTTGCCGTTTTCGGTGTTAAGCCACGGTTGCAGGAACTCGAGTTCCAGATTGCAGAACTGCGTGCAGAGCTTCAATCACTGTCTCTGCGTCTGACGGCCCCGCCATCAGACCGGATGGTTGCCGCCGGGCGGCCGTCTGCCGAAGAAAGCCGGACTGACAGTGTTCGTGCGCCAGTTCAGAAAACGCCCTCGGTTGAGCGCGTACCGTCTGAACCAGCGGATTATTTTGAGCCTGCTGCTGTCGTGCGTGCTGAAGGGCCGTCCTATGAAGACGGTCCGTTGGTGGCGGATCCTGACGCTCTGCGAAGAGTAGCCAAGAAGCCTGAGGTCGCTAAAAAAAGCTGGTCTCGCGCGCCTTGGGAGGGTGAGCAGGCGCGAATTCGTGCTGCTCGGGAACGGGAAGAGCTTGCTCCTCGCTCCGTAGTCAGCCGAAGTGATGATGACGAAGCCTTTAGGGCCCGCGCAGAGCCAAAGCTCCGGTGGCCGCCAAAAGACTAAAAACGGTTTGTGCTGGAAGGGCTTTAGTGCTGATCCAGCACAAGATCATCGCGATGAATCAGAACATCGCGACCACGGTAGCCTAAAAGCTGCTCCATTTCTTCCGAGTGATGGCCGATAAGCTTTACGCACTCTTCGGAGGTGTAAGATGCGAGCCCACGACCCAACACATTTCCCCCCGCATCTTTGATCAAAACAAGATCGCCGCGCTCGAAGTGTCCGTCAATTGCGGTAACGCCAGCGGGAAGGAGTGATGCGCCCACGATCAGGGCATTCTGCGCTCCCGCATCAATCACAAGAGAACCCTTGGGGTGCAGGCTGCTTCCGATCCAACGTTTGCGAGCAGATCCCGTATCCGTCTGGGGAAGGAACCAAGTGCACAGACCACCATCCAGAAGCTTCTGGATGGGGTTCTGCGCCTGTCCTGCCGCAATGACCATGGCTGCGCCAGCGCGACTGGCAATTCGCGCCGCCATAAGCTTCGTACGCATCCCGCCAGACGAGTAGCCAGGTGGAGGCTCGCCCCCCATGGCCATGATGTCGTCCGTCACTTGATCAATGACCGGAATATGGCGCGCGGCTGGATTCGTGCGGGGGTCTGCCGTGTAGAGGCCGTCAATGTCGGAGAGGAGAACGAGACAATCCGCTTCAATCATCTGCGCAACACGGGCGCCTAAACGATCGTTGTCACCAAAACGAATTTCCGAGGTAGCGATGGCATCATTTTCATTGATGACGGGAATGCAGCCAAGGTCCAGCAAGGTCTGGAGTGTAGCGCGAGCATTCAGATGCCGCTCGCGGCTTTCCGTGTCATCAGGCGTAAGGAGAAGTTGGCCTGCGACAAGACCGTGCTTGGCAAGAGCCTCACTCCAGCCCTGAGCGAGACCAATCTGTCCAACTGTAGCAAGTGCCTGCTTTTCGTCGAGGCGCAGGCGGCGGTTCATCAGGCCCAGTTGATGTCTTGCAAGGGAAATTGCCCCTGAAGATACGACAACCACTTCAGTGCCAGCCTTTCTGAGACTGGCGATGTCCTCACAGACACTGCGCAACCAGTCGGCCCGCAGCGCTGCCTGTGCGCCATCAACAAGAAGAGCGCTTCCAACCTTGATAACAATCCGGCGCGCCTGCGCCAGTTGAGGGGCAGGGGCCTTGGCGGTCATGCCAGCTTGCTTTCCTTTGCTGCATTGACGCGATCCTGAAGGAGCCGGAGCAGCTCGGGAAGGCCTTCGCCTGTCACGCCGGAGAGTGTCAGCACTTCTGCGCCAGATGCTTTTGCAAGAGCCCGTTTTTTTGCTGATTTCTGTTCGGCAGTCAGAGAATCGCACTTGTTGAGCACAATGATTTCAGGCTTGGCGGCCAGGACCGGATCATAAGCTTCAAGCTCATTCCGGATCAGGCGCCAGTGCTTTACGATCTGCGATTCTGTTCCATCAATCAGATGAAGCAGCGTTGCGCAGCGCTCGACATGGCCCAGGAAGCGGTCGCCGAGGCCTGCGCCTTCGCTTGCGCCTTCGATTAGTCCCGGAATATCCGCAATTACGAACTCTTCAGTCGTATTCAAGCGTACGACGCCAAGCTGCGGATGCAGAGTGGTAAACGGGTAGTCTGCAATCTTCGGGCGCGCACGGGATGCCACGGAAAGAAGCGTAGATTTGCCTGCATTCGGGAGGCCAACCAGGCCCACATCCGCAATGAGTTTCAGGCGAAGCCAGACCCAGCGCTCTTCACCCGGCCAACCCTTGTCGGCACGGCGTGGCGCACGATTGGTGCTGGTCTTGTAATGGGCATTGCCTCTGCCACCATCACCGCCGCGGCACAGAAGGATCTCTTTGCCGTCTTCGTCCAGATCTGCAAGGAGTGTCTCGCGGTCTTCATCGAAGATCTGCGTGCCGACGGGCACATTGATGATAACGTTTTCCGCAGCTGCACCGGTTCTATCGGAACCTGCGCCGTTGCCGCCTTTACGGGCCTTGAAGTGCTGTGTGTATCGGAAGTCGATCAGCGTATTGAGGGCAGGGACGGCGCGGAAAAGAACATCGCCACCACGCCCGCCGTTACCACCGTCAGGGCCACCGAATTCGACGTACTTTTCCCGACGGAAGGCGATCACGCCGTCACCGCCATCGCCGGAACGTACATAGATCTTGGCCTGGTCGAGAAATTTCATCGTATTATCCGCAACATATGAAAAAGGCCGGCCCTTGGGAGGACCGGCCCTTCCGCTCGCGCTTGGGGCGCGGTGACTTACTCGGCGGCTTCCGGCAGCGCCACGGAAACGTGGACGCGGCCTTCGGCGCGACGCTGGAACTTCACATGTCCGTCCACAAGGGCGAACAGTGTGTGATCGCGACCAATGCCGACATTGCTGCCAGCCTTCATCTTGGTTCCACGCTGACGGACAATGATGTTGCCTGCCAGAACGCTCTCGCCGCCGAACTTCTTGACGCCGAGACGGCGACCGGCGCTATCGCGCCCGTTACGACTGGAACCGCCTGCCTTTTTTTGTGCCATGGCTGTGTATCCTTCCTAGTGCGGCTTCAGGCCGCGTTGATCGCGTCGATGCGCAGCACGGTAACGTGCTGGCGGTGGCCATTCTTACGACGGCTGTTCTGACGGCGACGCTTCTTGAAGATGATGACCTTGGCCAGACGATCCTGTGCGACCACGGTGGCCGTCACGGTTGCGCCAGCAACCAGCGGCGCGCCAACGGTCACGCTGCCTTCGCTGCCGACCATCAGGACGTCGGAGAAGGTCACGGTGCTACCGGCTTCAGCCTCAAGCTTTTCAACCTTCAGGATGCTCTCAGGAGCAACACGGTACTGTTTTCCGCCTGTGCGGATGACTGCAAACATTCTGGAAACTCTCGCTGTTCCGATCTCTTGGCCGCTTTTGCCGGGGTATTCCCGGTCTGGCGCAGCCCAGTCGCTTCTTATCGTTGGTTCCTGACCGAACACATGGGACGGCTAGAACAGGCGGGTCGATACAAGGAGACAGCCCTCCAGTCAATCAAAAACAGCGAATTGTGAGTAAGTCATGCCATCTTTAATTGGAGAAAGAGTGGTGGCGCCCTCTTGCATTATGCTGAAAATCCAGTCATAAGCCGCGCCATCGATCAGGTCTGCTTCTGTAGACCGTACGGAGAGGTGCCAGAGTGGTCGATTGGGGCGGTCTCGAAAACCGTTGTGCCTTCGCGGGTACCGTGGGTTCGAATCCCACCCTCTCCGCCAGATAAATCAAAAATTCCCAGATTTTTCAGAGAGTTATTTGATTTACCAAAATCTATCCCACCTTGGGTCCCATCTTAAAAAATGCGTCATCGTGCAGCGCCCGGACGCGATATGCGTCGTCCTGTAAATTTATCGACGCGACCTGCTGACTGAAATCCTGTCATTCCCCGAGGCATCCAGATAATCTGAGGCCGAGACTGAAGCAGCACTCCGCAAAAATTCGCTCAGAAATATCTTGAAATCGTCGCCCGTGTTCAGCTAACGTTCTCTTGTTGGTTGACACTAAAGTATAGAAGACTTCTTACAGGGGAAGTGCACTACCTGCTTCTGATCGAAGCAGCAATTTTGCAGAATCCTGAACGCCCAAAAACCAAACGAACCACGGTGTCATCGTTAGTTCCGCAAGGGACATGTTTGGACGGGCGTATCATGGACTCTATATTGGCGAGTCGTCTTTCGGATGACTTTTTTATAAGCCGTCGCGAAGCCGCGACACGGCTCTGTGTCTCTCTCTCAACAATTGATCGGTATGTCGCCGCTGGGGTTCTGCAGCGCTACAAGATCGGACCGCGTCGGACGCTCTTTCGGCTACGCGACGTCGAGCATCTTGTCCGTCGCGACGATGTCGGCTTTCAGGCACCTGCGCCAGTGCGCTTGAGGCCGGATTTCTAGTCATCTCGCCCCTTCAGGGCCAGATCCCCGCAAATCCCGCTTCAATGCTGAAAGTCGCCCCGATGTTTGATGTCGTTGAAACAGAATTTTCTTGGGAAGCTCCCTGGAGCTCTCTTGAAGTCAAAAATGTTGCCCAGGATTTTTTCTACTGGCTTCTCACGAATGTCTTCAGAGGCCCCACGGATGGAACTTATACAGATCCTGATCACCCGCAGGCCAGTTGGTCACTGTTGGACATTTCCAAAGCCATCGAGCGCTCTTTGCCGCGTGATATCGGCGCAAGGTGGTCCCGCGTTTATTTTGAAAGCCCAAATTTCTCGGACAGAAAAATAGATGAAATCATAGAGAGGCTGACACTGCGACAGCCCCATTCGATAACTAGGGGTCCGCACTTTTGGGCACAGACAGATGCACTCATGGAATTGCTGTTCGCCCGGACATCCTTCTGGTCTGATGCATTGACACTGGATGACCTTCTTCCGCAGCTGACATCAGGCCGGATGATTCAAGTTTATGACGAATACCGGAAGACAGGTCTGCCACTCAATGTGATTGGAGAACACGTTCTCTTTTATAAAAGACCAATCCGATCCGATGAGCAACGCGATGTTGCTCGCGCTTTGAGGGATCTTGGTTGGACACGGCATCGCACTGCTCAGGCCCGTCGTTGGATAGCACCTCCTGATTTTCCATCGCGAGACCGAAACAAGCCCCGATGGCATCACAAGTGAAGACATCTCGTAAAGCGCTACGACTTCTCCAGTGTCTTTCTTTGCCCAGCCGTCTTTTTCTTGGTCATTTGCCTCGCTGCAACCCTATGTCCTGACGCTAAGTTCTGAGCCTAGGGGACGCATATGTTTACATGCCAAAGGGCATTTCGTAACAAAAAGCGTCACCACATAGGGTTCTAGAGCGAATGTCGTCGAAGCCAAGCCATCATTCGGTCCTTTCGTACTGGCATTCCGCTCTTCTTGATGACGCCCAGATGAAGATCTCCTTCAGCCGGGATAATCTGGTTGCCCTTGACGATGAGGGCTTTGAAAAAGGCCAGCTGCCGCCTGACAAAACCCAGGCACTGAGAAAGATACATCCTGCCTCCCGTGACCTGGCTCCCGACGATTCCATTATCGCGATGGCCGGTATCCGCATTCTTCTCGGACAGGTCAGGCATTCCACCGAGCATACGAAACAGCCTGCCCTTTTCTGTATGGCCATGCTCGTCAACGTCAGTCCGGATGGCACCATCCAGCCGCTCAAGGATGCCTCGCCCTGGATAAATCGAGATCTTCTCGAACCGTCAGATGGTGACGTCCTGATTGGTGATTTAGCCACCATGGACACGTGGCTCCAGCTCAATCCGTTTGAAGGAGGCAGTCTCGGCAAGACCCTGAAGTGGGCGGAAAAGCTCTGGAACGCGGTGATCGGGGAAGACGGATTACCCGACGGCTATGAACTCTGGGAGCGCGTGGCACTTCAGCCTGCGGAGGCTAGCATCGGGATGATTGCGACCCTCCATCAGCGACGGTTTTACGATACCGTTCTGGCTGACACCGGTCTCGTAACACCTCTGCTCGCAAGGTATGTCGATGGCGGACCGGAACCGGCTGTCGTGGATGAGGCCCACGAGTGGGTTGCAGCGGGCCAAGCCAGGGGAACGATGACTTCCGCCTATGGAATGTCACCCAGTCAGTCTGAAGCCATGACGGCGTTCTGCTCGGTGAAAGATGGTGACATTCTCGCCGTGAACGGCCCCCCGGGCACCGGCAAGACGACACTTCTGCAAGGTATCGTGGCAACGGAGCTGGTGAGGCGCGCGCTCGAGGGTGGTGATCCGGCGGTCATCGTCGGGACCTCAACCAACAACCAGGCTGTCACCAATATCATTGATGCCATGAAAAAAGCCATGGCTTCCAAGGACAGCCGGCCATGGGCGAGAAGATGGATTGGAGGTGCCGATGCGCTGGGTCTGTATTTCCCTTCCGGAGATAAAGAAAAAGAGGCTTTGAAAGCCGGCTACCTGATCGCGTCTCCGGGAAGAGGCCTGGGCACGATGGAGTGGAAAGGCTTCCCCGAACGTGAACGGGACACGGCCGATGCCTGGGCCTCCCGTGACGCCTGGATCAACGGCTACTACGGTTCTTTCTATCCGGGCGTCACTCCGCCAGTCCGCAAGGAGCACCTTTCAGGTCACGGTCCTCAGGGGGCGCGTCACGACATCAGCCTTGTTGAAGATGGCATCGCGAAAATCCGCGCCCGGATGAAGGTGCTTGTCGAAACAGGGCGGGTCTGTGCTGGAGAAGCCAGAAAGCTGAATCAGCTTTACGTGGCCTCAGGCTATGGAACATATCCCGACATCACAAAGGCCATCGCCCAGCGGGAAGCCCTTCTTCAGGAGCGCAGGCCAAGGGAAGACGCTCTCAAATCCGACCTCAAGGAAAAAGAGGCCGCTGCCGCTGTTCCGCGCGCCAGGATCAATGAGGAGAACCGGAAGACCCGGGACCTCCTTAAGCAACGTGATGATGCCGTGCATGCTGCCGGGCAGAAAGTCGAAGAGGTGGGAGCACATGCCGTCGCGCTCATTGCTGCATTGCCGGAGGGCGGTTTCTTTTCGAACCTGATAAGTGGACGCAGCTGGGCGAATGTTGAAAGGCTTGTTGCCGAGGGTAGACAGGGCAGCTTCTTTCGGTCGCTCATGCAAGCTCAGGTCAAGTCCAAGCTCGAATGGATGAATGCCATCAATGAGATGACTGCATCAGCCGAGAGGAAGCTCGCAACAGTCCGGGAATCCCGGGAAGAGACGCGTCAGGCTCGAGATACCCTGGTCCAGAAGTTGGAACGCGAGGTTGCCGCTGCCGACCTGGTGAGCAAAACCGCCCGAGCAGAGTATGATCACTATGTGGGAGGCTCCTATGTTCTGGCCGGTCGCGAGCTTGAAAAGCTCGTCACCCTCAAGCATCAGATACTCCAGAAACTTCAGGATTGCTGCACGGCCATTGAAACGGTTCTGGCACCGTCCGACTGGGCCGCGATGTTCGACATGCCGGAAGAAAAACTTCCCTGGCGCCAGAGCGACTGGACAGGAAGGCTAGATGTCATCGAGGATTTCCTGGACCGGACAATACGCTACGCTCTGTTCCAGTATGCTTTGCGCTACTGGGAAGGTCGGTGGGTCCTTGAAGTTCAGGCTCTTCAGGATGCGCTCGAGCAGAACGACAACAAGGTCTATCCGTTCAAGGTTGGCGGCAGAGCCATGGAGGCCATGTATCGTCGATGGGCGATGCTGACACCGCTCTTCATCGTGACGGCAGCCAGCCTTCCGAAGTTTCCCAAATGCACGATGATGGAAAAGGGCAAATTCGTCGAACGTTTCATGGCAGGCTTTTTCGACCTGCTCATTGTTGACGAAGCCGGACAGATAGCCCCCTACCAAATGGTCCCGGCCATGGCCTTCTCGAAGAAAGCCGTTGTGGTCGGGGATGTCTTCCAGATTGAGCCGGTCGTCACCAGTTCCCATACAACGGATACTGGCAATGCCCGAAAGGCCGGCGTTCAGGAATACTTCTGGGATGACGACGGACCGGTTGATCCCCGCGTCGTCACGGCCGCCCCGGGAAACAATAACATCATGGGCTCCGTGATGCGCGTGGTCCAGACGGGCACCAGTCACTCCTCACCGGACAGCCCTGTTCCCGGTATCTTCCTGACCGAGCACCGCCGTTGCCGACGGGACATCATCGAGATCTGCAACGAACTCGTTTATAAGGGCCGCCTGAAACCCATGACCGCAGAACCGGACAGGGAACCTCCTCTGCCGCCTCTTGCTTGGGCCAATGTCAATGGAACGTCGGAGCGTCTGGGGCGCAGTCAGCGCAATCCCCGTGAAGCGGAGGCCATCGCGCGGTGGATTGTCAGTAAAGCGGATGAATGGAAGGACTTCTACGACAAGCCGGTGAACGAGATTGTCGCGGTGATTGCCCCCTATGGACCGCAGAGAGACGCCATCCGGCGGGCCTTGCGCAAGTTCAGCACGGCCCATACAGACAAGAACATCTCGAAAATCAAGGTCGGCACGGTCAACGCCATGCAGGGCGCGGAACGGGACATCATCATCTTCTCGCCAACATGCGACCGCAAGGCGAGCACGGGATTCCTGGATGGCAAGCGCAGTCTTCTCAACGTCGCCATCTCACGAGCCGTCCATTCGTTCGTCGTCATTGGCACGATGGAAATCTTCGAGCGAAATCCTGCGTCGGCCTTGGGAATTCTGGGGAGAGCCCTGTTTTCCAAGGGCTATGAACTCGGGGATGTGACTGGCAACTGGGCGGCAGATACGTCTCTCATCCTCCGTGGCAAGAGGCTGTCATCCGTAAGCGAGCACCACGCGCAACTGGATAAAGCCCTCGCGGACCTGAAAGACGGCGAGGAAATTGTCATTGTTTCCCCCTTCCTGTCCCTCTCCGGCGTCAACGCACCTGAACTCCAGGACAGCATCCGCGAGGCCGTTGGCAGAGGGGCCGCGGTCAATATCGTGACGCGCGCTCCCAACGCTCCCGGTTATTCCAACGGAACATCACCTGCGTGCAGAAAAGCACTCGAGGAGACGGGAGCAAGGCTGCACGACATCAAGCTCCTGCATTCGAAGACGCTGATGACGCAGAGCTTCATTGCCGAAGGGTCCTTCAACTGGCTGAGCGTCATGCGCGACAAACCTGAGGGTGCCAACCTGGATACGTCATGGGTGCTGACCGGGGAGGATGCCCATAAAGCCGCCCGAGAAGCCATTGATGAGCTCAACCTTCTTCTGAAAGAGAGCAAGCCTCCGTCTGAAATAGGGCACGGAATAATGGCGGCTTTTGCCAGTCAAGGGAAACGCTTACAGCTTTTCCCGGAGTAATACCAACAGTAATGATGCTGGTTTTCGATGATAAATTTCAGCATTATGCAGTTTGTGTTCGGCAAGCACTCGTTCACGAATACAAGGCGGGTGTGGAAAAGAAAGCCTGATCGTATCCATAGTTTTCTGCGGCACATATTTGAGGTCACGTGTGACTACCAACCATATCTTGATACGGCCACCGCTATGGGGGGAACAGAATGTCGGCTTTGTGTATGGCGATCGGCAAAACCAGACACGCACACGGATGACCCTCGCGAAGGCTTTCATCCTATTCCAATCGTTCAAACAACCCGTGAGATTTTCTGAAAGCCGACATCCGCAGGCTCATTCGCGAGCGTGGAAAGCGAGCTTTCGTCCATCCACCACTCAACAGATAGACAATCCCGCAAATCCGGGGTGACTCACCTCGGCGATCGTGCGACTAAACGGTGAGGGGTGAAAGGAATTCTGCGATATGGAGCAAACTGTAGCACAATCGGATTGCTGCACCTTTCGTCCTGCCACCTATTACATCGATGAGAGTGGGAACACCGGCGACCTGACCACGGCAAAGATCGAAACCTACGGCAAGGAGCAGCGCATGTTCACGCTTGCCGCCGTGGGCTGCGATTTGGACCAGCCGTTCAAGAATCGGTTCGAGGCCCTCAAGGCGGCCCATCGTATCCAGTCCGGGGAAGTAAAGTCTAGACAGGCCTATGAGCGGCCGCAATTCGTCTCTGACCTCCTCGACCTGCTAGACGAGCGAGGCTCCCCGATCTTCATCGAGGCAGTCGACAAGCATTATTTCGTCATCGCTAACATCATAGATCGGATTGTCGTGCCCTATGTTGGGGCGTGCGATGTTCAGCCAGGCGCGTTATGGATGAAGGGGGTGATGGCGGATCACATGGCGATCCACGGGCCGCCTAAGTTAGCCCAAGCCTTCATCTCCTGTTGTCAGAGCCGGGACTACGTCGAGGTCCGCGACTTCTACAAGCAGATCATCCGCTGGGCCCAGTCATGTCGGCTTCCCACCGAAGGTGTAGCCGATGCTTTCGTCCGCTTCACTCGCGACAGCCTCAAGGATTTTAGGAAGCTCCCCAAGGTAAGGGCGGTGGAGCGCGCGCTGCCCATTTCGGACACCGCACCTAAAGGCAAGCCCCTCTGGGTCCTGCCGAACCTGACGTCCTTCACCCACATCTATGCCCGGATCAACCGTTTCCTTGAAAAGCAGGTGTCGGGCGTGACGCTGTTCCATGACGAGCAACTGCAGTTCGGCGACATCCTGCGTCAGAACAAAATGGTGATGGAGGCCTTTACCAACGAGGATGTGATACCTGCATTCAAAACCGCGGATTTCGAGTTTTCGGCATCCGCGAAGTTGGAGTTCATGCGCTCCCACGATTGCATCGGCATCCAGATCGCCGACGTCCTGGCCGGCTTTGTCGCACGATACATCCAGGATGCAGTCTGGGGCGGAATAGCAATGGATCCTGGCCGGATGTCGMTTTTCAGCCGCCTTGTAACTGCTGGCGTGCCTGAGCGGGGAACAGGGGTGAACATCGTGGTCCCGGAAAGCCTGGTTCGCTTTCTCGGCATAGCTCCTCGAGCGAATTATTCATCTTAGAATAGAAATATTCCCTCTTTGGGCGGAATGAGCAGCGTATTGGGGAGGAAGCTGTGATGGCAGCGATCGACGATCTTAAACGTGAAAAGTATCTCAGAAGCACACCCACTGACCTGCCGGCCAGCCTTAGCAATGTCGTAGAATACAGGAAATCCGGTCTCAGCCTGAACCACGTCGTCGGGTGCCCGCTCGATTGCGGCTACTGCGTGCGCCACCTATTTGATAACTTCGAGATGAAGCGCCCTCATCTCGTGATGGACGATGAACAGGCGGTGGCCACGTTGATCGCGCATTGGGCCTTCGTTTCCCACGTCACCCCGGTCCAGATATTCAATCGCGCGACCGATCCGTTTCTGCCTCTGGTGAAGCAGCACATGCTACATTCCCTCGAACTGCTCGATGGGCACGGCCTCAGAAATCACGTTCTTGTCATTACCCGCTGGGAGGTCACGCCTGAGGACGTCAAACGCCTCGAACGCCTGCGGCATCTAAAGGTCACGGTTCTTGTGACCTGGTCTGGCATCGCGGACCCCCGTCTCGAACCGGTTGATAGCATGATCGCGGAAAGGTCGCTCGAGGTGCTGGCCGAACATGCCAGCCGGACGAAGAGGCTACTCTACTGGCGCCCCATCATAGCCGGTGTCAACGACACCGACGCTTGTATCGACAGGGCGAGCGCGCTGTCGCGACTGGCCGACGCCACCGTCTTTACAGGCCTGTTCCACCGCGAGCAGATTCGTGCACACTTCCGCTCGGCTGGCATTGAGGATCTCTATGCCGACGTGCCCAGGCGCAAGATCCTCCCGCGCGAGGTTGAGGAGCACGTCCTGCGCCGCTACTCCGGCGCGCCGATCTTCCGCAAGACCTCCTGCGGCATCGCCTACGTCTATGGGGAGACCGACTACAACGGCCATTACGGCATCCGCGAGATATGCGACATCTGCCCTGCCGGTCAGATCAGGCTATGCGCTGCAGGTCACCATGAGCCATCGCGTGAGCGGCTGTCGTCGCTCGCGAAGGCGGTGGGCCTAGACCCGGGACGAATTGAAATCGCTACGGGAAAGGTGATTGTTGAGGACAGCACCGAGCAGCAGCGCTATTTTATCCAGCATTCGCTGGGCTTTCAGGTGCATGATCGCGCTCAGCCGCATCTGCCGGAACGCCACGGCCGCGCTGAGGAGGGCTGGAGTTGAGCGAGATAATGTGGGCCGTCGACGTCGAAGGCAGCGGCAAGTCACCCCCTGAGATCGTCGAGCTGGCGATCGCCGAGATGGAGGGGCTGACTCTGACCGGGCGCAGCAAGCATTGGCGCTTCAGGCCAAAGAACGGCATTTCCCCCATCGCGTCCCGCATCCACGGGATCTGGGACGAAGACGTGGCCGATGCGCCCGAGTTCGAGGATGTCGTCGATGATGTGCTGCTGTGGCTCAAGGACAAGCCCATCGTCGGCCATAACGTCAAGGTCGAGGTCGACATCCTCAGCCAGGCGCTCGAAGGGTGGAAGCCCGCAGCTGCCTATGACACATTGAAGATCGCGCGGCGCCTTCTCTCCGCCGAGCAGAAGCATGGTCTGGAGCATCTCGGATCCAAGTTGGGCCTGAGCCCCGAGGCAGGGAAGATCACCGGCGGGCAGGCCCACTCCGCCCCCTTCGACGCGGTATTGTCAGCTCTGCTTCTGGACCACATGCTGCGCGACCAGACAGAGCATGACCAACGGTCGATCCTTGCCGATGCGGACATTCTGGGACGCGCCCAAGGCTCGCTCTTGTGAGGCAGCCACCATTCCGCATCGCGGTCGCAGGAACGCACTCTACCGGCAAGACGACCTTCCTCACACGGCTGAAGGAATTATTCGAGCAGCGCGGGATTGCCGTGGCCTACGTCCACGATAGCGCGGTCAACGCCAAGGACAAGGGCTTCCCGATTCTTGCCGACCACACCTTCGAAAGCACGGCGTGGCTGATGGCGAGGGCCATCGAACTGGAGGCCGAGGCCACCCTCGCGGCAGAGGTCATCCTCGTGGACCGTCCCATCTCCGACGCTCTCGGATACCTTCTGGCCGCACTGCGGCACACCAACAGGTCGATTGCCCCCGCCCGCGCCGAGGCTCTGGAGCAGATCTGCGAAGCCTGGGCGTCCGAATACGACCTCGCATTTCTGACGGTCCTCGATCCATCTCTCGAACTCGGTGCGGGGCGTGACGGGGATGCGCTTTTCCGCTCGCGGGCCGCCGAGGAGGTGACCCGTGTGGTCGACAGGTTCATGCCCGACCGCCACCTTCTTTGTCATGGCGGCGCGGAGGCAGCCTTGGCGCTCGCCATTGCCGCGTTCGAAGATTACGGCCGTGAAGCCTCATGATGGACCTCGAGCAGATCGTGCCCGCGAGGATAGCCGAACACCGGGCGATCGGGCTGGCGGGCGAGCGCCGTATTGGCCTCGGTTGCATGGCGCTGACCGGGATCTATGGCTCCGTTGGCCGTGAGCAAGCCATCGCGACGATCATCGCGGCCCTGGATCATGGCGTGACGCTTTTTGACACCGCCCCGCTGTATGGCGACGGCGCGAACGAGACGTTGCTGGGCGACGTGCTGGGCGGCCGTCCCGATGCGACCATCGCCACCAAATTTGGCCTCTATGCTGATGCTGGGGGTAGTCTCTATCGCGACAGTCGGCCCGCGCAGATCAGGCAATCAGTCGAAGCCTCGCTCACGCGACTGAGGCGCGATCGCATCGACCTGTTGATCCAGCACCGCACTGATCCCAATACGCCTGACGACGACGTTCAGGCCTGCATCGAGGATCTGATCTCCGCAGGCAAGGTGGGTGAGTTCGGGATCTCAGGTGTTTCCGCCGACCTGATCGCAAGCCGGCCAATGGGATGCGACCTCGGCGCTGTACAGAACGAGCTTTCCCTGACGACCGGTCCCAAGGGAGCGGAGGTTGCCGCCTCGGCTGCGCGGGGCGCCTGCTTCATGGCCTTCTCCCCATTGGGACGAGGCATCCTGACAGGCTCAAAGCCGTCACGGCCAGACGATCTCAGGACATCTATGCCGGCTTTCGCGCAGCTCTCCACGAACGGGCGCTGCCACAACGGTAGCTCTGGCGACGATATCGAAGCTGGGGCCCAGGCCTCCGCGCGCCGGGCGCTGGCCTGGGCTCTTGCACAGGGCGCCAATGTCGTAGCTATTCCCGGCTGTCGATCCCCGGACCACGTCGCAGCGATTTTTGATGATGCCGATGGCCTCACCGCCGTTCGTGCCCCTATGATCGAGGACAAGCTCTCCCAGCACGTTTCAGACTGAAGCGGCCTGGGGCATGCTTTGGGGTGACGTGGCTTCGAGCGTGTCCAGGCTATGCCGACCAGACGATGATGCTACATCCTCGGCGAGCTCTACCTTCGAGAGCATCAGCAGTCCACTTGCCCTGAAGGTAAGCCCTTCGGCACCGGTCTACGCCGAGGCAGAAGTGTTTGCCGCGGCCCGTGCGCGCGCCAGCCGATTCAACCGCGTCAAGTTGTCTCTCAGCACGTGATCCGTCCTGAGGGCCTGTTCCAGATCAAAGCCTAAGCCGACCAGCATCAGCAGTTAGAATACCGCTTCGGTTGGGAGAGCCGCTTCTAGGACTGAGCCAGCATAGCGCCCGAGCAGCGGGGCATCCCCGTGAGCGTAGCTGCCGCGAATTGTTGGAATGAGGCGACATGTCTCCTCGGCATTCGATAGTAGTATGGACAAGCCATACCGCGCTTGGAGCAATGCCAAGAAAACCTACAATCATATCGCGAAAGACAGCGTGTTGAGGTTTCCGATCAAACCTCTGGACCGCTTAGTAAGATTCGAACCTCGACTGGGTGGAACGCGTGCGCAAATCCGCTATCCGTCTTTGCCGGCAGACCGTCGGATGGATTTATGCCGGCTTTTGGGGAAACTCTTCCAACCGCCTATATGACCGGGATGAGGCGTAAACGGAACTTCTGCTTATGCCTCATGTCGGACATGCGTTTTAAGGCTCCATAGCGGACATACATGCTTAAGAGTCATCTATAACGGCCGGACGCGTCTATTCGATATACCTACTCATCTGACGGAAAAAAACATGCCGTCACTGTGTTTGTTCTATTTCTCTCGCTAAGGCTTTAATTTCGGCTTCCATACCCTGCCACTCGGAATAGACAGAATGGTCTATATATATTCGGTGCACATGATATTCTGCACCCGAAGCTACGATAGGTGAAACGAGAGATATGTCACTACATCTGTCTCCCATCTTAATATTAATTTTTTGCGTCTTTGGCGTTATCGCAGATGCTCTTTTGTATAGGATGCGCTTAGAAGAATCATAAAAACATTTCTCTGAAATAAATCTCTCATCAGTTATTAATTTATCGCATATTTTTTGACATATATTCTGAACTAATTTGAAATGGTCAGTAGCACTTTCGTCGACGCGTTCTGGAAATATTGAATCAACAATTTTCCATACATCTATTACCTTGAATAGGTCTCTTCTATAAATCATATCAATGAGTTTTTTAAGGTGATCATCGGTAGATACACTGAATAATCCAATAGAATACCAAAACAGTGAATCATCCAATCTTAGCAAATTATCGATATCATCCGGATTATTTATCAAAACAACAAAAGGGTGTGTATCGGACAACCCTACAGAATCTAGATCTTTTGCATCTATGTATCTAAAAACCTTGCTAATTATCAAACCAAACATATATTGAATACTGCGAGTTTTTTTGTGTAAATATATTGTAGGATACAGCTGAAAAAGAGTAACAAGATATTGCTCTATAGAAGCATAGGCTTTACTTTCTATAGAAAAATAGAAATTATCATCATCTTCTTTTTCAACAGTTATATTTCTCAATATCCACTCTAGATCTATTCCACCGGAAGAAACTCCAGCAAAGTATGGATCTCGCCGAACATAGTCCAGCCTGTCAGCATCAAGCTGTGAAGAAATTATTGATTTGTATATGCTTTTACTTCTCTTGCCTTTGTCGTCAAGCATGTCAGAAACGTCATTCGACATTCCTGGGTATATCTTGTTGAGGATATTCGATATAGATCCACTCTTGATAATGCGTTGACTTATTTTTTCATGGTTTACTGATAAAAATAGGGGATCTTTTTCTATTTTATTAGTTTCCGATCTATATTTTTTCTCAAGATGTTTTTTTACTGCATCCTCAAAAACGTGGCTAAACATTCCGTGTCCAACATCGTGAAGCAGGGCAGCAGCCAAACATGCCAAGCCTTCATTACTCCAGTTTCCATTCACTACCTGGGGTTCAACAAGTGCAAGCATTTTCTTAGCAACATGAAAGACCCCAAGAGAATGAGAAAACCTAGTATGTGTAGCTGATGGAAAAATATGGTCTGAAAATCCTAACTGCTTAACTCTCCGTAGTCTCTGATAAAATGGGTCACTCAAGATGCTAAGTAATTGAGTCTCTCGACCTTCAAAATCTACAAATCCGTAGATAGGATCTTTAATCTGCTTATTTTCTGTATAGAAGTTATTCATTGAAAACTCTTTGAGATAATTAATCTCAAGCATCCTCATATCAAAAACCCATTCCGTCAATATCATAGGAAATTATTATATAAATAAGGATGGTTGCACTCACATTATCTAAATGTCCAAAGTGCGCGGTAGAGACACCTTACCAAGCATGATCACTATCCTTTTTTGTATCTATTACCGGACATTCTGCTTCCCCCTGATCTGCCTGTCCGCTCAGTGATGCAGGAGCAGGCAGGCGGCATTCTTTAAAAATTACGCTCTATTCAAAAATTATAGGGTTCCCGAGGGACATGATCTGGTTAAGTGATCTGTCTATACAGGGAGGGTAAATGACATACCGTCGAGAATGGAAGGGCGTTGAATGGCAAGAATTCGCGTTGCAGCTTGTTCAGCGCCGTCATCGCGCCGAGAACGTCCAGATCGTTCCCGACAGAGTCAAGGGCGACGCGGGCCTCGAGTTCTTCACGACATGCGGCTGTCTCTACCAGTGTTATGCCCCTGAAGAAGCCTCGGACGTAGCAAAAGCAGCGAGTGCGATGAAGGCGAAAGCCAGTCGCGACTTGAAGAAGCTCGATAAGAACAAGGCGACGATCGAAAAAATTCTCGCCGGAACGCAGGCGAGAAGGTGGATTCTTCTCTGTCCGTTTCTGGACAACAAGGACGTCGTGGCGGCCGTGCGCGCCCACGGCATGGCCGAGAAGGCCAAAGGCCTTGCATTCCTCGACAGCAGTTTCGAAGCGCTCTGTCACTCGCAGCAGGATTTTCAGGCAGAAATCGAGCTTCTGAAGAGCCTGTCGCTGGGGCCACCGATTAGTGTGGTCGTCCCGACCGACGAGCAGGTCAAGGATGCCGCCGCAGCCACTGAAATTGGCGCACGGATCGATGACAAACTCGGACGTGCGTTGGGCCCTGCCGTTTCCCTGGGACAAATCGCTACGAAGCGCGACCAGTATGTGAAAGCTCATCTGCACCGCGAAAACGCGCTTGAACAACTGCGCGAGAACCACGCGCTCTTGTGGGAGCGCGCCTACGAGACGATCGATGCCGAGGAAGCCAGGCTGATAGCCGTCGGAGCTTTCTCGACAATTCCCGTCCAGCAGTTGCAGGAAAGCATGGTCCGGATCGAGGCCTCCCTTGCCGCAGCACTGCCAACGCTGGCCCCGGGATTTCTTACCCGCATCGCGCTAGGCACGATCAGCGATTGGCTAATCAGATGCCCGCTCGATTTTCCGGAAAGCGATCAGGCGTGAGCACACCAGATTTCACCAACACCCGCTTCTCGTTCAAGAGGCGACCTATACCGGTACCAGGCGACATGCGGATCGCGTGGCGCGTGTCTCTGATCCTCCTGATGCTGGCGGCATCGAGGTCGAGCAAGGCATCACTCGCCAAGCTTCACATTCTGAACGATGCGATCAGGTCAAACCAGGTCGCTCGCCTGAAGGAGGCCACCTCCGCGGGGGTCAAGATCCTGCCTTGGAACTTGCGGGTGGAGCCAGCCTTCGCGCGAGCGATCGACTTTGTGGTTGGCGAACGGCTCGCGACCTGGACGAAGGCCAGCGGTCGAGCTTCGCTGCAGCTGACGGCCAGCGGAACTGCGGCTGTGACCAAGCTGGAAGGCGTCGAGGACGCGCTCGAGCTTGAGCGCAACATCATCACCAAATACGCGAAGAAACTTACAGAAACCCGCGTATCAGAACTGCTTGGCGAGAGAACTGCAGCATGATCAAATTGCGCCACCTGCGACTCCGCTCCTTTACGGCAGAGCGAGCCTACAAAGCTGATATCGGGTTCGAGGACGGGCTAAATATTATCCAGGCCGGCAACACCTCGGGTAAGTCGACGTGCCTCCAGGCGATCATTTACGCGCTGGGTCTTGAGCGTTCGCTAGGGCCGCAGCTCGCGATCCCGCTGCCCTATGCCATGCGCGAACGTATCCATACTGCCGAGAAGGCCGAATATGAAAGAGTCCTGCAATCCTTCGTCGAACTCGAGATCGAGAATGAAGCTGGTGAAATCGCCGTCGTCCATCGCGACGTGGTCGGAGGTAAGAACACCAAGCTGATCCGAGTCACTTTCGGCGCGACGCTGAGCAGCGGCTTGCCCTCCACGGACCAACGGGATTTCTACGTCCTCGACGGCGGGGCCGCGGTCCAAGAGGACGGATTCCACCATTTCCTCACTTCGTTTCTTGGCTGGGACCTGCCGATTGTCTCGCGGTTCGATGGGAACGAATGCCCGCTCTACCTTGAAGCCATCTTCCCGATGCTGTTTGTCGAGCAGAAACGGGGTTGGTCTACCATCCAGGGGCCGTTCCCAACTTTTCTTCGTATCCAGGACGTTGCCCGGCGCGTAATGGAGTTCCTGCTCGACCTCGATGTGGCGCAGTATCGTCGGCAGCGCTCGGAACTGCGCAATGCCATTGCTGAGTGCAAAAACCAGTGGTCACGGGAGCGTATCAAGCTTCAGGAAGCAGCTGCCAAGATCGGAAGAATTCGGGGATTGCCGGAGAAGCCTACTGCTGAGTTCGCGCAGGAGCCTGAGATCGATCTTCAGCTATTCCATAAAGGAGAATGGGTAAGACTAACCGAGCTCGCCGGCGAGATTGAAGCGGACGTCACCGCTCTCGAGACCACACAAATGCCGACGATCGATACGATCGCACCTGAGATCGAAGCCCGAATTGCCATTCTCCGAACCCAAATCGACGCGGAGACGGCAGTTTTGGAAGCTGTTCGCAACGAGCGCGCTGCCGAGGTTCAGGATAGCAAGGCTCTGACCACGCGGGTCCAGGCGCTCGAAATCGACCTGCGCCGGAACCAGGATACGCAGAAGCTGCAACGCCTTGGTTCGGATCTCGGCAAGGCTGCGCACGAACATATCTGCCCAACCTGCCATCAGGATGTGACCAGCGAATTGCTTCCGACTGTGGATTCTGTCGGCATGGCGCTCGAGGAGAACATCACCTTTGTCAAATCACAGCTGGAGCTCTATCGCTCCGCCCTCGACGCATCCGGTCAACGATTAGAGGAAATCGCAGGCCGTTTTCGCGGCGTTGATCGCAATCTTCAGGACAAGCAACAAGAACTGCGCAGTCTGCGGCAGGAATTGCTACGTCCGGGAACTTCGCCATCCCGTGCTGCAATTGAAAATTTGGTTCGGCATCAGAACTTCCTCGCGCAATTACGCAGTATCGACGATCTGGCCATCTCGTTGATTGACGATCTGCAGAAGATCGCGGCAGATTGGGCAAAGGCAAACGCCTCCTTGCGTGACCTGCCCGAAGACAACCTCACCACAGCCGACAAGAAGAAAGTCGGTGTGCTGACCGCCAAAATCATCCACCAATTGACAGTCTATGGATTTCGATCGTTCGAACCGGAAGAGATTGCGCTCTCCACCGACAACTTCCGGCCATTGGTTCGCGCTCGCGAAGGTGACGATGTCATCGAGAAGGAAATCAATTTCGAGGTTTCGGCGAGCGATGCCATCCGCCTCAAATGGGCCTATCTCCTGGCCACATTCGAATTGAAGCGCGAGAAGGACACGAACCATCCGGGCCTCGTCGTGTTCGATGAACCCGGACAGCAGGAAATCGCCTCACGCGATCTTTTTGCCTTTTTAAAACGGGCTTCCACAGCGAGCAGGAGCAATGGACAGGTCATCGTGTCGACCTCGGAGAAGCTGCCGCTCGTAATCGACGAGATGCAGGGACGCGCGCATATCATCGACTTCCCGGGCTTCATTCTGCAGCCTGATCTGGACGCGCGCCCACCGCACGATTTCGAGGCGCAGTTGGGCTAGCCGCGCTGTAAATCGGACGGTTTGATTTTCGCCGATAAGGGATGGCGTCGGTGGATTTCGCGCCATCCGCTTTTCACACGAGTTGGGCTTTTGGGTTCAATGAACAGGGTTAGCGATCCGTACTGGATGTCACGAGGTTCTTCCGCCGCCAGGAAGCGGAGAAGGAGTCGATCCCGAGCGTTACCCATACCAACAGGTGGAGTCGCCGCTCTGGGAGCCCTAGGTGTTTAGTCCCGTGTTTTGATGGTGTGATATTTTCACGCGAGTGGAAGGAAGCCTTATGGGACAGATACGTCATGGCAGCGCCACGACCACGCACGCCGTGCGAGCAGCACTACAGCGATCGCAGGCTTCGCTCGCGACGCTGAGCGAGGAGTTCGGGATCAACCCGAAAACAGTTGCAAAATGGCGAAAGCGTCAAACGGTTGAGGATCAGAAGACAGGTCCTAAAGAGCCGCGCTCAACGGT
>NZ_JACRVW010000071.1:0-574 GCF_018812085.1 Gluconobacter sp. P5H9_a
GATAAGAGGAAATTATACAGTGCGTAATGACAAAGAAAGGAACGATGCCAAAATTGGCTTCAAGTACCAACATCCATCAGACATTCTTCACGAGCATGAAGACTGTATTAGGATGGCGTATGAATGGTTAGATGCTCAGACAACAATAAAAACAAAACCAAAACACAGGAGAGCACGAAAGCATAATATAGAAAAATGGGCAGGAAGATATATATCTCAATCAGACGTAGAAATAGCTGCTTMTTTACATCCAAAAATAACAGGGCAATACCCAAATTTTAATTTCAGCGCCAAGTTTACCCGCCCACTAGACTCACGATTAAATTGTATAGGCCAAGCTTTTACTCAAGATTATAGAGACCGATTTGATCCTACGGTATCTTCTAAATCCGAGTAATATTTATACCTGAGCAGCCTGCGGCGCTAGCGCGCTGCATTCGCTCTGGGTCTGCACCAATGTTTTTTTCTGATTATTCTGTCTGCTCATGAAGCAAAGAATTTTTAGCGGCTAAAACTACCGTTTTCCGGTAGTATCAATGGCTGACCTTGATTGAGCGACAGGAGCGGCATGATT
>NZ_JACRVW010000072.1:0-565 GCF_018812085.1 Gluconobacter sp. P5H9_a
CCGCCAGTAGCAGTGGACGGGTCAGCTTTCCGAGGTGAACGATAACCCGTTTCCGGGGTTCCCCTCAAGAGAAGAGGGCCAGTCCGAGTGAGGATAGACAGTGGCCATTACTTCCAAGACCTCCCGTCCCATGACAAAATGGCAGATTATCCGCCGGTTTCAGGCCATGCTTCGTCGTTTCCGGTCGGAAGGTAAGCTGACTCKTGGGGAAGCACATGCGCTGGCGGTTCTGCCGGAGTTCATGGGGGACGATGGGGCTATGTTCCCTAGTCACGAAGCAATGGCAGAGAAGTCAGGCGCCAGCCGCCGGACGGTTATCAATGCTCTGAATCGGGCCTATGCGCTCGGCAGCGTGAAGCACACGCCCCGCTATCAGTATGATCGCCAGCTTGGGAAGCGGGTGCGGACATCGAACGCATATGAGATCGTTCTGTCGGCACTCCAGCAGGTGGCGCAGGCGGCCCGGAACTTCATGCGGACAGTGCGTGCTCACCTAAGTGCAAGACCTGCACAGGAACGTCCTTCTAGTTCTTTTTTAAGACCTGAAAGAGTCTTTCAGCCCCCC
>NZ_JACRVW010000073.1:0-564 GCF_018812085.1 Gluconobacter sp. P5H9_a
CGTTGCAATGTCGTATGGTCTCCGCAACAATGTCGTATGGTCTCCGCAACGTGTTAGCGAAGTCTGGGGCGTAGTGCGCTCTCCGGGCTTAGCTGACTGATGCAAAGCGTAGAGTTTCTTGATGCAAAGCGTAGAGTTTCTTCGACGCTGCCAGATAGGCAACCCGAGCGACCTCTAGGTCATCGCAGACGGCCCGCGCTTCATCACATACCCGATCCCACGAGGCGCTGATAGTTCGAACTAAAAACGTGGGAGCGTCTCTTGCTGAGGTACGATGCGTCTCTTGCTGAGGTACGATGGCGTCCGTCGCCGCATTAATCGTATCCTGTACAGATTCAGCTTTAAAGGCAGAACCGGTGAGTTTTAAAGGCAGAACCGGAATCGGAAGCCCTTTCCGGCTCTGTTCCAGCCTCCAGTTAGCTGCCTCGGCTCGAACATCGCCAAGATCAGCGAGTACAGCCTCTAGTTCAATGATGGTCTGCCGGTCGTTACGAATAAACGTCTTGGCAACTCCGATCTCGTGTCGGAGTTTAGAAATATTCATTAGATTATACCTTTTCATTT
>NZ_JACRVW010000074.1:0-553 GCF_018812085.1 Gluconobacter sp. P5H9_a
GTTCGAGACGGAATCCGCGCCGGTTCGAGACGGAATCCGCGCCGCAGATGAAGGGCGCAAGCGTCCCTATTCTGAGGTGCGTAACTGGCTCCTCTCTTGGGGTACGGAACACGAAAAACCTGCACCACAGCGCGGGTAATCGTGCAAAATTTCATCGTTGATATTACCGCTCCAGCGGTCGATGACCTCCAAAGTATTAGAAATCACATAGGGGAAGAAAACCCCGCAGCAGCAAGCCGTGTTGCTATTCAGATAGTCGCAGCCTGTGACCGTCTCGAATATCTACCGGCACGAGGCCGACCGGGCCTTGTCCCTGGCACGCGAGAACTGGTGTCCTGCTGGCCGTATGTAATCGGCGATCGCATCGCAGAKTCAACGGTCGAAATCCTGCGCAGCTGGCACAGTTCTCAAGACCGATAGAMCGCTAACTCGTATCGAGGKGCGTTTACTGGTGCTGAGTKATGCCTACTAAAATATGAGGCAGTTCCTCTGGGGTAGTGTGGAAGCTGCCCCATTTTCGTGACCTGTCACATACCGAGCGAGGGGCCGGTGG
>NZ_JACRVW010000075.1:0-546 GCF_018812085.1 Gluconobacter sp. P5H9_a
CGCGCTAGCGCCGCAGGCTGCTCAGGTATAAATATTACTCGGATTTAGAATATACCTTAGGATCAAATCGGTCTCTATAATCTTGAGTAAAAGCTTGGCCTATACCATTTAATCTTGAGTCTAGTGGGCGTGTAAACTTGGCGCTTAAATTAAAATTTGGGTATTTCCCTGTTATTTTTGGATGTAAATAAGCAGCTATTTCTACGTCTGATTGAGATATATATCTTCCTGCCCATTTTTCTATAATATGCTTTAGAGCTCTACTGTGTTTTGGTTTTGTTTTTATTGTTGTCTGAGCATCTAACCATTCATACGCCATCCTAATACAGTCTTCATGCTCGTGAAGAATGTCTGATGGATGTTGGTACTTGAAGCCAATTTTGGCATCGTTAATTTCTTTGTCAGTAAGCACTGTATAATTTCCTCTTATCAAAATACTTAACCAAATATGGTAATGTTAGATGTCACGAAAATGGGGCGGCTTTTACACCGCTCCAGAGCAACATCAGAAGTATTTTAGTGGCTAAAATACCTGTCTCTTATACA
>NZ_JACRVW010000076.1:0-541 GCF_018812085.1 Gluconobacter sp. P5H9_a
GTCGACATAGGTGCCTGACATGTCATCGACACGCAATGCCGACATGAGGCGTCGGCACGGTGTCATAGGGGTGTCAGTTAGTTTTCGTCTATTACAATCACGTCTAAGTTATTAGCCCTGATCTCATGCTTAATCGCATCCAAAACATCAGCCCTCGTTGCCTTTGTCTTCGCACCAATCAGATTGCCTTCTGACGTGTAGTCTTCATGATTACTGATTTCCAGATCGCCAACAGACAAAGCGAGACCACGGACTAATTCATCAAGATGACGTCCGTGTTTCAACCTATCGTCTCTGCTACGGTCTTCTTTGTAATCAATCTTAMATTTGTATGTGTTCATGTCGATAATATCCGTCGATGGAGTATATAGTGGAACAGACTTGATTTGATCGGTTCCACTCTAATTTTCATAACGATTTTATAATAGTCATTACAAAATTGAACTGCCACTGCGCGATTGCGATGTCACAGCAATACAAGCTTATCACTATAAACATCAGTGGGATAAGGATTTCGTTATCGTCAATTTCAGTATTAAGG
>NZ_JACRVW010000077.1:0-535 GCF_018812085.1 Gluconobacter sp. P5H9_a
AACTATCACTGATGCAGATACAAAATCGCCCCTAGAATTGCAGGGAATAGCTCACGCAGGCGCAGGAAAAGTCATCTTCGATTTTACGGCTTAATCCCACCCAGACGCCCTGACGGGCGGGCTACGCCGCTCCCGCGCTGCGCTCGCTCCGGGTCTGTTCTGCTCTGTGCTATGCTCATCTGCTTGCTCAGAGGACAAGGAGTATTTTAGCCACTAACATACTTCTGATGTTGCTCTGGAGCGGTGTAAAAGCCGCCCCATTTTCGTGACATCTAACATTACCATATTTGGTTAAGTATTTTGATMAGAGGAAATTATACAGTGCTTACTGACAAAGAAATTAACGATGCCAAAATTGGCTTCAAGTACCAACATCCATCAGACATTCTTCACGAGCATGAAGACTGTATTAGGATGGCGTATGAATGGTTAGATGCTCAGACAACAATAAAAACAAAACCAAAACACAGTAGAGCTCTAAAGCATATTATAGAAAAATGGGCAGGAAGATATATATCTCAATCAGACGTAGAAA
>NZ_JACRVW010000078.1:0-531 GCF_018812085.1 Gluconobacter sp. P5H9_a
GACATACGGGGGTCCTTCGGCTGCTGCCAGGGCGAAGGCCAGCTGTTCAAGCGGACAGGTTCGTAACTGGGCAATGAGGGATTCCGAAATGTCGATGCAGAACGGGAAGATGAAAGAGGCCCCATGAGGGCCCGGCAGCTCATAGGGGGAGGCCGCAACCACCGTGCGGCAGTCGGGTACCGGGACCGTAAGGGTTTTCTGGAGACCGTCCGCCGTCTGAACCGTCCGCCGTCTGAAGTGGAAGCCAGACAGTTACGGTCGTGCTGCCCGTGAAAGCAAAGCTCGAACCGCACCATGAATTGCCCGCTCGGTCGGTGTAAGGTCTGCATCGTCCTCGTTGGAAGGCTCTAGAAGTGGAAGGCTCTAGAAGTGCCTGTGCATGGTTCAAAGTTTGGCCCACTGCCGGTGCTTCAATTGGGTGACAGTAGCCCCCAAAATCTTTAAGACTATGTACCCTACTGTCACACATCAGGCCGGAAACCAAGGCAACAGACTGATCTGTTACGGCATAGTTTCTGCCACCTGAACGAC
>NZ_JACRVW010000079.1:0-529 GCF_018812085.1 Gluconobacter sp. P5H9_a
GGTGAGCACGCACTGTCCGCATGAAGTTCCGGGCCGCCTGCGCCACCTGCTGGAGTGCCGACAGAACGATCTCATATGCGTTCGATGTCCGCACCCGCTTCCCAAGCTGGCGATCATACTGATAGCGGGGCGTGTGCTTCACGATGCCGAGCGCATAGGCCCGATTCAGAGCATTGATAACCGTCCGGCGGCTGGCGCCTGCCTTCTCTGCCATTGCTTCGTGACTAGGGAACATAGCCCCATCGTCCCCCATGAACTCCGGCAGAACCGCCAGCGCATGTGCTTCCCCAAGAGTCAGCTTACCTTCCGACCGGAAACGACGAAGCATGKCCTGAAACCGGCGGATAATCTGCCATTTTGTCATGGGACGGGAGGTCTTGGAAGTAATGGCCACTGTCTATCCKCACTCGGACTGGCCATCTTCTCTTGAGGGGAACCCCGGAAACGGGTTATCGTTCACCTCGGAAAGCTGACCCGTCCACGGCTACTGGCGGGTTAAGCGGAAAGGTCGGAGTTCGCTGCTCCGGCC
>NZ_JACRVW010000080.1:0-529 GCF_018812085.1 Gluconobacter sp. P5H9_a
GACCCTAGGTATCCTCGAACGCGCTCATCGCTACCCAAGACGCGGGCGAATGTGGTTTAGAGCGGCGAACGCTTACAGGTTCACCATGCGGGCGATTGCTGAACCGATAGCCTTTCCGTTGAAAAGGTCATCTAAGTGCCAACCCTGCCCGACCCTTCGGAATGCAGATATAAAAACACCATCATTCCAGCGTTCCCGCGCTGAAATGCTGGCCTTTGTCGAAGCATGGGCAGCGGAAACACCACCTAGACCCGCTCCTGGCTAAATCAGCCCGACTGGCAAACCCCGTCATGACCGCAAGATTGCTCAAGGCGATGGAGCCACGAGGAAAAATACATCCGAAGTCGCTTGCATAGATGTCGTCTACAATCAGTTTGACCCAAGTAAGGGKATGGAGACGAAAAAATGCTAGACTGCCTTAATACTGAAATGGACGATAACGAAATCCTTATCCCACTGATGTTTAGAGTGATAAGCTTGTATTGCTGTGACATCGCAATCGCGCAGTGGCAGTTCAATTGTGTAATGA
>NZ_JACRVW010000009.1:0-124026 GCF_018812085.1 Gluconobacter sp. P5H9_a
GACCAGACCGCCATTGCTGTCAGACGACAGGGTATAGCCATACGTGCTGGCGTTCGGCACGTTCAGCGAATACGTGCCACCGGTGGTGTAGAACGTGATGCCACTCGCCGTTGTGCTGACACTGGTGACGCTGGCCTGCGGGATGGACGCCAGCTCAATCGTGTCTGTGGGCGACCAGCCCGAAATGGTATTCGTCGGCATGGTCGTGCCACTGATAACCAGGTTCGCACCATCACCAGAAAGCAGGATGCTATTGCTGCCAACAGTGCCGTTGACGACCAGTGTACCACCAGAAGAGACAACAGCCTGCCCTGAAATTGTACCCCCGGAAACAACAGATACAGTACCTCCACTCTTAATTGTAGGTGTAGAGATCGCTGCGCCATTCAAAACATTGAAGGTAACGTTATTGGAAACAGTCCAGGTTCTATTATCTTTAAAACCGGATTCCAGATTAACAACGCCACCATTTGACGTAAATGTTGTATTATTTGTTCCACCGGTCGCTGTGTAAACATTCATTGTTCCACCATCGACGACCGTGCTCGATACAACACCGCCCTGAACGTTTATCGTACCACCGGAAGGAATACGCGAAGCGGACAGAACAGCGCCCGAATTAACGGTAATTGTGTTTCCGCTGGTGGCGTAATTTCCGCTAGTGGCAGTAAATGTTACACCAGACTCCAGAATAAAGTTACCACCAGTACCAACGATAGTCGTGTTTGACGTATTGTTTGTGTATAAATCCAGCGTTCCACCGCTGATGACCAGATTTCTTCCTGCTCCTGCATTGGCGAGAAGAGTTGCAGATGCACCACTGCCGATTGTCTGGTTAGCAAGAACTGCACCGGAAGACGTGATTTCCGTTGTGCCAGATCCGGAAAGTACGCCGCCTGAAATAGTGGCTGCGTTTGTAATAGTGCCCTTCAGAACAGTTGCGGAATCCGCAATAATGGACGCACCAGTGGTGATCTCCGCCCCGCTAATGACAGCACCAGAAGTTGCGCTCAGCACACCACTGCTGAAAGCATAGGCTGCCAGTACTGTCGAACCACTCTGAGCGTCAACAGTTCCACCACCGGCGATAAACGGGTTATCGGCTGTGCCGCCAACGTAGACGTGCCTGATACCCCCGCTTTGAATCACCCCTTGATAGGAAGAGCCACCACTAGAGATATAATCCTGTCCTGCGCTGCCAACGACACCGTTGCGGACAATGCCACCGAAGCCAACGTAACGTTGCCCACTGTTGCTTTGATCCTGTGTGGCTCCGCCGGATGAGACAATTTCTACATCCCCATAAACGAGAGCATTTGAGACCACTTGCCCAGAAGTAACTCTATAAGTCGCCATTGCGTGTGCATCCTCAATCATCAGCCATCAAGCGTAATGTGAAAGTGTTCACGCTCTGGCCAAGTGAACTGTCTCACTGCAATTGCCGGTCATTTTTATGAGGGACAGCAGCGGTGAGAGAAAAATGTAAACACCGGAGAAACATGAGCTCAAGCTTTTTTCGTGGGAATATCTCAGGGAACTTTAATGTTTTATTTACGAATGGATGATGGAACCGATCTGAAGAAATAAGCAGATCAAAAAACTTGGGAAATAATCACATGTTTTTCTGTTTCCTCATTCTCATCCCTAGAGATGCTTTCAATTCGAACCTGAGAAATATAGATGGATCAAACAGAAGATTTTTCTCTTACAAGCAGGATCATATTATGGATTCGGACTCGCATTTGATGATTCTTGATTTAACTCATTCTTGAAATATAGTCCGAAACGGCACTTTTTTGAGGTCATGATGGGGCTTGAGGGTTTTATACCTTACCCTTCCCTTCAGCATGGTTAACGACCGCCTTTGATCATTTTGAGCCTTAAACCCTGCTGATATTTTGAACTGCTCCTACTGATGCCCCCCCTGTTGCGCCTGCCATTCCCATCACGAACAACAACGAGAGTCCTCGCGTTTCACGCATAAAATCAGACTGCGCGGCGTTTGGTGACATCCACTTTGACGTAACGTCGAAGTTCCTCTCCCGTAAGAGTATCTGTAACATTAACAATCGTGGATGCCTGACCAGCATACATGACCTTCCCTCGATCCAGCATTCGCTCCAAGGTCGATGATCCAGTCTGCCGCGAGCATTGCATCCAGATTATGCTCGACCACCAAAACTGTTATCCCGCGTTCTACAAGTCCGTTGATCACAGTCAATAACCGGGATGCCGTGCAAACCCGTTGTCGGTTCAGCAAGGATAAGTATATCGACATCCTCATCAAGCACGGACGCGAGCTTCACGCGCTGTCTTTCGCCCCCTGAAAGGATTGAAGTGGAGCGTCCGATTGTGAGATATCTCAGACCAACGTGCCGTAGACACTCAAGCATCTTTCCGGCATCCGGGTCCGTGAAAAACGATGCAACCTGATCTACCGGCATCGCCATAAGCTCGGAAATATTGCGATTATCGAAGTAATAGCCAAGTGCTATTTCATTAAATACAGTACCATTACAAACTTCACAGGTCATCGCCGTACTTTCAAGAAAAGCGAGTTCCGTCACAATGACACCGCCCCCTGCAGACGAGACAAGCTCCCTTTGACGCATTGGTAAACCAGCTACCGGATAAACCATTAGATCGCGCAAACAGATCTCGGATGTGCTCCGTGCCCCCCCCCCTGTAAGTCGCGACCATAGATGTCGTGCTCCCACGTAAGAGGCTCTGGTTGATAGCCGTCGCGGAAGGCATGACCTCTAGAGTTTTCTTGATAAGAGAGCTTCTGCCGGAGCCGACAACCCCGTCAGGGCAGTGAGAACCTTACGGGGAATATCGACGTCAATGCCCTGAAGGTTATTGAGATGAGCATTAGGGACCTGGATAGGATCACCGTGAGGCGTGCGACAGGATGTAGACTACGTTCTGCTCAAAAGTATTCCCCAGTGGGCGTTTGAGTCTTTTGTAATTTTGTACGGGGCCCGGAAAATAGAATTTCTCCACCTGCTTCCCCTGATCCAGGTCCCATATCAACTACGAAATCGGGAATGTCGATTATGTCAGGATCGCGTTCCACAAGAAGGTTCGTAAACCTTTGTCGCAAGGCACCTCAGGATCGCCCCGAGATGGCGCAGGTCCCGTGGATGCAAACGCCAGTTTGAAAAGCAAAACAGGCAGCATGAACCAATATTTTCATTCTGAATTAAAAATGAAAATTTATAAGCATCAGCGATCGCTGCACGGAATCATTTTTCGCAGAGAATACAGCGGTCATCTTAAGCAAAGGTAATAGAACGTCAGGATGCATATGGTGTGATGACGCTACGGTGGCTGTCTCCGCTTCAACGTCGCGAGCATAGAATAAACATTGGCATATGATGGGTCTTGGAGGCGTCTTGCCCGCAAGCTTTCTCCTGCCTTGCGACAGAAGCTGCCTTTGGAGCGACAAGTGCAACAGTACGCATTTCGGACATAAGAGGCAGATTACGAATATATTCTGGGCCATCAAAACGGTACCAACAAAAATGAAGCGCGTTAGCCAACATTTTCCGTCATTAGGATCGTAAAATTTGGTATACACCAATATGTAAAAGTGTTAAATTTATACAACTTACATAGTTAGCTATATAGGACCTCGTTCGATGCTGGCTGCTACAGATCTGACACCTTCCTGCGAAGTGCGCTGGCTTTCAGTCCTCTGTGAGAATGACTACGAATTTCTTGGCTTTCCAGATGTCACCCTTCAGTCATCCGGGGACCACACGTGCAATATCGTGCTTAGTGCTGAGAGATAAGGGTTTGACCACCTCCTCCTGCCTTCTGGATATAGTCTTGGATTAGGCATGAGTGCATTTGTCAGCAGAATGGCTCCGACGCTGCGACAGACGTTTTTCTGATGGAGCCCGATCCGCTTGAATGGGCGCAAAATGTTGTCACTCCCGATCAGATCCCGACCAAATTACGTGTCTATCAGGACTACGAAATGAAAGCTTTCATTCAGTCTGGATATCCCCATCAGAGTGAAGGTGAGCTGTTCACTCGGCATGTCTTTCCGTCCCTAAACCGTGCCCGCCCTCCCGGCTCAGCTGAAACCTACATGTTGCTTTACGAAGCACGCACAACAAGGACTTTTCCATGACCTGGACCCCCGATCCATCCCGTTATGAAACAGCGACCTTCCGCCGTTGTGGTCACTCCGGCCTTGATCTGCCACCTATCTCCCTTGGTCTGTGGCATAATTTCGGCGGCGTTGATGTGTTTGAAACAGGTCGGGCCGTCATCAGGCGCGCGTTTGATTGCGGCGTCACACATTTCGATCTAGCCAACAACTACGGCCCTCCTTACGGGTCCGCAGAAGAAAATTTTGGCACGATTCTGAAAAAGGATTTTGCAGCTCACCGCGATGAAATGATTATTTCTTCGAAAGCTGGATGGGACATGTGGCCCGGCCCCTATGGCAACGGCGGCTCACGCAAATATCTACTCGCCTCTCTTGACCAAAGCCTTCAAAGGATGGGGCTTGAGTACGTCGATATTTTCTACTCCCATCGGCCAACACCAGATGTGCCGCTCGAGGAGACGATGGGTGCCTTGGTGCAGATGCACCGACAAGGAAAAGCACTCTATGTCGGTATTTCGTCCTATGGTCCTGAACGGACAAAGCAGTCTGCTGCCATTCTGAAGTCTGAAGGTGTACCACTGCTCATCCATCAACCTTCTTATTCAATGCTCAATCGCTGGGTCGAGATAGAACTGCTCGATACGCTTGAAACCCTCGGCGTCGGCTGTATCGCTTTCTCTCCACTCGCCCAAGGTCTTCTGACGAACAAGTATCTCAACGGGACGCCAGAAAATTCGCGGGCGGCAGCAGAAAATTCTTTTAAACGGACAATGCTTTCGGATGAGAACATCGCACACGTGCGCGCCCTGAATGATATTGCACGACGGCGCGGTCAATCCCTCGCGCAGATGGCTATCGCCTGGATCCTGCGAGATCCCCGCGTCACGTCCGCGCTCATTGGCGCACGAAACATCCAACAGCTCGACGATTCACTTGATGCTCTTCAGAACCCGTCATTTAGTGACGAGGAACTCCAGTTGATCGATCAATATGCACGTGAAGGGCATATTGATCTGTGGCGAAATCTTTCAGAATGAAATGCTCATAAATTACCCAAGAAATATTTTACCCAGCCTACAAAATTAGGCTGGGTCTCGATATTTTTCAAAAATCAAAAGCATATATAAAGTCCAACCTCAGAATACTCCCACCAACTACGTGAAGTTTCTTCTGTAAATTACCTATACTTTGTAGCGTAATTTATCGACGACGAGAGGCAATACGGACGAATTCTTTCGACTTGGATAGTACAAGTGGTAGCCTGGGAAGGTTGGACACCAGTCCTCTAGAACCCTTACCAATCGACCAAACTTGATATACGCCAGCACTGCATCTTCAGGGAGATAGGCAACCCCTAACCCATCAAGCGCAGACTTGATTCGCAGAGCTAGATTGTTGAAAACAAGCTGCCCTTCAACGCGAACATGTATTTCCTGCCCATCTTTTTCCAGATCCCAGGGAAAAATGCCCCCATAAGTCGGCAAGCGAACATTAATGCAATTATGGTCCATCAGATCCTGAGGCGTTTGCGGCAAAGGATGCCGCTTGAAATATCCCGGCGATGCAACAACCGCCATGCGCATATCAGGCCCGATCCGAACCGCAATCATGTCTTTGGCGACCTGCTCTCCCATCCGGACACCAGCATCATATCCTTGCGCCACGATATCGGTCAGGCCATAGTCTACAATCAATTCAACATTGATATCTGGATGATCAGAGAGAAAACGTTTCAAGGCCGGCTGAAGAATAGAAAGTGCTGGATGCTCCCCGGCTGTGATCCGCACTGTACCGGCCGGCTTATCACGCAAGGCAGTCAGAGCTGTTAGCTGGGCTTCTATTTCGCTCAATCTCGGCGCCAGTGTCTGGAAAAGACGCTCACCAGCCTCGGTCGGAGCGACACTCCGGGTTGTTCGTGTCAGCAAGCGCAAGCCAAGCCGCTCTTCAAGAGCACGAATGGTCTGACTGAGAGCTGATTGAGAAACCCCCATTTTTGCTGCCGCTCGTGTAAAGCTCCGTTCCTGTGCAACAGCCGCAAAGGCTGCAAGATCATTGAAATTCTCATGCGCCATTGATTAGACTTTCTAATAACATGGTTCGCTTTATAGCGTCCCATCACAGAGCACAATGCGAGAAAACCGCTCAGGAATGCCTTATAAGGCATGAATCCAGACTACGAGTGGACAGAAGTTTTAGTGCTGAAATCGTCCATTCTGGCGAGCAAACAGCGACAAACGGCCCCTCAGGGACACAGCTTGTAAAAGCTACTCTCAATGGCACAATCCGGGCCATGCAGCGACGCAGACAGTTCTTGTTGAGAGTTAAAGAAGCTTATTTTCATGCCGCTTATATGCCCGTGCATTCCAGCATCATGCCCGACAGCGTGTCCTGCCCTTCTGAACTCGCGAGAAGGCACATCTTCTGCGACGAATTAACACAGCAGAGAATCTGGGCATCGAGAATTTTGTGTTGCATGAGGGCTGGTTCGACAGCCTGATAACTTACGCAGTCTCGGAAGTTGGAATGTCACCCCTCAATATTTCCCCGAACGGACTAAACGCCCTGGCCGACCATGCTCATGGCCTTGGCATGCAACTCGGTCAGTGGTTCGAGTCTGAAATGGTCCATCTTTCTACGGTGAGCCCCGCTTGATTTGAAAAAGGAATCACTGTCAGCGCTGCTGTTTTGCAAGATATGGAACGAACACTCTCTAGACTTTATCCTGCGCGGGTACTGGTTCTGGAATGCCGACCGGTTCACGGCATGAATGGCTAATTTCGATGCGGAGCGTGTCTCTCGCAGCATGGCTCCACAGTAGAACGTTTCTCCTTCAAACACGCCCAAATCGGCATCCAGCACTTGGTTTCGCAAACTAAGCTACGAAACAGCCCTCCCTCTCAGAATGTTCGTGACGAAAAACAGCAGGCCCCAAAATCAAATTAATAAGTGAGACTTATATCTGTATATAAATATAAGGACCTAATCATATACGATATTTGACGATAAGATCTTTAGGGTTTTTATAAATTTCAGTTTCCGGTAGGTGGATGTTCGTTTCCGGAAGGGCACAGGAATATATATTGGCGTCAGACTATCAGGGCATACCTTCTCTACTCGCATCAATTCTGATGGAATCTTCATCCTTTCTGAATGAAAGCGTTTCTGCTGTCTGTGATGCGATAGATTCTGTTGGCATGCCCTGACCCTGCATCAATCTGTTTTGCGTAGTTTCAGCGCAAGATATTTCCCGGCCCTTCCACACGATTGGATAATGGTTTTTGTGGAGTAGGTTTTTGTGACACGAAATGGAAATGGCTCGTTTCCTGGCCATCTCAATGCCTCGCCTAATGCGATCAGAACGAGCCAGTCCTTGAGACTGATGCGTCGGGACGTTCTGCTTTCTGGATTTGGGGCCATGCTCGCTTACGGAATTGGTGGGGGGAGTTCTGAGGCAGCAGGCGTTACGACTGATCCGAATATTGCACAATTCATGGATATATCCTGCCGCATGACGGATCGTCAGCATCTTGATCCACAGGTTGGTGCGGCACTCTACAATGGAATTATCCACTCCGTTCCAGAACGCAAAGCCCAGCTTTCCAAGCTATACAACATCATGAAGGCCAATAACCCGGGCACTTCTGCGGAACTCGCAAAGGCCGCAGAACAGGCTGATCTGGCTTTCAAGGATGTCATTCATGACATCATGATCGGCTGGTATCGTGGCGTTGCTGACGGAAAGGTCGTTGTCTATCGCACGGCCCTGATGTTTGATGTCACCAAAGATGCCATTTATCCCAAAACCTATGCGGCGGGCGGTCCGTTTTACTGGACCACCCAGCCCCCAGAGGTGGAGCGTCCGACGGGACAGCCTGCGCTTTCCGCATCCCCCTTCGTCGTAGAACCCACCTAAAGCCGGAAAAGCCTCATTCATGTCTTCTGACCAGAACCTCTCCGCCGATGTCGTCATCGTCGGCTCCGGTGTCGCGGGCAGCTCTATTGCCAATGAGTTGGTGCGCGCCGGAATTTCTGTTGTCGTACTCGAAGCTGGCCCCCGTGTGGATCGTCAGCATTTCGTCGAGAATTTCCGCAATCTGGAAAACAAGCCGTCCTATCAGGGGCCTTTTCCATCCACCCCGTGGGCCCCTCACCCGCCCAACCAGATAACGCCCAACAAATACCTGCACACGACCGGGCCAAACGCCGAAGCCTATCAGCAGGTTTATCTGCGAATGATGGGCGGCACGACGTGGCATTGGGCCGGTTGTGCATGGCGTTACCTGCCGTCTGACTTCGAGCTCAAGACCCGCTACGATCAAGGTCGTGACTGGGCCGTCAAGTACGAGGATCTAGAGCCATTCTACTATCAGGCTGAGGTCATGATGGGCGTGTGTGGCCCTGATCCGAAAGTCGAAGATCTAGGCTCTCCGCGTGCGCAACCCTACCCGATGGATGCACTACCGCTCTCGTATGCGGCGCAGCAGTTCCGCCAGCTCATTTCAGAACAGACACCGTGGCGCGTTGTCCATGAACCTCAGGCTCGCAATACGCGCCCGTATGATGGGCGCCCGACCTGTGAAGGCCATAACAACTGCATGCCGATCTGCCCAATCGGTGCCATGTATAATGGCAGCTATTCCGTCTACCACGCGGAAGCCGCCGGCGCGAAGTTCGTAACCAATGCCGTCGTGTACAAGATTGAGCGCGACGAAGCGAACAAGAAGGTCACGGCTGTTCACTATTACGATCCGGACAAGGGATCGCACCGCGTGACCGGCAAGTACTTCGTCATTGCGGCACACTGCATCGAAACAGCCAAGCTGCTTCTGGTCTCCGCCGATGAGAAAAGCCCGACCGGGGTTGCCAACAGCTCCGATCAGGTTGGCCGCAACATGATGGATCATACCGGCGTTCAGGTGACGTTCATCAGCGGCGACAAATCTCTTTGGCCTGGGCGCGGACCTCTGGAAACCAATGTCATCGACAATTTCCGCGATGGCGACTGGCGCGGTGAGCATGGCGCATATCTCGTCCACATGGTGGATGACAACCAGGTGGATTTCGCAACACAGCTTGCAATTTCAAAGGGATATGTCGGCAAGGATCTGGAAGAGCAGATCCGCTATCTGGCGTCGCACACCGTCCGTCTCTTCAGCCACAATGAGGCCCTGCCCGATCCGGACAACCGTCTGACATTGAGCAAGACGAACAAGGACGCGCTGGGGATCCCGCATCCGGAAGTCTATTATAAGCTTCCGGAATACACAGTTCGCAGTTGTGAGCACACGCGAGGCGTCTTCAAGCAGCTTATCGGCCTGATGCATGGGACCGATGAGGAATGGACACCGGGCTACTTCCCGCAGGATCACCCCTCCGGGAGCACCATTATGGGAACGGACCCGAAGAACTCCGTGGTGGATGGCCATTGCCGAACGCATGACCATGACAACCTGTTCATCGCAAGTTCGTCCGTGTTTTCCACGGTTGGAACCGGGAACATCACCCTCACCGTCGCAGCCCTTGCGCTCCGTGTTGCTGATACGCTGAAAAAAGAACTGCTTCATGCCTGATTTCAAGAAAGTTTTTGCGTCTTTTCTGATCAGTGGCGCCGTTCTGGGTGGAATGGGATATTCTACTGCCCGTGCAACTGACGTGGGACAGGACGTTATGTCCCGTGGTGCGTATCTGGCGACTGCAGCAGACTGTATTGCCTGTCACACCCGCCCAGGCGGCAAGCCGTTTGCCGGGGGCCTGAAAATTGCGACCCCGCAGGGTGACGTTATTTCCACCAACATCACACCTGATGCGGAACACGGGATCGGCGCCTATACGGAAGCTGATTTCGAAAAGGCGCTCCGTCACGGTGTCCGCAAAGACGGTGCTTACCTTTACCCGGTCATGCCGTACGTCTCCTATGCGGGCATGACGGACCAGGACGTGCATGCGCTCTATACGTGGTTCATGCATGGCGTTCGCCCTGTTGCAGAGAAGCCCATCGAGACGCATCTCAGTTTTCCTGGCAACATCCGCATGTCGATGATGGCCTGGAATCTGCTTGCTGGCAGAGAGAAGCAGGAGACCGGGGATTCCTCCCAGTATGACAAGCTACGTCGCGGCCACTATCTCGCAACTGCTCTTGAACACTGTGGAACCTGTCACACACCGCGTAACATGATGCTGATCGAAAAGCAGAGCCAGTATCTGGGTGGTGCACCGCTTGCCGGCTGGTATGCACCAAACATCACGCCTAGTGCGACAGGAGGGATCGGAGACTGGAGCGAGGATGACCTCGTAGCCTATCTCAAAACCGGCCGTGCCAAGAACCGCAGCCAGGCTGCAGGCCCCATGGCTGAAGCCGTCGAGCATAGTACCAGCCATCTGACGGATGAGGATCTGCACGCGCTTGCGGCCTTCATCAAGCAGATCCAGCCTCATGATGATGACAAGGATCATCAGGCCCGCGACAGTCTGGGCAAAGCGGCTTACAATCCGGACCTTCGCTCTGGCGAACTCACCCGTATTGACAATCTGCACGAAAAGTCTGGCGCAGAAATCTACACCGGCAATTGTGCCGCCTGCCACGGGCAAGACGGTGCAGGCACGGCAGATCAGTATGCCCCGTCACTGTATGCTAATTCAGTCGTCGGTTCCGAGCGTGTTGACAACCTCATTATGGCCATCGTCTACGGTGTGGACAGGAAAACGCCTGCAGGCGGCCATGCCAGCATGCCAGGATTTGGTTACAATTCTGACGTTCAGCGCCTGAGCGACGAAGAAATCGCTCGACTGGTCAACTACGTAACCGCGACGTTTGGCAGCGGTGATCATCATGTCACAGCAGAACAGGTCGCCAAGACCAGAACAGATCATCTTGAAACCGCAGTTTCCCATGTCATGGTCAAAACCACGACGGGTAACAGCACGCCATAACGTTTGTTAGGTGGAGTGGAAGCGTCAGAAGGGAGCATTTTTCCCTTCTGACGCTTCTACTATTCTGAGCTTGGTACTGACCACTCTATGGGAATTAACGTCCATTTCCTTGGTATTTTCATCTCTTAATTTACAGAAAAAATGCTTTCCCGAAGAAAAACATCCAAGTCTCGTCATTCTTGGGAAATATTTTTTTCGCGCTTTCCTACGGAAGAGATGGGCAAATCTCAGGCTTCTTCATTGTATGACAGTCGCCATCTGTTCGAGCGCCAAAGCAAGAACTAGCAGTAAATGATGCGCCATAACTTATACCTCATTGTCGCATGCGACGAGGTATTCATGGGTAATGTAGCAGCCCACTGGAGCGCCTTGCCTGCTCCGGATTAACGGTCTCTGGAGACATCTTCTGGCTTGCCGACAGTCGTGAGCGCAACTTTAGCCGGCACCTTGGGCTCACCATCGCAAACGGGGAACGCGGTACTGTGGTCACTTATCTAGTGATAATGTGCGGCGAAAAAACGTTTCTGAACAAGCCGAATATTCTGTCTCTGGGAGACATCCCTAAAAGCAACTGTTAAGCGTAAGCTATATCGCTTACTCTTTCATGAACGTTTCGGTTTACCGCAATTTCGCGCGAGGGAAACAGGCCCCTAGAGGCCGAGACTGGCAATCTGATCACCTTATTTGAGCATAAAGCTGACCTAAAACTTCTAGGCTCTCTTTTCACCTAGGGGAAGCATCCTTTTAGTGGATGCCTTCCCCAGCTTTCGACAGGAAAATAGCGGAAAAGCCCGGTTCCTTTCGGAACTAGCTCAATCTTCCACTCTGCCCTGCCTCATTACGCAGTAGGGAGAGCGGTTTTCCTGGTTGCTTTCAGAGAGTCCTTGGCAATTTTTCGAGCCTTACGGCGTTCAAGGCGCTCTTTCATTGCCATTTTCTCGTAACGTATCCGCTGACGGATCCAGTTCAACATGCCGGAAGCCGTCAGGACGGCGATACCAACGAAAGTCCAGCGGTCGAGAGGTTGACGAAAGACAAGATAGCTCAGCGCAACTCCCCACGCCATCTGACTATACTGCGGCAACGCAACGCGGTTCGCGGGTGCCCGAGCGGTTGCAAGCATCATGCACAACTGCCCCAATGCAGTCAGAAAGCCATACCCAAACAGGTAAATCCAAGTCTCGACATGAGAAGGCCAAGTGGCATGGGCAATCATCAGGATGCCGTTTCCAACCAGCGGCCCCATGAGACTGGACCCAAACAGCGACAGCCTCACTGTTTCCTTACTAGCTATGCGATAGGCAATGACACTTCCTGCATTCGCACAAGCGGCTAGAAGCGCACAGAGATGCCCTAGATTGAGCGGACGCATTCCAGGCCTCAGAACTATGAGAACCCCCGCAAAACCGAGCCCAACAGCCAGCCATGCCCAGAATGTCACTTTCTCCTTGAGAAGAAGAACCGATAGAATGGTTACAAAAAGCGGCATCAGAAACGTAATCGACAGAGCTTCTGGCATCGAAAGAAGCATAAAGGCTTTAACGCTGGCCGCTGTCGCCACGAAGACACAGAAAGCCCTCAGCAGCCACATTCCACGAAGCTGAGGCCGCACAATGTCTAGATAGGATTCCTGGGGTTTACGAATGAAAGGAAGAATAAGAAAACCAAAAACACCTCCAAAAAACGCAACCTCAAACGGGTTCAGACTTCCGTCCAGCAGTTTGGAAAAGGCATCACTAACGGCAAACGCAGCATACGCTCCGAAGGCCAAGGCCATTCCGGAGAAGAGGGTTTTGGTGTCCATAAGACTCTGGGATTCGATTGAAAAAAGAGAGGGCCGTGCTGAAAATTACTCAAGTGCGCCCGAAGAAAACGCAAATGTACAGAGCTGATCTATCCACCTGTAATTTCGGTAGGCTTCTTAGAAGAGTAATTACAGAAATTCAAACCTATTTTCTGCGATATTATGAATTTTTACAGCGCGCATTAAATATAACACGATATAAATGATTTATAACAAGCATGAAGTTATTGTGATTATAAAATATAATTAATTTATTAAGTATAATTATATAAATTAAAATTAAATCCGGGATCAATAAAATAATAAAAATAATTGATCCCGAATATAATTATTTATTCAGTGGAATTTTAACGATAATAAATGGCATCTCTTCAAGACTTTTACCATCATGAAACACAGGAAGTCGTGCCCATTGTCCAATTACACTATACACTGAACCGTCATGATATGCGAGGCCGTCCGGCTCTATAAGGCGGGCATCACGCGCAACCATCATAACTTGACCATCGACCGTGCGCCGAAGAATGCCGTGCCGCTCTACATCCGAGATGTACAAAGAGCCATCCGGGCCGGTTGCCATCCCGTCTCCCATTGTGGTCTCTCCTTCATATGTCACAGCGGCTTCAATCTGCGCCTCTGCCGTCTTTGAATCCGATAGGAGTGCGGTAGGGGCAGAGTATAGCTTGCGGCTGCTCAGAGACTGCCAGTAAAGCGTTTTCTGGTCAGCGCTTAGATCAATTCCATCTACTCCGCCCTGCGGAATGACTGCATGATCCGGATCATAACGCCCTACCACACCATCAATCATGCCGATGAAGCCAGGTTCGGCTGAGACAACCTTGGCATCAGCGAGAATACGCCGCTGCTTTCCGGTCGCAAGATCAATGACAACAAGACCTGGATGAACCCCTGTTGAGGTGTCGGTGATAAAGGCCGTACCAGCAGTACCGTGTGTCAGGTCAATCCGGACGTCATTCAGGTGGCTGTCCGGCAAGAGCGCAGGCGCCGTAACCGGGTATACCTTGACGATCCGATTTGTCACAGGATCGACTTCAAAGAGCTTCTGAGCACCGGCAACGGTGCCCTGCCCTTCGACCATACCTTCGTCCAGAACCCAGAGCTTGCCTTGTGCATCGACAATCATGCCAAGCGGCGAGACAAACTGCTCCTGCGATGCCGCATCAGGAAACGGAATAATCTTTCCCTTGGCATACACCCCAAGCCGCGCCCCTGCGTGCTCATGAGCACTCCGCGGAAAGCTTACGACCATCCGGTTATCGGGAAGAAATGCAATGCCGGATGGCTGAACATGAGGAAAGCGGGCAACAACCTGGACATTGCCTGAACTGATGGAGCCCTTATCTACACTATCTTTGGCGAGAGCCGGACCACCGGCAGCCATCGAGAAAAAACCAGCCGCGAAAACGGCTGCGAGGGAAAGGTTGGCTTTCAAGAACTGTTCTCCACTGATGGACCCAAAGGAGAGACGTTCTGTCTTTCAGGTCGCACTGATTTTCGTGACGCTCAGTAGTCCACGGATAAGGATACTCTGTCACTTCAGAAAGTGGACTTTCTCACGAAATATCAATCTCCTACTTGCCACCTTACAGGCGTAAGCGCATCCGTCGGCAGAGATACACGATGCATCGGAAAACCGATCATGTGGTCATCAAGTTCATGCGTTTCAGCGGTCGTAGGGTAAACAGCAACGCCTGCTCTTTGAATTACTCGCCACCCCAAGCATCCACAGCGAAAAAATTTTAATCGCAAACGAGGCAATCGCGAAAGTGCCAAGCCCGTCCTCGAACAGCCGCTTCTGCTGCCCAAAAGCATCTCCAGTTCCTGCGGCGAGTAGAAGGAAATCACAAAATGTCGGGCCGTAAGAACTCTGGGCATAAGCCAGACTGACATCTGAAAATCTGAGAGGTTACTAAATTTGGCTAAACCCCTCAGGACAACCGAACCATCAAAGACAATGATGAGATAGGCGCCCTAAATGACCGCCTTATTTGCAGAGTGCCTGGAAGGCAACTCCGATATAATGGTGTGGCCTGCACTTGTGGTCGAGGAAAGCCAAGGCCATGCTGTTCACACCTCTAAGCGCCTCAAACAATTGAGGCCCCAAGCGATGTATCTGGATAATTATTTCCGATTAAAAATCGTTCTAAATATTATACCCTATCCGCCTGTATAGTTTGTTTATTATCGAAACACTACGGTTAGCTTCTACTAGATCAGGCATTTCGTCTGTGTTGTTATATCCAAACCCCATATCATGACCCATCCACTGGACAACGATGCCGTCTCTTCGTGATACGACATATACGTTCTCAAAACTCATGCTGCACAGCGCCTCTGGCTGAGGAATTAGCCATGCGATCTGCCCCCGTATGGGAACAATGCTGTCATCATGCCATAGGACTCTGGCGCCATATCCGGTACAATTAATAAAAACAGGTTCTGGGAGAGTTGTCAGTTCTGAAGGATGATGAAGGGTCAAGATTTTGATCTTGCCGCCACGCTCCAAAAACTGCCGCAAAAGATAATCCGAATAGCTTGTGACGTTGAAAATCAGGTTCGGTTTCTTGTGAACTTCCGAATATGGAAGTCGAGTGTCGTCTATCCTGATCAGGTTTCCCTGAGGTTCGATGTCCTGAATACGCTCATCAAGTTTGGCGAAACCAATGGGATCTGCATGAGGCACCGAGGGTTCCCGGGAACGCATACCATAAAAAGTATCCCATTCTACCGGACTTCCTGGCAGCCCCTGAAGGCCTTGATAACAGGAGAAGGAATGCCGGGCCATGCTTTCCCATCGCGCGGCAAACTCCGGCGTCACAGCGTCTTTCTGGGCAATACGAGAAGACGGTGTCCAGCTTCCGGAGGCCCGTGCAGAACGGACGAACGGTGGAAGAGCCTCAGCATAGATCGTGACCTGAGCGCCAGCCTGCTGAGCAACAATTGCCGTCGTGAGGCCAATCGCACCGCATCCAATGACCCCGATATTCCGGGAACTGACKGGTAACGCCCGCTCTACCGCCAGCTTTGCGCTGCCCCATGAGAGCGACCAGCCGCTACCGCCATGCCCATAATTATGCACGACTGTCTTTCGGCCTACCTGCTCCACCTCCAAGCGCGGTCCAGCAGCCCGGAAAGGACGTAGACAGACTGTAATCCGGTCAACTCTGTCAGTTCGTGCCCGGATGACAGGTATGGAACGTACGTCCGCATCCAGGTCGGGGTTGATAAGAGTTCCGGACGCGCATCCGGAGAGGCTGGAAAGCCCTACAAGAGATGCTCCTCTTGTCAGGGCATGGCGGCGCGAGAGAAGGAGCATTGAGAAAAACTTCCAGCTACGAAAGGGAAAAGAGTGATCTACATACAGGTGCCAGATTAGGTTGGACCGCCTAACTTCAGAACGCTGGCATCGACTTTCTTCGACAGGCAAGCATCAGGGTGTAAATGGTTTTGCATATAAATTTTGCTATGCCGCGATGGTATTCTCAAGCCGAACTGCCAATCAGAAACCATTCAGGAAACCACCATCTTCATTTTGAAGTCTTATCAATCATTACGAAAACTCAGCCAGAATGAAATTCTCAAAAAGCTTGCAAAGCATAACTTCGGGTTAAGAAACTTCCGCAAGCAGCCTATTTTCCATACAAGCGTGGTTCGTTCTTGTTTCAGATTGAATTTCCATTCTGAAGTCAGCATAACCCATGCCATGTCTTTGGCATCGGCTTTTGCAAAAGGGTGATAAAAGACGTTTCATTCGCGCGTAGATGTTACCCCTCTTGCCTCCCCTCCTGTGAACAGTTCAGAAACCTCTCTTTCAAAGTAAGGACCCCCAATGCGCCTGCGCCAGATCGAAGTTTTTTATGCGATCATGACGACGGGTTCGCTCCGACGTGCTGCCGAGTTACTTCACGTCTCGCAGCCAGCAGCAAGCAAGGTTCTGCGCTACGCCGAACAATCGTTGGGTTTTGCGCTATTTGAACGAACGGGCGGCCGACTGGTGCCGACACGTGAAGCCCGTATCATGCTCCCGCATGTCAACGCGATCTTCGAGAAACTATCCGATCTCAAGCGCCTGACCGACAATTTACGCTACGCGCGGGATGGACATTCAATCAGTATCGGATGCGTACCAAGTCTGGGGTTAAGCCTGGTGCCTCGTGTGGTGCAGCGATACCGTGCCGATCATCCGGGAATGGAACTGACGATCGATGCGATGCACGGGACTGAAATCGTGTCTCGCATCATGAATCATGACCTCGATCTGGGAATTGTTTTCGGCGATTACACATACGATGGACTGACAGCACTCCATATTGCAGACATTCCGCTGATGATGATCGAAGGAGAAGCGGGAGAAGGACCAGTCAGCGTTACCGGGATCGATCCTGAACGCTATATCGGGTTAACCGAAAACGATCCCACGGCCCGCATGCTGGATATGGTGCTGGAAGAGGCTGGAATTCCCATCAAGGCCCATGTGCGAGTACGAACTCATTTCATGGCAGCTGAACTCGTTCGCCTCGGTGGCGGATGTGCAATCGTGGATGCTGTGACAGCCCTGCATCATCCGGGTCTGTCTCGCCCCCGCCCTCTCTCACCCCCCTTAAGCGTGAGTTGCACGGTTCTATTCCGGGCAGACCATGCCCTGTCGCATATTTCACAGAATATCCTTGCCCTCCTGCGAAGTGAACTGGACGTCGATCTCCTCGCCTTGAAAGAATGAACGGCGTATTTTAACCCAAGGTTAAGGGTTCACTCCATCTTTAAGACAGGACAGGCAGAACATTTCGTGCTCTGAATCATCTTTCTTTCTTCACGGTCTCCTCCTGCTCCGGAGCCGGAAATTCGTATTCAGAGCCGTTCATGATCCAGCCTTTTAGACAGTCACTCATGCTTGCCGTCTCGACGGCCCTCTTCCTTTCCACAACATGCATCACCCATGCCGCGACGCTGCCACGCGGACTAACCGAGCAGGACATCACCGCGACGGTGGAACGTGCGCGATCGGCCTTCGACGTGCCAGGAGTTGCGGTTGCCGTGGTGCAGGATGGCGAAGTCGTGTTCAGCCGCGGCTATGGACGACGCACGCAGGACAGCGCGAGCGCACCGGTTGACGCCCGCACAATGTTCGCTATCGGCTCCAACACCAAGGAATTCACCACGACGGCGCTGGCCCAACTGGTCGATCAGGGCAAGCTGAAATGGAACGACCGGGTAATTGATCATATGCCGGACTTCCGCGTGGCCGATCCGGCCATTACGCGGGATTTCCGCATCTCGGATCTGCTGACGCATCACAGCGGCATGGGACAGGGCGCCGGAGACCTGATGCTGTTTTCACACAGCACGTTCACGCGTCCGGAGATTTTGGCAGGCTTGCCGTTCATGCCTTTCACAGCCCCATTCCGCAGCGAGTACGCCTATAACAATCTTCTGTATGTCGTCGCAGGCGCGCTGGTGGAGCGCCTGACAGGACAGAGCTGGGAAGATGTGGTCCAGAAGCACTTGATCGATGCGGCGGCCCTTCCGGCCTGTCAGAGCACGCCGCCGGTCAAAGGCCAGACGAATGTGGCAATCGGCGAAGGTGAAAGCACAGTTCTGCCTGAGCGGAGCGCCCTGCGCCTGCCGGGTGTCGCACCAGCAGGCGGCATCTGGTGCAGCGCCGATGGCGTGGCGCGATGGGCCCAGACTTATCTCAATGGCGGCCGCGCGCCTAACGGCCAGCAGATTTTCAGCCAGACCAGCCGCGATACCCTCTGGGCGCCGCACGGGCTCCTGCCGCTGGCCGAGACGGCGGAGGCTACAAAGACGCATTTCCGCGCCTATGGCTACGGTTGGTTCATGGAGGATTTCTTTGGCCTCAAGCGCGTCTGGCACACCGGCACCATCAGCGGAATGGTCAGCTACGTAACCTTCCTGCCCGAACGCCGATCAGGCATTGTCATTCTGACCAACCATGACGATCACGCGGCGACTTACGCAATTGCGACAACACTCAGCTCCTATGTCGCAACCGGCGCAAGTTCAGACTGGGTCACGCATTTCCAGAACGAGAAAAACGCCAAGCAGGCTGCAAACGCGAAAAAGGCCGCCGAGAGTGGCCCTGGCTCCCCCGCGCGACCTTTCATCACGCTCTCACACGATGCGCAGCAGGACTATGTCGGGACCTATCGCGATGACTGGCGTGGCCCGATCACAATCAGCCGTCGTGGAAAAGATCTGCGGATGTCCTTCAGCCATGCTGACGGCCTGATCGGAACGCTCTCCGCCCTGCCGCATGATCTGTTCATTGTCCGCTGGGAAGACCGTGAGCAGGATGCGGACGATGATTCCTATGTGCAGTTCGAACGCGACATCTCGGGTCAGGTGAGTGGCATGAAAATGCAGGTCATCGGCTCTGATTTCAGCTTTGATGCGCAGGACCTGCACCCGCAGAAAGTCCGTTCTGCAACAAAACCTTCCAATCCCTGAATTCTTGTTTTTATGTCAAAACAAAACCTTAACCACAGGTTATGGAAAGATGGCCTCTTTGCATTAGCCCGACTGAGTTGGAGGCTGTAGGCTTAGGACATGATAACGGCGCAGGGGATCGCAGCGTCTCCCCCGCGCCCAGCCTCTGGACGCTCAGGATTTTTATGGCCGGCAAACGGACCATCACCATCATCGGCGGAGGCGTTATCGGCCTGACAGCCGCCTACGCCCTCGTTCGGGACGGACATGACGTCACCCTGATCGAACGCCGCAAGGACGTCGGGCAGGACGCCAGCTTCGCAAATGGCGGCCAGCTCAGCTACCGCTATGTCAGCCCGCTGGCCGACGCCGGTATCGCGCAGGACGCCTTGGGCTGGCTGTTCCGCCCGAATTCTCCGATCTCGCTGCGACTGAAAGCCGATCCGCATCAGTGGCGCTGGCTGCTTGCGTTCCTGTTCGCCTGCAACCGGCAAACAAACCGCCGCAACGCCGCAGTCCTGCTTGATCTGGCTCTCAGCGGACAGGCCGAGCTTCAGAACTATCGCGAGGAAGGTCTGGGCGATTTCCTGTGGCGTCGTCCGGGAAAACTCGTCTTGTACAGGAACGCCACTACCTTCCGTAAAGCCGCAAAATCCGTCAGCGATCCGCAGCTCCAGCGCGCGCTCTCGCCTTCCGAATGTGCTGATGTTGAACCCGCCTTCGCGGGTCTGCGCGGGCAGATTGCAGGCGGGATTTTCTCGCCTGAGGACGAGGTCGGGGACTGCTTCCTGTTCTGCAAGGCTCTACGCGAAGCCCTTGCCGCTTCACCGAACTTCCGTCTCGTACAGGGCGACGCCACGCTCACCGCAGGGCCAAAAAAACACTGCGCCGTCCAACTTGATGGCAAGCCCTTCGAGACTGATGTTGTGGTTCTCTCAGCCGGGATCGGCTCCCGGAAACTGGCACGCCCGCTCGGGATTGACCTGCCGCTTTACGGCCTGAAAGGCTACAGCCTGACCACGCGTCCGCGTCCCGGCCTCGTGCCCTCAGTCAGCGTGACGGATTACGACAACCGCGTGGTCTATGCCGGTCTAGGCGATCGCCTGCGGGTCGCCGCAATGGTCGATATCGGTTCGGAAAATACCGATCTGAACCCAAAACGCCTCGGAGAACTGCGCGCGCTTGTGGCGGAGACGCTTCCCGGCGCACTGGGTCAGGGCGACGATACGCCTTGGGCCGGACTGCGGCCCGCCACCCCGACCGGCGTTCCGATCATCGCCCGCACCCGGTATGACAATCTTCTACTCAATGTGGGGCATGGTGCCCTTGGCTTCACACTCTCGGTCGGCTCGGGCCTGAGACTGAAAGAGATCGTGGCCGGGTTCGACACCCGCGCCGTCAGCTGAGAAAGGAACAGGTTTCTATGCAGGCCACCCGCCGCACGGTTCTTCTTGGCGGCGTCGCCGCCACCCTGTCCATGCCAGGACGTAGCGCACGCGCCGCCTCTCCCCTTCAGAGCTTGCTGGGCCTGAGTCAGCCGGTCGAAGTTCTCGAAGACCGCTGGGGCGTCCCCCATGTCCGCGCGCAGACCATCCCCGACGCCTTCTTTGCCGACGGCTATCTGGTCGCGCGCGACAGGCTATGGGAACTGGATTTCGGCCATCGTCAGTCTCTAGGACGACTGGCAGAAGTCTTCGGCCCGGCCTTCGTGCCTTTCGACACGGCCAACCGGCTGGTGCTGTTCCGCGGCGATGCCGAGCGCGAACTCGCGACCTTTCCTCAACTGACCCAGGACTGTGCTCGCGCCTATGTCGCCGGGATCAATGCGCGCATCGCGGAAGTCACCGCAACACCCACCCTCCTGCCCCCGGAATTCGGCATTTTCGCCACTGCACCCTTGCACTGGGATGTGCTGGACCTGATCCGCATCCGCGCCGAAGTCACGGGCAACACCCGTACCGAAATCCGCCGCGCCCGACTGGCCGCACGCGGAGCACTGGCCTACGACGCCCTCATCACGCCGCTGGAACCCGTCCACGACCTGCGGATCCCAGAAGGGCTGGACACCGCTGCCATCTGCGAAGACGACCTCGGACTGTTCGGTGTGCTTCAGGCCCCCCTACCACGGCACGACCTCCATGCAGCCGCCGAGAACGAGACGCGACGACGGAATGAGGGCAGCAATTCTTGGGTCATCGCCCCCTCCCGCACCGCGACCGGCCGTCCCATTCTGGCTAACGACCCGCATCTGTCCTTCGGCATGCCCGGCCCCCGTCACGTCATCCATCTGACGGCGCCGGGACTGGATGTGATCGGCGGCGGTGGCGCGGGCATGCCCGGCGTCATGCAAGGCCATAACGCGACAATCGCCTTCGGACGGACGAATTTCCATATCGATCAGGAAGACCTGTTCATCCTGCGCACCAACTCCGCCGATCCGCTGCTTTATGCCCATCAGGGCGGCTGGAAACGCATGGAACAGGTCGAGGCGCGGATTGCAGTCCGTGGCGAGGCCGAGCGCGTGGTGAGCCTGTTCTATTCCGTGCACGGGCCGGTCGTCTCTCGTGATCCGGCACGCAACCGCGCCACGGCGGTCTCCGCCACCTGGCTCGCTCCCGGCGCGAACGGGCTTCTGGCCAATATCGGGATCAATCTGGCGCATGACTGGACCAGCTTCCGCGAAGCCCTGCGCGTCCATACCAGCCCGACCAATTTCACCTATGCCGACACCAGCGGCAATATCGGCTGGCAGGCCGCAGGCGGTCTGCCGCGCCGCGCTCCGGGACATGACGGGCTGATGCCCGCACCGGGAGACGGACGATACGACTGGCAGGGCCTTCAGCCGCTCGAAGCCCTGCCCAGCAGCTTCAACCCCGCACGCGGCTGGTTCGGAACATCCAACGAAATGAACCTGCCCCCCGGCTATCCGGTCGAGGAACGGCGCGTCAGCTTCGAATGGCGCGACGGCTTCCGACACGAGCGCGTGGCCCAGATGCTGGATGCAACCCCGCGCGCGACCCTTGCCGACAGCGTAGCCCTGCAACACGACACATTCTCCGTGCTGGCCCTGCAAATGGTCCGGCTCCTGCCCGACGTCCCGCCTGACCTTGCCGCAGAGGCCGCAGTGCTCAAAGCATGGAACGGCCGCGTCGATGCTTCAAGTGCGGCAGCAGCGCTGTATGAAGTCTGGTGGACCGGGCTCGAACGCGCCCTGCACGCGCTCATCATCCCAGCCGCTCTGCACGACCTGCTGCCGGGGCCGGTGAACGCCACGGTTCAGCTCTCCCTGTTCCAGTCCCCCGATGCCCGCTTTGGCACAGATCCAGTAAGCGCGCGGAACAGGATGCTCGTCGAACAGTTCCGGGAAGCCGTTCAGGAGTTGCGGAAGCGCCTCGGCCCGCTTCCCGCCGCATGGCGCTGGGGGGCACTCCATGCCATCACGCTGCGTCATCCGCTCGCTTCCGTCCCGGCCATCGCGGCGGCTTTCCCCGCGGTTGGCAGCCCTTCGGCCCAGAGCGGCGGGGACCCCTATACCGTCATGGCCCGCTGGTACAGTCCGCAAACCGGCGGTGCCGACGCCTATGCCACGACCGGAGGCGCCAGCTATCTGATGGTGTGTGACGTCGGCCACTGGGACCGCTCGCTGTATCTCAACTTTCCCGGTCAATCCGCCAATCCAAAATCCCCGCATTACGCCGATTTCCTGCCTGTCTGGCTGCGTGGCGCTGACACAGGGCGAAGTCCGCCCGCTGGCCGCCATCGCCGCCGTCCGTCTGCGGCACGGTCGCGTCGCCTACAGCTATTATGGCGGATTTGCACGACGCACCTCGGACGGACCCATTCCCGTTGGACCACAGACGCTCTTTCGTATCGCCTCGATTTCCAAAGTCGTCACAACCATCGGGCTGATGGAACTGGTCGAGCAGGGCAAAGTCGACCTCGATCACGACGCCTCCGACTATCTGGGCTTCAAGCTCCGCAACCCGGATTTCCCCCAGACACCGATCACAGTGCGGATGCTGCTCAACCACACCTCCAGCATCCGGGATGCCGACGGCTACATCCTCCCACCGGACCACAAGATCAGCGAGTTCTTTGATACAACCCGCAAACCCGGTGAGCTCGGCTACCACTTCGCGCATGGCGACGGACACGCGCCGGGCACATGGTTTGAATACTGCAATCTCTGCTACGGCCTCGTCGGCACGATCATGGAGCGTGTCAGCGGTGAGCGCTTCGACCACTACCAGCAGACACATGTGCTGGATCCGCTTGGGATCGACGGCGGCTATAACCGTATGTCCCTCGCCCATCCCGACCGTTTGGCCACGCTCTACAGCCATCAGCCCAGAGGATGGGAAGCCGAGACGGACACCCAGCCCCTGACACCGAGTTGGAACGCCGCATCCCTCGCCAGCTACACGCCGGGCACCAACGGCACGCTGTTTTCCCCGCAGGGTGGCCTGCGTATTTCCATGGAAGGGCTGACCCGTCTTGCCCGCTTCATGCTCGGCCACGGCACCCTGGACGGCAGAACGCTGCTTTCGGCCCACAGCATCGCCCTGATGCAGACCCCCACCTGGCAGTATGACGGACAGAATGGCGACTGCCCCTACCCGATCGCCAGCTATGGTCTGAGCATGGCGCGCCTGACCGGAGCGCGGGATTCTTCGGGCCGCGAAACCCGGCCCTATAAAGGCTATTCCGGCGATCTGGCGGGTCACCTCGGCGATGCCTATTCGCTGCATTCGGGCTTCTGGTACGACCCCGCAACCGGCGATGGCTTCCTGTTTGCAGCGGACGGCTTCCCCGATGCCGGGCAGGAACGCCCGGGTGTCTATTCATCATTCACCCGTATCGAGGAAGAGATCTTCACCGCCCTCGCCGAAGCCGGGAAATCAGCCCCATGACTGTTCGACTGTCCCTTCTCGCCGCCTCAGCACTGCTCGCGGCCACTTGTTCCGGCGCAATCGCGGCCCCCACGCAGGACGCAACCCAGTTGGGCGCCCTGCTGGCCATGCCCTATGCCAACGGACTGACAGGGGCCGAAAAAACAGCACGTCTGGCCTGGGTGGAACGTCGGAACGGCATCCGCAACATCCTGATTTCCGACGGAGGCGCGCCCCCCCGCAAGGTCACCGCTTATACGCAGGATGACGGAACCGATCTGTGGGGCCTCGCCCTCAGCCCGGACGGACGGACACTGGCCTTCGTTGAGGGCGGCGATGCGGAATATCCCAATGACCACGCCCCCAACGCCGACAATACAGCCGTGCCCGGCAAGGAAACCGTGCGCGTCCTCCTGCCCGATGGCCGGACGACCACCGCCGGCGAAGGACACAGCCCGGTCTTCTCGCCGGACGGACGCCTGCTGGCCTTCATGCGGGGCGGCGCGCTTCTGGTCGGAAAGCCGGATCAAACGCCTCATGTGGTCATGACCACACCGGGCGAGATCACCGCACTGCACTGGTCCCCGGACAGCCGCCATCTCGCACTCGAAATCGACCGTGGCTCCCACAGCCTGATCGCGCTCTGGGACGCCAGAAACAGCAGCGCCACACCCCTGTTTCTGCCCGCCGCACTGGGCCACGATCAGGAAGCGACCTTCTCGCCAGACGGCCGCTCCCTCGCCTTCGTCCGGGCCTATCACCCCCTGATGACGGCCGAACGCGGAAAGGGACATTTCTGGTCCCTTCAGGTCTATGACACCGCATCCGGCGCGGAACAGACGCTCTGGACCGCACCCGAAGGCGCTGGAAACCGCTTCTGGGCGCCGGAAGGCATGGACCTGACATGGACCCGCAACGGACAGCTCCTGTTCCCCTGGGAAGGCAGCGGCTGGCTGCGCCTCTGCGCCCTCAGCGTCACCGCCCCTGGCTCTGGCGCAACACCACGCTGCCTGACGCCGGATCAGGCCGAAATCGCATCCTACCGTCTGTCAGTGGATGAAACCCGCCTGCTCTACACGGCCAATATCGGCGATCCGGATCACTGGCGCGCCTGGTCCCAGCCCCTCGAGAACGGCCAGCCCGTATCCCTCAGCGCACCCAACGAACAGGTTATGGACCTCACACTGGCGGGACCGGCCATCGCCATGATGGCCACCAGCCCAGACCAGCCCGCCCMTCCGGTCGTGCTCCAGAACACTGTCCGACACCTCCCCGTAACCCCCACCGTCCCGAACGGCTTCACATTCACACCCCCTCAGGTCGTCCATTTCCGCAGCGAGGACGGCCGCGACATTCACGGACAACTGTTTCTGCCTCCCGCCGGAACACCACCGGGCCCGCATCCCGCGCTGATCTTCGTGCATGGCGGGCCGCACCGGCAGATGCTCCCGGCCTTCAATCCGATGGGCTATTATTCCAATGCCTACGCCATGAACCAGTTTCTGGCATCGCGCGGATATGTCGTGCTGGCCGTCAATTACCGTAGCGGCACCGGCTACGGCGTGGACTTCCGGACCGCCCCCGGCATCGGCCGCGCGGGCGCCAGTGAATACAAGGACGTTCACGCAGCCGGACTGTTCCTGCGCAGCCGCTCCGATGTGGTCCCCGGCAAGATCGGCATCTGGGGCGGAAGCTGGGGTGGTTATCTGACGGCTCTGGCCTTGGCCCGCAACAGCGATCTGTTCGTAGCCGGTGCAGATTTCCACGGCGTCCATGACATGACGGAACCAGATCATTCCGGCCTTTCTCCCGAGGAGAAGCAACGGGAAAAGGAGAGCGAGTGGCTATCATCCCCAGTTGCCGACATCGCGCACTGGCGCTCACCAGTCCTGCTGATCCACGGGGATGACGACTTCAATGTCGAATTCGAACAATCTGTCCTGCTGGCCCGCATGCTCGTAGAACGGAATATTCCGTTCGAAGATCACGTCTTCCCCGGTGAACGCCACGCCTTCCTGCGAACACAGGACTGGCTGAACGCCTATCTGTGGACGCTGCATTTCTTTGACACAAAGCTACCAGTCGTACAGCCAAACTGACTCCTGCCGGATCTGCGTGCGGGACAAACATTTCCAAAAGGCAAATCCGGCCGGGAACCGAGGCCTATCCTTCCCCGTCACCAACAAAATGTTGCCTTCATGAAACGTAAGGGGATGTCGCGCACTTAACTTTTGGTTATATAGCGCGCGCAGTTTCGAAATCGACGGTTGCGTTACAGGCATGCAATATTAGTTCGATATCGCAACATCATCGCCCATCGGCGTTTATGAGGGAACCAGGGTATGACGGCCAGACTGCCCCTGAAGTCTTATCTCCTGTCCTTTGCAGCTCTGTCGTCGGGCGCAGCGTACCTTGTGCCGCAGCAGGCTTATGCTGCCGCAACAGTGTCCAGCCCTGCCGATGCCAAGGACACATCATCTCACTCTACAAAATCCTCCGCGGAGCACAAAAAAACTCAAAAACCGGTTAAGGCCAGCCGGGAAGTCATTACGGTTACGGGCAGTCACATTGCGAACACGCATATCAAGTCTCCGACCCCCATCAGCTCCCTTAACCAACAGGAAATCCTGAATCAGGCCCCAAGCAACAATATTGCTGACCTGATCAACCAGATGCCGCAATTCGCGGGAAGCCAGACACCTCAGAATTCCGCCTATTCCCTAAGTGATGGCCTCGCTGGCATTAACGCACTCAACCTTCGTAATCTTGGTGCCGTCCGGTCACTCGTGCTTCTGGATGGACGACGGATCACGCCATCCGCCATCACCGGGATTGTCGACATCAACACAATCCCACAGCAGCTGGTCAAACGTGTGGATGTAGTGACGGGAGGAGCATCGGCGCAGTACGGCTCCGATGCTGTCGCAGGGGTCACGAACTTCGTACTCGACAAGACCTACACAGGCCTGAAGGTGACTGCGGATTCCGGCATCTCGGACTATGGGGATGGAGAGAACCAGCATGCCGCCATAGCTGGCGGCTTTGGCTTCGCACATGGGAAGGGGCACGTTCTTCTTAGTGGCGACATTGCCCATCAGGACGGCATTTTCAGTGTAAACCGCAGCTGGAACAGAAACGGCGACCGCATTATCGCCAATCCCGACTATGCAGCGGGAAACGGGCAGCCCTATTACATCCGCGTTGGTAATGCAGGAACCAACAACGTCATGCCCGGAGGGATCATTAATGCCTCCAAGGGAGGCGTGACCAATTCGCTGCGTGGGATCTATTTTGGTCCGGGCGGAAGTGTCAATCACTACAATTACGGCTCTCTGTCGACCTCCAGCGTCTCGGTCGGCGGTGATCAGAACCTGGCCAACAATAACAAAAACATTGGCCTGGAACCTCAGAGCGACCGTAAAAATCTCTTCGGACGCCTGAGCTACGATGTCGCGCCGTGGATGACCCTGTATGCCGAGGGTGCCTACAATGAGAGCGAATACGTCTACAACGCCGGGCCACAGTATCTCAGCTCAATCTCGCTGAAAGGGACCAACCCCTATCTTGTGGATGCTCTTGGCGCTAACGCACTTCAGAATGTCTCGAACGTCACTGTCGGGACGACTGCGCTCGACATGCCCTACCGTCGGACTGACAATCTCCGCAACGTCCAGCGTTATACGTTCGGTGGCGAAGGCAACTTCGAGATGTTCGGCAAACGCGCCTCATGGAACGCCTACGCCCAGTATGGCGTCACCCACACACACGAGCAGATCTACAACGTCATGAACACGGCAAAAATCGCCAATGCGACCGATGCCGTGCGAAACTCGGCCGGGCAGACTGTCTGCCGCTCTTCCCTGACCAATCCCGGCGATGGCTGCTCCCCGATCGACTGGCTGGGAACGGGCGTCATGTCGTCATCGGCCATTGATTACGCTCTTGGCGCACCATGGCGGAATCAGCGGTTTCAGGAAGTCGTCTCGGGCGTCAACCTCTCCACGATCCCCTTTGCAACATGGGCCGGAGATGTGAACGTCGCCGTCGGTGGCGAATATCGTGACGAGCGTGCCTCGGGTTACGTTCCGGCAGAATACCAGTCGGGCTGGTCGGTCGGCAATTACCGGCCAACCTTTGGGCACTACAACGTCAAGGAAGCTTACCTGGAGACGGCCGTGCCGCTGGCAAAAGGTCTGTCCTTTAATGGTGCCGTCCGCGGAACGGACTACTCGACTTCTGGCTATGTCACGACATGGAAAGTTGGCGGAACGTGGCAGCCTGTCAGGGATGTTCTGTTCCGCGCCACCCAGTCGCACGACATCCGTGCACCAAACATCAACGAACTTTACAATGCAGGGACATCCCAGACGACGAGCGTGCTCGACCCGGTCACGGGTCAGACGGCTACCGTTCTCTCCACGACGACCGGCAATACGAAACTGCGTCCCGAGACGGCTAACACAACCGTCGTCGGCGCCGTCATCACTCCGCGATATGTTTCGGGCCTGGCGGTTTCGGTTGACTGGTTCCACACCAAGATCAAAGGTGCGATCGAACAGTTCTATCCGCAGTCCATCATTAACGAGTGCTATGCAGGATACACGACCTTCTGTTCGGCGGTCCGTCCCGATCCGAGTGGGACGCGTGATCTTCTCATCAGCGCCTCTCCGTTCAACTTTGCCAATCTTGAAACCAGTGGCATCGATATCGACGCCTCTTACAGCTTTCCGCTCCGCCGCCTGCTACGCGACGCCGATGGCAAGTTCACCCTCCATGGTCAGGCCACGAACTACCTGAAATATGTTTCTAATTCCGGTGTGGGCTATACCGTCGACACATCAGGCGACATTTCGTCCGGCCCGCCGCGCTGGATCTACCGCTTCTCGGCCACCTACAGCACATCACGATACAGCGTCACGGCCATCGCCCGGGGCATCAGTGCAGGCAATTATTCCAACAGCTATGTTCAGTGCTCGGGGACCTGCCCAGCGTATAACGCCAATTATCCCACGATCAACAATAACCGTGTCACGGGCATTTTCTACTTCGACATGAACGCGACCTACAATCTGCCAGTTGAAAAAATCGGCAAGATGCAGCTTTTCCTGACCGTAACCAACCTCGCAAACACCTCTCCGATCCTTCTGCCGGAAGGCGGACTTGAGGCCGACGAAACCTATAGCAACCTGCTCGGGCGGACTTATCGCGGCGGTATTCGCATGGAATTCTAAGGGCGGTTTTTCCACTCCAGATCATCCCCGCACTGAGGCTGCCTGCACACCAAGCACAGGCAGCCTCTTATTGTTTCAGCGTCAGGATGAACTTTGTAATTCCCAGTCAGCCAAGGTCGTATGCGTCAGATCTCCAGCTTTACTCTGAAAGGTTTTCGCCGGGTTTTCCTCTCCTTCGGGACAGCCGGACTTCCCATAATCCTGAGCGCCTGTGCTTTCCACAGTTCCTCTGCCCCTCTTGGAACGCATGCCCTCGCTGAGCGACTTTCGCCCATCCTCCGGACCTCCCAAGAACAGGGCGTACGCTGGGGAGTTGTCATTGCCACGAGGGATGGAAAAATTCTTTTTTCCCGAAATGCCACCGGGCGCTTCACCCCAGCGTCAAATGCCAAACTCTTCACGACAGCCGCCGCAATGGCTGATCTTGCCGAATTGGAGCGCGATGAAGCCACACATCCCACTGCCCTTCTGCTGGCGCCCCACGCTCACGGCGCGCCAGATCTCATTCTCCAAGGCTCAGGAGATCCTTTCCTCTCCGATGACGCTGCATGCAAAACCGACTGCCTGAAAACGCTGGCCGATGCTGTCTTCGCCAAAAAGCTCAGACGCGTTCATGCCATTATTGCTGAAGACCAGTTGTTCGCGGATGAGCGCTGGGGTGATGGATGGAGCTGGAATAACCTGCAAACACAATGGGGCACGGCCGTTTCGGCACTTACACTGAACGACAATATCTCTGAACTGGACGTACAGCCCGGCGCACACCCTGGCGAACGCCCGTTGTTTCGCTGGTCATCCCCAGCCGAGGAACTGACGGTAATCAATCAGGCTCTTACCGTACAGGATGGAAAACCTGAGCTGAGTTTTGGAAAGAAGCCCGGTGAAAACCGTCTTGTCCTGACAGGCACGCTACCTGTAGGAGCAGCAGTCCAGACATTAAAAATCGGGATCGACGATCCAGCACTCCTGACGGCACACCATTTCAGGTCGCTGCTTCACGACGCGCGCATCAAGGTTCAGACTGTGAAAGCTCGTCATCGCCTGGCGAACAGTCCAGCCGAAATCATTGCGCCAGATGCTCAAGTCCTTGCCACCCTCCCAGCACCAGATCTGAAAGAGGACATCCGTTATCTCCTAAAGACCAGTCAGAACCTTCATGCCGAACTCCTCCTCCGCCGTTTAGCTCTTGTCCATGGGAATGGTTCTGTCGAAGACGGACTAGCCGAACGCCGCCGGGTTCTGACTGCTCTGGGGTTGGCGCCTGTGGGCTTCTCTCTTTACGACGGCTCAGGAATGTCTCCCTACAACCGCGTTACGCCTCAAACTGTGATCCAACTCCTTCTCCTCGCTGACCAACAACCTTGGGGCGCTGAATGGCGGGACGACCTTCCGCTGGCAGCATCAGACGGAACACTTGCGCACCGTTTTATTGGCACGGCCGTCGCTGGTCACCTGCATGCAAAAACAGGTACGCTCGCAGCAACCCATTCCTTATCGGGTTATCTCCAGACAGTGCGGGGTCAGACCCTTTTGATTGCCGTATTCACAAACGACGTGCCGGACAGCCTGCCACATCCGACGAAAATCATGGACGATCTGGTGACTGCTATCGCCATGGCCGAATAATCGCCTGAAGAGTACATTTTGAAGGATAATGTCTTAATTCATGCATGAGCTTTCTGGGGTCCCAGCCCGAAAAACGTCCCTCGGCCGCCGCTCCTTTATGGGCCTTTGCGCAGGAACAGCTGCATTATCCTGGGCAAACGCTTCGGGGATGCCACGTGAGTGTCTGTCCCCTGTCGCGATCCGAACCGGCTATGACAGTCTCGAAGCTGATGGCTATCAGGCTCTTAAAGGGAGAAAAGTCGGTCTGATCGCCAACCCCACAAGCGTGGACCGCCACCTGCGCCATATCGCAGACAGGCTGCATGCTGCACCGGGAGTAAACCTGAAGGCCATCTTCGGGCCTGAACACGGGTTTCGCGGCTCGGCGCAGGCTGGCCATTCTGAAGCCAAAAGCATTGATCCCCGCACGGGCATCCCCGTTTACGACATGTACACGCTCTCCGGCCCGAAGCTGGATGCGCTCCTAAGAGCTGCGGACATTGATCTTCTCGTTTTCGATATTCAGGATATTGGCGCCCGGTTCTACACCTATATCTGGTCCATGTTCGACGCACTTGCAGCCTGTGCACGCTGCGGCGTCGCGTTCATGGTTCTGGACAGACCCAATCCCATTACAGGCCTACCCGCCAGCGGCCCTACCCTCGACCCGGCATTTTCATCATTCGTGGGCAGGGTCCCCCTTCTTCTGCGGCATGGCATGACTATTGGCGAACTGGCACGCCTCTTCAACAGCCAGTATGTCCCACAACATGCAGGCCACGCCGCCGAATTGCATGTCATTCCCATGACTGGCTGGCGTCGGGACTGCTATCAGGACGAAACCGATCTGGTCTGGGTGCCGCCGAGCCCGAACATGCCCAACGTGACGACAGCCCTCGCCTATCCGGGGACATGTCTCTTCGAGGGGACAACCTTTTCAGTTGGTCGCGGTACGGCATCCCCTTTTCTCACGATTGGCGCCCCTAACCTCCAGGCAACCCGATGGGTAGAGAGCCTGAACAACGCAAACCTGCCAGGCTGTCTGTTCAGGGAAGACTGGTTCACGCCCGGATCGGACACTGCAAAGGAGCAGTTATGCCACGGGCTTCAGATTGCCATCACGGACCGGAAGGCTTTTGACCCTCTGCTGACCAGCGTTGCGATGCTCCAGACAGTCATAAAGATATCGAATAGCCCAATATGGAGGAAATCCGGGTCGACCTTCGACATTCTGGCTGGGAGTAGCATAATACGAAGACAGCTTTCACAGGGCATGTCAGCACCTGATATTGTAGCAACCTGGAAAGCGGATGAAGCAACGTTCAATATGCAACGCCACCCCTTCCTGATGTACTGACACAACAACAGGTTTGACTATTGCTCAACAAATTTAGCGTCCCCCTTGCACCAGGCCCAATGGCTATTTGACCTAGAATATCTGGGCGGAATGCCTAGATGTTTGTGATGTGCACGAGACAGTCTGTCGGGGATTTTCTTTGATCGAGAATATGCATCCGGACAGCACGATGCTACTGCCCCTCCTCGTCCAGAAACAAAAAAAGAACTCTGAGTGCGGCATTTCTTTTGCAGTGTGATATGCGAAATTCCTGACCTGTTCATATGTGTCCAGGTTGAAACATCGTGTCCCACCCAGACATCATCCCGCAGACCTTTCATGTTAAAGGTAAGAGATGACACCCATGCCTCATCTCCTCATTGTTGATGATGATCAGGACATCCTGACGCTCCTGACCAGTTTCCTGCAGAGACACAACTATTGCGTTTCCGTCGCTGAAGACGGCGAGGCGATGTTTGAAATCCTGCGAACGCAGACCATTGACCTTGTCATTCTAGACATCATGCTACGCAAGGAAGACGGTTTCAGCCTCTGTCAGCGCCTCCGGACTTCTTCGAAAATTCCGGTCATCATGCTGTCTGCCATGGCCGACCATACTGACCGGGTGGTCGGACTGGAAATCGGTGCTGACGATTACTTGACGAAACCCTTCGACCAAAGGGAACTTCTGGCCCGCGTCAAGGCCGTCCTGAGACGCACAACAGAATTCGCCCCCACAACAGCTCGCATTCCGACACGCCCCATCCTCAAATTCGGGAGCTGGAAGCTCGACGTGGCCCGCCGCGAACTTCGTTCGGCCAGTGGCTCTCTCGTTCTGCTGTCCAGCGGCGAATTCGATTTACTTCTGTCCTTCGTTGAGCATCCCCAACGTGTTCTGACCCGCGACCAGTTGATGGACATGGCACGCGGCCCCGACCATGCGGCTTTCGACCGAAGCATCGATGTGCAAGTCAGCCGCCTTCGCCACAAACTGGAGGAAGACCCTAAAAACCCTACCCTCATCCGAACTGTAAGAAACGGCGGTTATATCTTCTCAACGACAGTAACACGCACATGAAGCGCCTTACCTTTATGGAAGATACTATCGCAAGGCGTCTTATCATTACGGTTACACTGGCCGCAGTCGTCACACTTGCGCTTCTGGAACTGTTTTTTGTCTTTGGAGGCACGTGGGCCAAACCGGATATTCAGGAAACAGGCGTCGTAAGTCAGGTGGGGTCAGTCATTCGCATCGTCAGCTCAGCGCCTGCATCAGACCGTGAAGGACTGGCACAGGCAGCCAGCACCGATGACGTTCATTTCGCCTGGTATGCAGCCCACACTCCACTGGCACAGGCGCTGGAGAATGGTCAGTACCGTAGCGACGAAATTTCCCAGAGCTGGCGGTTCCTTAAGCCCTATCTCCGACACCGTCCAAACCGCTTGATCGTCTTTCGGGAAGACAACCCCGTCTCCCAGGCAACTGGCCTCCCTTATGACAAATCGCGCTTCCACGACGCCTATTTTGCAGGCATTCGCCTCGACGATGGCAGCTGGCTCCTGTGCGTTGCCCTTACCCGATTTTGGGGGCTGTACGCCTTTCAACGTTTCACCCTTCAACTCCTGTTCCTTGCAGTGTGGGTTGTCACGGTCTCCATGATTGCGTCACGCCAGCTATCACGGCCTATCGAGCACCTTTCAGGTGGGGTGCGCAGCCTTGGTCTTCAGCCACGCTCCGCGCGTCTGGATGAAGATGGCCCCCGTGAAATCCGGCTGGTCGCAGAAACGATCAATGGGATGCAGGCTCAGATCCAGCAGTTCATTGAATACCGCACCACAATGCTGGCAGCCATTTCGCACGACCTTCGCACACCCCTGACCCGCATCCGCCTCCGCGGCGAATTCATTGATTGCCCCGAACAGCAGAAACATCTTTTCCGGGATGTGGACGAAATGCAAACCATGATCGATGGTGCCTTATCCTTCTTTCGTAACGATGCCTCCCGCGAAGAAAGCATCATGTTCGACTTGCCCGGCCTCCTGCAGACCATTGCAAACGACTACTGTGACCAAGGCTTCAGTGTAGAATATTACGGCCCAGCCAAGGCGGGTTACGTTGGCCAGCTCTATGCCATGAAGCGCGTATTCTCCAATCTCGTCGAAAACGCCATCAAATACGCAACGCCTCCCACCCTCACCCTGAAGACACAGCAGGACGGCAGCTACATGATTTATATCCGTGATAATGGTCCGGGTATTCCTGAAGCTTCCCTTTCCGAAGTTTTTGAGCCCTACTTTCGCCTCGATAAGTCTCGTAACCGTCAGACAGGCGGCGTCGGTCTGGGGCTGACGTCGGCACAAACGATCGTCCGCTCCAATGGAGGTGAAATCACAATGGCCAACCGTTCTGAGGGTGGCCTGGAAGTCCTGATTTACCTGCCGAAAATCTGCTAATAATGACCATATTTCACAACTGCAATATTTGAGACACACGCTGGAAAAAGACGAGCTTTAAGAGTGGCTTTACCACGCAGCGCCTTATACCAATCAAAGGCGCTGCACCTTCCGGACCCACCCTCTTTTCGGAAACGAGCCACCAGCATGACGTCTCATTCACAGCGCGCGCAATCCTACAAACCATCACGCTTTCCTCCAGTGCCTTCGGTACTGATTTCCTGTGCCTTCATATTCTCCCTGACAGGATGCGCAGGCCAAAAAAACACCCAGACGGGTTTCATTCCTCGGGATACGTATGGACAGATGGTTCATCAAAAAAACCATACGGATGATCTGGTTTATGTCTCCCCCACGATAGATGCTTCGAAGTATCATTTCCTTGTCATCGAACCTGTTACCTGGCATCCGGTAGCAAAGGCTCCAAAACTTAAACCTGCGGTCGAAGCACGCATGACCAAGGCTTTCCAGGACGCACTCGTCAAAGCTCTTGCGCATGATTTTCAGGTCCTCGCACCCGAACAATGTGACCCGACTTGCCCCAACACAATCCGGGTCCGCGCGGCTATTACCAATATCCGCCGCAGTAAGTGGTATTATAATGCCCTTCCTATCGTTGCCGGATTTGCCGCCGGCGCAGCGGGAGGTGGCATGCCGCCAATCCCTCCCCCATTTCCGGGGGGCGCCAGTGAAGAACTCGTCGCCACGGACGCAACCACAGGGGAAACCCTGATTGCCATCTCGACTTATAACAATGGAATGCCATGGAACATGATGGGACAGTGGCTTCCATATGCACATGCAAAGAGAGCCTTCCGTCTGGCGTCCGAACTCATGGATGAAGAGTTTCACAGGATCAAGAAGAACGAGAGCACGCAGTTCGCCTATCGGAACCCTTCGTAACTCACATGAAAGCAGGAGAAGCGGATAATGAGCCCGTTAAGAATGAAAATCCGTAAAAACTGGCCTCTTCTTGGTTTGGTCGTAAACCGCTCTCTTCTGAATATTCTCGAGTTTTATATACCTCTCACAATTCATCTTGTCGTCACTCGCACTCACCGTAAAACATAGTCACTTCCTTGCTGGAAACTATGTCATTCTTTATTCACAATGGAAGAACCGTGTATTCATACCCTTTCGACCTGATTTCAGGTACAACTGACAGTAATTGACGGTTTTTTTCTGGATGTTTAGCACCTACAAAATACATTGCACTTTGGTGCCTCTATAGTACCGATCAGAAATGGCACGCAGCAATTTGCAGCCTGTCGCGCCTCTCTGAAAACAAAGCAGAGACGATCCATCTAGTCGTCCTTTAGCCTAATATCGACCGCTCATCCTCAATCTCTTCACAGACGCCTGAATTGGACTTCTACCCTGACATCAATTGCGCCTATACGCCGTATTTTATTATCGGAACTATGTTTCAGTAATTCCGCACGCAACTCAGAAGCCTAAGCCATTAATATTCCTGTTACAGGGAATTTGAATTGCCTGCTCCAAAGCTTCCAGCATCAGACATTCATGCATCGTTCGCTTCTCGAAGCGATTGTCTTCATCCCGTCCAACTAGAAACTACAGATTAGTGTCAGATGCTGGCGGGTATTCTAAGCTTTTTTCTCCTACAGTTAGGATATGAACGATTTTCATGAATCAATGAAATAAAATCATTTTTGTTCACTCAACATCTCGGGCATACCGTTCACCAGCACCACTCACAATGCACGGCATGAAGCTTTCTGCCCTGGCAATGTAAATCCGAATAAATCCTCAAGTGAAAATATGAGGAATTTTCAACTCGCAAGGTCGAACCGCATATGTCCATAGAGTTTACTTTCAATCTAAAAAAAACGCGGTTTGACGAGGACTATTGTCCCTCAAACGATACGCGTCTAACCACAAATTTTGCCAACCTCGCCAGAGGAAACTATCGTCAACAGAACTTGCAGAATGTCCTGCAAATGATTGATAACCGTTTTAATGCGTTAGCCCATTGGGACAACTCAAAGGCAGATCGCTACTCCGTCGAAATTGAAATCATCTCTGTCGAAACGACTATGAGTTGTAATGGTGAACATCAGTCATTTCCCTTAATCGAAATCCTGAACACTTCTATTATTGATATTATCGACAACGAACGTATTCCGGGCATCGTCGGGAATAATTTTTCCTCCTATGTCCGCGATTATGATTTCAGCGTCCTCCTTCGAAATTATAATCAGAACCGTTCAGAATTTGGCATTCCCGAGCGCTTTGGTGATCTTCATGGTAAGATGTTCAGATCTTTTCTCGGCTCTGACGAATACAAGAATAACTTCAGAAAAATGCCGGTCATTTGCCTGAGCATTTCAAGTAACAGAACGTACCATAGGACTGAGAATCATCACCCTGTCCTTGGCTTTGAGTATGAACAGAGAGAGTATTCTCTTACTGATCAATACTTTGAAAAAATGGGTATGAAAGTTAGATATTTCATGCCTCCCCATAGTTCAGCACCTCTAGCATTTTATTTTTTTGGAGATCTTCTGGCAGATTACTCCAATTTGGAACTCATCAGCACAATTAGTACGATGGAATGTTTTCAGAAAGTCTATCGACCAGAAATCTATAATGCGAATTCCCCGGCAGCCGGATGCTACCAGCCCAGCCTGACCCATCAGGACTATTCGACAACTCAGATTTTCTATGACCGAGAAGAACGGAACAAGCTGGCAATTGAACAGGGAAAGTTCACCGAGGAAAATTTTATCATTCCCCACCGGACGGCTCTTGAGCGGTGGTCTGCTCATTTTTCAGTTTGAACTCTAAACCGTACAAGGCCTTTGACCATGACAAGATTACTCCCGACTTCAACCGTTGGCAGCCTGCCTAAACCGTCTTGGCTTGCAAAACCTGAGACCCTTTGGTCCCCATGGAAATTGCAGGGCGAGGAATTGATTGAGGGCAAACAGGATGCTTTACGTCTGACACTCGACGATCAAGATCGTGCCGGCATTGATATCGTAAGCGACGGTGAACAAACGCGGCAGCACTTCGTCACGACATTCATTGAACACCTGCGCGGCGTTGACTTCAAAAACCGCCAAACCGTCAAGATCCGTAACCGGTATGATGCGAGCGTGCCGTCCGTTATTGGGAATGTAACACGTGAGAAACCTGTCTTTGTAGAGGATGCAAAGTTTTTAAGAACACTGACAAAAAAGCCGATTAAGTGGACACTCCCAGGCCCCATGACCATGGTCGATACGCTCCATGATAGCCACTACAAAAGCCGTGAAAAGTTGGCCTGGGAATTCGCCAAGATCCTCAATCAGGAGGCGAAGGAACTGGAAGCTTCTGGCGTTGATATTATCCAGTTCGATGAACCAGCCTTCAACGTTTTCTTCGATGAAGTTAACGACTGGGGGGTTGCGGCCCTAGAAAGAGCAGTTGAGGGGCTCACGTGTGAAACCGCAGTCCATATTTGCTATGGGTATGGTATCAAAGCCAATATCGATTGGAAAAACAGTCTCGGTGCAGAGTGGAGACAATATGAGGAAATTTTTCCTAAGCTGCAGAGTTCCAGTATCGATATGATCTCTTTGGAATGCCAGAATTCCCGTGTTCCGATGGATCTCATTGAACTTATTCGTGGTAAAAAAGTAATGGTCGGAGCCATTGATGTGGCTACCAATACGGTTGAGACACCAGAAGATGTGGCGGATACGCTCCGAAAAGCCCTCCAGTTTGTGGATGCAGATAAACTTTACCCTTCTACCAACTGTGGTATGGCGCCTTTGTCCCGCCGTGTCGCACGGGAAAAGCTGAACGCTCTTGCCGCAGGGGCTAACATTCTGCGAAGAGAACTTTCGGCATAACAAGCGCAGTCTTCAGCGCCTGATTGTCAAAAATAACGGATAGCTGAGCGGAGACTGTTACTGTCTCCACTCAGTCATAACTCCAGAACGGCCCAACAATTTGACCACCGCGTTCCAGAGCCCCAGCGCTCCTGAATTGCCGAAGGCAGATACAAAAACAAAAAGACCTGAAGAGGAACAAGCAATCCTCTGGAGAGAGGTTTTTAACGATAAGCAAAAATGATATAATTTAGTGATTTTATAAAAGACACGCATGGACTGGAAAGTATGGCTATCCTGGAACGCAACCATCTGATAATCATTCAGGCAGTCGCACAGGAAGGGTCGCTAACAGCAGCAGGTATCCGATTAAACCTGACCCAGCCTGCTCTCAGTCATGCCGTTCGTAAGATCGAGATACAACTCGGTGTAAAGATATGGCGACGCGAGGGACGCTCTCTGGTCCTGACGCAGGCAGGGCAATGGCTACTCGCTCTGGCAAATCGTTTGCTACCCCAGTTTTCACTCGCCGAAGAGAGGCTGGAACAATTCGCCAATGGCGAACGTGGCATCCTGAGGATCGGTATGGAGTGCCATCCCTGCTACCAATGGCTCCTTAACGTTGTCTCACCCTATCTCGAACGATGGCCAAAAGTAGATGTCGACGTTCGGCAGAAATTTCAGTTTGGTGGCATCGGAGCCTTGCTAAGCAACGAAATTGATATTCTCGTCACACCCGACCCACTTTACAAACCGGGCCTTAACTTCACACCGGTGTTCGATTACGAACTTGTTCTTGTCGTAGGGAGTGGTCACAGACTGTGCGGCGAAACATCCATTACGCCTGAGCAACTTGCTGGGGAAACGCTCATTACCTATCCCGTACCTTCTGAACGTTTGGATATTTATACACAGTTTCTGCAGCCAGCCGGCATCGCACCGCGTCAGCAGAAGCAAATCGAAACGACAGATATCATGCTGGTTATGGTGGCGCATGGGCGCGGTGTCACAGCCCTACCTCGCTGGTTGGTAGAAGAACATGCCTCACGCTACGGTTTGCATGCGATAAGGCTTGGCCATCAGGGGATTGCAAAGCAGATCTCTCTCGGACGTCGCGAAACAGATGATGACATTCAATATCTCACCGATTTCATAGACTTTTCTGCCCGACCTGAAGAGTTCTGAAAATCCTTTCTTTTGGGCAGCTTTCTGTGCTCCTCTATCACGTCGTGATGGGATAGAAGAGCATCAAATAGCCGGGCTTTCTCAATATTGAAAAGCACCCGTTTCCTCAAAGAAATTTCCGGGCTTTTAGATTTGAAATATTTGTGGATCAGCATACGTTCTTGGGAACCACTCAAGAATTCTACCGATAACGGCGGTCTCGATTGCGCGCCTCTCCACCGTGGGCTTAGAGCTGCCCACTAGACAACCCGATTAATTTGATCAGCTCCCCAGACATAAGCCGCATATCCGTGGAGAAACAGTCCTGCGAACACCTGATGGGAGATGTCCAATCCGCCGGTATATGATCCCAGTGCTGGTAGAATAAGGCGTTCTTCTCCCGTGAGGAAGCAGGCGCGGCTCATAACATGCCCCCTGATCCGTATTCTGATCTTCGGATGAAGATGGCCTGCCAGTTCCGCACTGCCAGAAGGAATTGTCGCAGATGGTATATGCCTGAGGATCAGATTGCCGACCCGGTATTCTTCAACCCACTCGCCCCCGATACCCGAAATCGGGAGCGCATCGTGATTACCTGTAATCCACAAAGTCGCTGCTTTTGTGGTTATCGTATCCAGCAGTGTTCGTTCTGCATCAAGAAGACGCTCTCCCGCCTGACAGTCATGAAAGCTGTCTCCGAGCGCGACCAGAACCCGGGGGGAATGAGCCTCGACAAGCTGGAGCACGTTCTCGAGCGTCGACATCGTATCTCCTGGTGGAAGCAGTACCCCACGTGCCCGAGCAGACGTCCCCTTACCCAGATGCAAGTCAGCCACCACGAGCATCTGCGTTTCAGGCAGGAAAACAGCCCCTCCGGGCAGGAGCCATATCCGCTCACCTGCCAGCGTTACCTCACGAAAACTCACGCTTTCTCTGCCAGTGCATAAAGCTTGTCAGCCTCGGCCAGAAGATACTCTTCGCCCTCTCCTCCCCGGATTTTTTCACGTCCCTGCTCAAGAAGAACAGGAACCGCAAGCGGCGAAACATGGGAAAGACTAACATGCTCGATATGCCCTTGAATGCGATCCAGCATACCGGAAAGACGCCCCAGATCAGTCAGGCCTTGCTCCGCCTGAAGCCGGGTTGCACGCAGGAGAATATGGTCAGGGTCGTATTTTCGAAGCACGTCATAAAGGAGGTCGCTGCTGACTGTCATTTGACGTCGATTTTTCTCGCGCCCCGGATAATTGCGTTCTATCAGCCCGGCGATGATGGCCACATCCCGGAAGGTGCGGCGGAGCATGGCGCTCTCTGCCAGCCAGTCTGATAGATTGCCTCCAAGCAGATCTCGGGTGAACAGGTCCGTCATAGAGCCCGTTGGGTGAACGCACCAGCAGGCAACCATATAATCGTTAGCCACAAAGCCCAGAGGGCCCTTTCCAGTCTCCTCCAGCTTTTTTGTCAGGAGAAGCCCCAGAGTTTGATGCGCATTCCGCCCTTCAAAGGGATACGCCACAATGTAGTGCCATCCTTTGTGTGGAAAAGTCTCAACAAGAAAATTGTCCGGTCCAGGCATATGTGAGCGCTTTGTCTGAAGGGTAAGCCAGTCCTGCACAGCCTTCGGAAGCACGGTCCACAAGGATGGCGTATACAGCATTTCACGGACGTGTCTGGCCAGACCGGGCGAAATGGAAAGCTGATTGCCCCCGTAAACCGGTACGCGCGGATCCTTGCCTCGACCCCGCGCCGCCTGAACGGTCGTATCGTGCAGCCCAAGAAATTCCAGCAGTTCTCCGCCCAGCAGGAATGTATCGCCCGGAACGAGCGTTGAGGCGAAATACTCGTCAATCTCCCCAAAAGCTTTTCCACGCCGGGATTTGACGCGAAGCATCGGAGTATCGACGATGGTACCGATATTCATCCGAAACTGCCGGATGATCTGCTCATTTTTAACCCACAATTGCCCCAGTGAGTCTCGGAAAAGACGTTGGTGGCGTTCATAGGCCTGTAAGGCATAGCCGCCGTCTTCTACAAATCGAACAACCTCATCGAAATCTGTACGTGAGATCTGGCTATAGGGCGCAGTCTGACGAATTTCTTCATACAGAACGTCTGGGAAAAACGGTCCTGCACAGGCCGTGACCACCACATGCTGAGCCAGAACGTCGAGGGCCCCGGCGCGAGGCGGATCACCGTCGAGTTCATGCCGCAGAACAGCATCTTTGGCCGCTTCACATTCCAGCACTTCAAATCGGTTGGCTGGAGCAAGAAGCGCACGCGATGGTTCGTCCATCCGGTGATTGGCCCGGCCAATCCGCTGTGTCAGGCGGGAGATCTGTTTTGGTGCCCCCACCTGAATGATCTGATCCACTGCGCCCCAATCCAACCCAAGATCCAGTGAAGACGTGGCCACCACAGCCCGCAGAGCGCCTTGAGCCATGGCTTCTTCCACTTTCGCCCGACGCACCGCATCCAGACTGCCATGATGAAGCCCAATAGGCAGATTGTCTCCGTTGTCTTTCCACAGAGCCTGGAACAGTAGTTCTGCCTGCGCCCTACTGTTGACGAACACGATGGTCAGGCGAGCACGGGCAATTTCAGTCAGGATTGCAGTAGCGCTTCCCAACCCCGTACGACCGGCCCACGGAAGATAACCCCGCTCGTCAGGCAAAAGCACATGAMCGTCCGGACGCACCCCATCTTCTGCTTTGACAAGACGGACCCCAGAAGCTTTACCCGTTGGGGAAACCCAGGCCGCCATGGGGGAAGGGTGAGCCACGGTTGCGGATAAGCCATTGATCCGGAGCGACGACGAAAACGTTCGCAAGCGGCTGGCACAGAGGGCAAGTTGGTCTCCCCGCTTGGTGCCAGCAAGCGCGTGAACTTCGTCGATAATCAGAACCTTGAGCGTGGAAAAATACGCCGCAGCATCTGGGTATGACAGCAACAGCGCCAGGCTTTCCGGTGTTGTCAGGAGTATATGCGGTGGGTTCTTCTGTTGCCGTTTCCGGCGCGCTCCGGACGTATCTCCACTGCGGACCTCAACACGAACCGGAAGATCCATGTCCATAATGGGTCGGGACAGGCTTTCTGCGATATTGGTCGAGAGGGCCTTCAGGGGACTGACATAGAGCGTATGCAGTCCTGAATATGAACCGTCTGCCAATTCGATGAGGCTGGGCAGAAAGCCCGACAGTGTCTTTCCTCCGCCGGTTGGCGCGATCAGAAGCGCAGACACTCCATCTTTCGCTGCCTGAAGCATAGCAAGCTGATGAGATCGGGGAGACCAGCCCTGTTGGGAAAACCAAGTCTGAAAAGGTTCGGAAAGATGTTTGCTCATTAGCTGAAGGAACGCACACGCGTTTCGCGGGTTCTTTCCCCGTTCCTGCACGCATGGTGGAGAAGACTGGGTGGACTGGCTTGAGTTGAAACCGGATGGGCTCTTCTGTGTACCTGGCGCATTCTATATCGACCCTCTCCAGCCAGTGGCGCACGCCGTCATCACACATGGTCATTCCGATCATGCCCGACCCGGCCATGACCTTGTCACCGCAACACCCGAAACCTTGGCGATCATGCGACTACGGATGGGCGAAGGCCGAGCGGGCGTGACCCAACAGGCACTTAATTATGGAGAAATCATCTCCGTCGGGGACGTGCAGCTCTGGCTCGCACCTGCCGGGCACGTTCTGGGAAGTGCACAGGTTGTCATGGAGTATCGTGGGCAGCGCGCCGTGGTCAGTGGCGATTACAAGCGCGCGCCTGATCCAACATGCGTTCCTTTTGAGGTCGTGCCCTGTGATCTATTCGTAACTGAAGCCACGTTTGGGCTGCCAGTCTTCCGCCTACCCGATCCCGCTCATGAGATTGCTAAACTGCTGCAGGACGTACGCCTGTTTCCAGAGCGCACGCATGTTGTTGGCTGCTATGCCCTTGGCAAATGCCAGCGTCTGATCGCTCTGCTTCGAGAGGGTGGCTACCATGCTCCTCTCTGGCTCCATGGTGCTCTTCTGCCGATGTGTAAGCTGTACGAAGGTTTTAGTGTCCCCTTGGGGGAACTGCGTTCTGCAACGGCAGCAAAGAAAGGTGAGATGCGCGGGGGCATTGTCCTCGCGCCTCCATCGGCCATTGTAGACCGTTGGGCACGTCGGCTTCCAGATCCGGTCGTCTGTCTGGCATCAGGCTGGATGCATGTTCGCCAGCGAGCGAAAGCACGTGGGGTCGAACTCCCTGTCGTGATCAGTGACCATGCCGACTGGGATGCTTTGCTGGAAACGTGTCAGGCAACCGGGGCAAAGGAAATCTGGGTCACGCATGGGCGCGAGGATGCCCTGATTTATGCGTTAGGCAAGATGCAGATCCGCGGCCGCGCGCTGCGGCTTCTGGGCTACGAGGAAGAGGATGAACAGGCGGAACAGGGCACTTTGACATGATCGAATTTGCGACCCTGCTGGAACGCCTGGCCTTTACCCCGTCGCGGAATATGAAGCTTGCACTTCTCAAAGAATATTTCTCCATGGCACCCGATCCTGATCGGGGATATGCGCTGGCTGCGATGGCAGGAAGCCTGTCCTTTGCCGCAGCCAAACCTGCCATGCTCCGGGCTCTGGCCATGGAACGGATCGACCCGGAACTCTTTGCATGGTCTTATGATTACGTTGGAGACCTCGCGGAAACAGTCGCACTGATCTGGCGCCCGGAAACCGGTGATCATGTTACGCCAGCGGCACCGGGTCTTGCGGAGGTCGTTCATACCCTGGAGCGCCTTCCAAAGGCGAATGTCCCGGATGTTGTAAGGGAATGGCTGGACGCATGTGATGCCTCATCCCGGTACGCCCTCCTCAAGCTTATTACGGGCTCGCTTCGTGTTGGCGCATCAGCCCGGCTGGCGAAAACGGCTCTTGCAGAGTTAGCGTCTGTGGCTCCGGATGACATTGAGGAAGTTTGGCACGGACTTGAAGCGCCTTATGGCCCCCTCTTCGCATGGGTGGAAGGAAAAGGCCCGAAACCCGATGCGAAGGATGCTCCGGTTTTCCGGCCGCCTATGCTGGCCCAGCCCTTGGAAAACGTTGACCTGACAACATTCGATCCAGCGGAATGGCGAGCAGAATGGAAATGGGACGGTATCCGAGTTCAGCTTGTTTCCACACCTCAAGGGGAGCGTGTCTACACCCGTACGGCAGAAGATATTGGAAAGGCCTTTCCGGACGTGCTGGCCACAATGCAGGATCTGGGCAGCAGGGTGGTCCTGGATGGTGAGCTTCTGGTCGTCCAGGAGGGTGTTGTCGCCCCGTTTGCGGATCTCCAACAGCGATTGAACCGAAAATCGCCTACGGCTTCCATGCTTAGAGACATGCCAGCCGGTATCCGACTGTACGATATCCTGTTTGAAGACGGAAAAGACCTGCGCTCCCTGCCCTTCGATACCAGACGACAGCGGCTGGAAAGCTGGTTCGCACGCCTGAATCCGCCCAGAATGGTCTTGTCTGATCTCATTGCGTTCCAGAACTTTGAAGACCTAGCCAAGCTTCGCGAGAATGCACGGAGCGAAGGCATTGAAGGGCTAATGCTGAAAAAGGCTGATAGTGCCTATGTTCCAGGTCGTCCGCGAGGCCCATGGTGGAAATGGAAACGTGAGCCACTCACCGTCGATGCCGTTGTCATGTATGCACAACGCGGGCACGGCAAACGCAGCAGCTTCTATTCCGACTACACGTTCGGCTTATGGCGCACCGTGGACGGAGAACGTGAACTTGTTCCGATTGGTAAAGCTTACTCAGGCTTTACGGACGAAGAACTGAAATTTCTGGACAAGTGGATCCGCGATCACACCACCAAGCGTTTTGGTCCGGTCCGGGAAGTGGCGCATGGTCTTGTTCTGGAAATTGCCTTTGATGCTGCTCAGTATTCCAAACGCCATAAAAGCGGCGTAGCCCTTCGTTTTCCGCGCGTTTCACGTATTCGCCGTGACAAACCTGTAGAGGATGCGGACACGCTCGATGAGTTCATTAGAGCTTTTCTATAGAGGAAGTACCTCATCCGTTTCGACACACGGCACTCCCCCTCTCGCGGACAACGATGGCTCTAGGGGAAGAACAGACGCAGAAAAATTTTAATTAATCCCGCGCTGATGTTCTGATGGGGCGCCAGTCGCACCTCTTCGCACGCTCGTAACAAGCAAAGGATATGATCGCGAGAGGATGCTGGAGAACCTACTCTTTCGAGGCGATCCTCCCGTCATCCCACCACATTCAAATCAAACAGAGGGTATTCTCTATAATTTCCGTTTTCACAGAAGGCGCAACCGTATCGAGCGGATGTTCAATAAGCCCAAGGAGGTTAAGCCTCGCCCTTCTATGAAAAACCTTTGTATCAGGCATCAAAGTTATGCGGCAGAACGACCAGATCCCGCACCATCACGCCCTTTGAACGTGTCAGGATGAAGATCAGGGCTTCGGCCACTTCCTTGGCTTCCATCAGGGCACCAGCCTTGATATTGGCTTCAAGCCGTGCCTGATCCCAGTCTTTCAGCAACGGCGTGACCACAGGCCCGGGCTGGATTGCGCCCACCCGGATACCGTACTTCGCGACCTGTCGGCGCACTGTATGCACAAAGGCCTGCACAGCATGTTTCGAGGCTGTGTAGATTGGCTCGGCCATGATGGGGATCATGCCCGCAATTGAACTGGTCATGACGATATCACCAGTCTCCTGCTTCATCATCTGCGGCAGCACGGCGCGGACCGAGCGGAAGGCAGCATTGATGTTCAGGTGCAGCATCGCATCCCAGCTATCAGGATCGCCTTCCCAAACATTGCCGCCAACATACGCCCCGGCATTGGCGTGAAAGATATCGATCCGGCCCTGTTCCTGAACGATCTGCGCAACGGCAGCATCTACGGTTTTATAGTCGAAGAGATCGACAATGATCGCATGAGCCTGGCTGCCGAGCTCTGCCGTCTTATCTTCGAGCGTTTTGGCATCACGGTCCAGAAGATAGACCACGGCCCCCGCTTCGATGAGATAGCGGGCACATTCGAGACCGATACCCGAAGCCGCGCCCGTGATGGCGGCGATCTTGCCCTGAAGAGACTGTGTCATATGCACTATCCTGTGATGCTGTCTCAGTGTGCGGACGCTGTGCCGCGCTGACGACTGATGAAAATTGCGAGAAGGATGATCGCACCCTTGATGACGTTCTGAACGTAAGGGGAGACCTCAAGCAGGTTCAGCCCGTTGTTCAGGACACCCAGCAGCATGGCACCGATGAGGGTGCCGATGATGGAGCCACGACCACCGGAGATTGAGGTGCCACCCAGCACCACGGCTGCGATGGCATCGAGTTCAAAGCCGACACCAGCGTTGGGCTGGCCGCTCATGAGGCGAGAGGACAGAACAACGCCTGCCAGCGCGGCCGTAAATCCACCAATCAGGTAAACGGCGATCTTGTATTTACGGGAATCGATGCCGGAGAGGCGGACGGCCTCTTCATTGCCACCGATGGCGTAAATGTACCGGCCAATCGGCATGCGCTGGAGCAGCAGATAGGCCAGCGCATAAACCACCAGCATGATGAGAATTGGCGTCTGGATTCCCAGAACCTTTCCGCGGCCAATAAACGCGAACCAATCCGGAAGGCCCGAGATGGGATAGCCGTTCGTGTAGATCAGCCCCAATCCGCGGGCGATACTCATGGATGCCAGCGTCACAATGATCGGCGGCATCCCGAGACGGGCGATACACAACCCGTTTCCGGCACCGAAGAGCGCCCCGACACCCAGTCCAGCCAGAATGGCCAGCCCGGCATTGAGGCCGGAAACCAGCAGGCCCGCTGTAATAGTTCCAGCGAGCGCCATGACCGCGCCTACGGAGAGATCAATGCCCCCCGTGAGAATGGCAAAGGTCATGCCCACGGAGATGATGGCGTTGATCGAGACCTGTCTGGCGACGTTTTCCAGGTTGCCGAAGGACAGGAAGCGACTGTTGAGCGCGATCATGCAGGCCACGACCACGAACAGTCCAACCGCCGGGAGAAACGCCGTTGAGCGAGCGAATTTAGACGCTCTGTAACGCTCAAGCAGAGAGTGCATCGACTGCGGACTTTTTAACGCTTGCTGTTGCATGACGCATTACCTCTTCCGAACTGATGGCATCCCCCTCCAGAACCGCCGTGATGACGCCATGGCTGAACACGGCCACGCGGTCACACATTCCGACGACCTCCGGAAGCTCGGATGAGATCATGATGATGGCGTATCCCTCTGCCGTGAGGTTCCGCATGAGTGTGTAGATTTCCGCCTTGGCCCCGACGTCGATGCCGCGGGTAGGCTCATCGAAGATCAGGATCTTGCTCCGGCGGTTCAGCCAGCGCGCAATCACAACCTTCTGCTGATTTCCGCCACTAAGGCTCACCACAGTCGTCTCGTCCGAAGGGGCTTTGATACGGACGGCGGACATCAACTCCTGTGTCTTCCGCTTCTCCCGCGCGGTGTCGATTGTGCCAATCGGGCGGGTATATTGCGGCAGGTTGTTGATGGAGATGTTGTCCCGGATACTGAAGCCAAGGATCAATCCTTCGGTTTTTCGGCTTTCCGGCAGAATTCCGATACCGTGACGCAGAGCCTGTGCCGGATTCCCCATAGACACGTCCCTGCCCTCAATCCGCACCGTTTTTCCTGGACATGGCAGTGCGCCGATTAACGCCAGAGCCGTTTCCGTTCGGCCAGAGCCAACCAGCCCAGCGAAACCGAGGATTTCACCTTTCCGCAGGTAGAAACTGTTGGGGTGCCCGTTACTCGCAAAACGAATGTTTTCGGCTTCCAGAATGCGCTCGGCAGTCTGGAGCGCGGGTTTGGGCGGGAACGTATTTTCAATTTTCCGGCCGACCATCCGCTCAACCAGATGATCCATTGTGCACTCCGCCGTTTTCAGGACGCCTACATGAGCACCATCGCGAAGCACCGTAATCCGGTCACAAATTTCAAAAATCTCTTCGAGGTGATGCGACACGAAGAAAATTCCAATGCCCTGGTCCCGGAGCTGCCGCATGACGTTGAAAAGCAGTTCGGCTTCCGTCGGGGTCAGGGTCGCGGTTGGTTCGTCAAGGATCAGAACCTGCACATCCAGTGACAAAGCCTTCGCGATTTCCACGAACTGTTGTTCCGCTACGCTGAGACGCGCGACAGGAACGTCAAACCGTGTTTTCACCCCGAGCCGCTCGAAAATTCCCTGCGCGATGCGCGTCATTTCGCTTTTGCGGGAAAAGCCGAGAGCGTTCCGCATCTCACGCCCGAGGAAAATATTATCCACCGCGTCGAGTTCAGGAATCAGGCTGAATTCCTGAAAAACAATTCCGATCCCCGCGCTGATGGCATCCTTGTAACTGGAGAAGTGACATTCTTTTCCGTTGAGAAAGATCTGCCCTTCATCCTGAGACTGGATACCTCCCATGATCTTGATGATCGTGGATTTTCCAGCACCGTTCTCTCCCAGAAGAGCATGGATTTCTCCACGCTCCAGGCTGAGGCTGACATTCCGCAAGGCCCGGACTCCCGGAAAGCTTTTGGAGATTCCCTCAAGCGCCAGAAGCGGTTCTGGGGATGTCTGACTAGGTTCTGTCATGATGTTCCCTCCGGAATCCAAGGCCGCCTCCGGAATTTACCAGCTGAACGTCTTGGCTTTCGTCGCGTCGATCAGTTCGACATCAACTGGCAGAACTTTCGGGACTTCTGCGCCCCATTTCTTAGCGAGGGCGAGCGCGAGTGCCAGACGGATTTCCTGCCGGGGGAACTGGGCTGCCGTGGCGATGAAGTGGGATCCCGGCTTGCTGATGGCCTTCACAGCTTCCGGATTGCCATCCACGCTGACCAGCTTCACGTCAGAGCCATTGGACTCAATGGCTGAAAGAACACCGAGTGATCCATTATCATTGACGCTGAAAATCCCCTTCAGATCCGGGTTGGCCTGGAGCATGTTCTCGGCCACCGTCAGAGCCTGATCGCGCTCCTGCTTGCCGTTCTGAACGCTGACAATCTTGATGTCGGAATGCTTGGCAATGGCGTCCTTGCAGCCTTTGACACGCTCAAGAATGGGAACGACCGGGATACCGTCGATAATCCCGATATTGCCGCTCTTGATCGTCGTGGCGAGGTACTCGCACGCCTTGAAACCGGCATCGTAATTCTTGGACCCTACGAACGCATCCAGCGGGCCGCCAGCCTGAGCATCTACCGAGACGATCGGGATGTTCTTGTCATGAACCGCCTTAACAACGGACGTGACGCCTACGGTATCGGTCGGGTTAATGATGATGATCTGCGCGCCCTGCTGGATCATGTCCTCAATGTCACTCACCTGCTTGGAGACATCATGATGTGCATCGCTGATGATGACATTGGCGCCGATTGTGGCAGCGGCCTCCTGCAACGCGTCCTTCATGGTGACGAAGTACGGATTGTTCATTTCCTGAAAGGAAACGCCAATTTTCAGTGGTGTTCCGGCTGCGGCAGCCGGGTGTGACAGGGCCGTCCCGCCAAGAGCGAGAGACAGAAGGGCCAGCGGAAGCGTCTTGATCTTCATGTTACACCTGTTGATCTGCATGCACTGTGCAGGTCATTTCCTGCACATGGCCTTGTCAAAACCGTAAAATTACCTGTCTCTATTTGAAGATGCGGCGGCCTAAAGGGCCGTGTATCCGCCGTCGACAAATATTTCCTGCCCGTTGACCATGCTCGATGCATCGGAAGCGAGATACAGAACTGTATCCGCGACATCTTCCGGTGTTGCGACACGACCTGCGGGGATTTTTTCCAGCAGCTTTTCCAGCTTGTTCCCAACGCTCCAGACGCGTTCGCCCATGGGCGTCCAGACGACCGTGGGGCAGATAGCATTGGCCTGAATGTTATGAGCCCCCCACTCCGCCGTCATGACCTTGGTGAGACCGTTCAGACCCGCTTTGGAGGCGACGTAAGCACCATGGTCAATCAGCGCGACAGAGCTGGCCTGGGAACTGATGTTGACGATTTTACCGCGCTTACGTTCGATCATGCCCGGCGCGAAAGCACGGGCGAGAAGCCATGGAGCACGCAGGTTGATGGCCTGCACGGTGTCCCACTCCTCAACTGTCTGCTCCACCAGAGGGCGAGGAAAACTCACGCCAGCATTATTGACGACAATATCGACGCCCCCCCACGCAGCCGTCACTGTCTGGGCGACAGCGTCTGGAGCCGTGGAATCATTAAGATCTGCAACAACCGTGAGGCATTGACGGCCATGGCTTTCCACAATCCGGCATGTTTCGGCCATATCGGCTTCAGAACGCGCGACAGCGACGATATCGGCCCCGGCAGCACTCAGAACGTCGCAAATCGTGACCCCAAGTCCACGGGATGCACCCGTTACAAGAGCTTTACGACCATTGAGGGAAAAGCGTTGTGGAAGTGTTGGCATGATCTGTTTTCCCTTATCGGTCAGTTCAGGAACTCTGTGGCGTCTGCTGGCGAAAGGGCCGTCATTTCGCGGGCATGACGGCGATATTCCCGTGGCGTGCAGCCACGCAGGCGCAGAAAGATGCGGTTAAAATTAGAGAGGTTGTTGAAGCCGGAAGCCGCACCGATTTCCGTAATCGAAAGGGGAGAACTCGCCAGCAGATGACATGCGTGACACACCCGCAGCCGATGCAGGAACGACATGAACGTGTCGCCCGTCGCCGCCCGGAACTGACGGGAAAATGTTGAGGCGCAAAGCCCCAGATCCTGCGCCAGATGGTCATGCCGAATTTCGGACGGGTCCATAGCCATCAGGGACGTAATGACACCACTCATCCGCTGCATTTCCGGGCTGTTCAGAGCCGGGTTTTCACCTTTGAGAGACAATGTCCGGAAAGGCGCAGAAGTCAGATCTGCCAGAAGCCCCAGACACGCTGCCAGCTTCGCAGCGCCCTGCACAGTACCAATGGCGACCAGCTTTTCACCCATCTGAAGTGCTTCTGGACCAGTAAATTCGATCCCAAGGGTGGAAGCCTGCAAAAGATTGCGCAACCCTGCCAGTTCAGGGCATAGCGTCGTCAGAGTTCCAATCCATTGAGCGCTAAACTGAAGTACCACATCACGCCCGGTTAGTACTTCTCCGGGCTTGAGCGGGCTGAACCAGCCATGCGGAAGATCCGGCCCAACAAGCACCAGTTGCCGCGGACCAAAACTGCCGATGTGATCCCCGATAATGGCTCGCCCCTCCCCCTTCGTGATGAGATGTAGTTCATATTCGGGGTGATGATTCCAACGTGCGACAGGCGCTGGATAATCGTGCTGATGCCATCGGAAACTTGTGTTCGGTTCTGCATGAATGGCCTCATAAACAGGACGCGTCGCATTGCCACTGACGGGCGCCTTGGCCTGAAGCGAGCGGAGCGTACCGAGGGCCGAGGCCCTGTTGGCAATGGGAGAGAATGCACCCTGCGTCTGAGATTTCTGCGTTACGGACATGAAAATACTGTCCTTTCAGAGAACGATCTGGAGCTTCACGTCATCCGGCCGTGCTTCCGCAGCACGCTCGAAAGCTGAAATACCCTGATCGAAAGAGAAGGTTTCCGAGACGAGAGGTTTGAGGTCGATCTTGCCCGCACTGATAAGGCGGATGGCTCGCTCATAGACATTTGCGTAGCGGAAGACAGTTTCCATCCGGATTTCCTTGGCCTGCGCAGCCACGATATCAAATGGAACTTTCTGAACCGGCATCCCGACGAACACGATTGTGCCGCCTGGCCGGACGCAGACCAAAGCGTCATCATAAGCGCCAGCAAAGCCGCTGGCTTCGAAGACAACATCTACACCCCAGTCCGCACCGCAGGCTGTATCGATGACGTCGCGCACCTTCGTCTCCCGCACATTGACAGGCGTGACACCGTCATACTGACCGGCAATGGCAAGTTTGGCGGGAGCAAGATCCGTGATGAAAACCTGGCCTGCCCCTGAGGCAAGCGCTGCCAGAGCTGTCATAATTCCGATCGGACCACAGCCCGTGACGAGACACACATCGCCGGGCTTGAGTGCCGCCTTGACGGCCGCATGAACACCGACCGCCAGAGGCTCGACCATGGCGCCTTCTGCGAAACTCACATTGTCTGGCAGCTTGAAGGTGAAGGCAGCCGGATGGACAACCGACGGGGTCAGACATCCGTGAACAGGCGGAGTTGCCCAAAAACGTACGGCTGGATCAACATTATACTGCCCTAAGAGGCTGGACCGGGATTGCGGGTCAGGAATTCCAGGCTCCATGCACACCCGGTCTCCCACCTTCAAAGACCGGACATTCTGCCCCACTTCCGTAATCGTACCCGAGGCTTCATGACCCAGAACCATGGGTTCCCGGATTACGAAAGGGCCAATGGCACCGTGCGTGTAGTAGTGCACATCGCTACCACAGATTCCAACGGTATGGATGGCAATCCGAACATCATCGGGGCCAATCTCCGTTGGCAGAGCAATCTCGCGCAGGGAAAGTTCGCTCTTTTTCTCAAGCACCAGAGCCTGTGCCATATCCAGCCGTCTCCTGTCACACGTTCTAACATCAGATGTGATCAAGAGAACTGATTATATGTTATATATCACAGCGTATAGAGTGTTTTTTCCTAAAAAATAATACTTTTTTGAGTAATGCGATTTCAGATATCCAATTTTTTATCGGCAGACGTGAATCCAACATATTGATTAAAATAGATATTATTGATTATCCTCTCTCCTGAAGAAGAATGTATTTTCCTGAAGCCTGAAATTTTTCATGTTATAGATAACACAAATATGAGGTCTGGACTGCTTAGAAAGCTCCAGATTCTATCGATGAGAGATGGTAGGCCACAGCGTGTGGAGATACGGCGAAACTATTTCAGCCTGCTAAACATCAATCGGGCACGGCGCACTTACCCTGCCAAGCCATCCGAATGAACGTGTCTGCCTTTGCTTACATGCCAGCGGTTTCTACCTGCCGCCTTGGCAAGATAAAGGGCTCGATCTGCATCCTCGATGAGATGACGATAATCCGGATGGCCAGCAAATGTGGCGATGCCAAACGATGCAGTCACGCGAATATCGATTTCGTTGACTGTCAAAGCAGTATTTTGCTCAATCGCTGTGCGAATACGTTCCGCGATTTGGATCGCTTGTTCTTCCTGAGTTTCGGTCAGGAGAACAAGAAACTCCTCTCCTCCATATCGAAAAATAAAATCACTCATCCTGCACTGTGCGACCAGTATTTTAGCGACGTATCGCAGTACGGAATCACCCACAACATGCCCGAGTTTATCGTTGACGGACTTGAAGTGATCGATATCCACCATCAGAATACTGAAGGGAATATGTCGCCGTAGAGAAAGGGAGACTTCTCTACCAAGAATGGTCGGTAAGAAACGTCGGCTCAGTGTTTTGGTCAATGGATCACGGCCATTCTCAACGGCTTCCGCCGTTTTGAAAAGCTGGTCCATCATGTAATGAATTTCTTCCAGCGCGCCTTGAAGGGCTTTGATTGCCTGTGGGGGCGCAGGGCGCTCGGAGACCAGCTTCGGAACAAGCACATTATCAACGTGTTCTACGGCCTTCGATACAACGTCAATTTCTGACGCGCCTTGAAACAGAACACTTCCCTTGTGCCTTAACCAGAGCCCAAATGCAGAGTCTGAAAGAGTATTGGCTGAGTCTCCCCCATAACAGATGTCCAGAAGAAAAGACTGTCCCCACTCCAGCAAAGCGGCCCGTTGCGTCTCTCGTTCAAGGCTTATGTCTTTGCCCAGTGACATGAGCCGGAACGCCTCATTGACCTCAACTTCCTTTCGCGTTCCCTGTACAAAAGCCAGGCTCATGACCTCGATCGCAATATCGATCATATCTTCCGCATATGCGATGGCCGCGGAATATTGCGGTCCGTCCAGTCCCAGTGCCTGAATGAGCACGCGCAGTTTCCTTTTCAGGAGACGGGCACCATGCATCACCACATGAATCGGGATCTGAATACGCGCGTGCGCGGCGCCAATCTTCTGCTGAGTCTGCACAAGAATACTGGCGTCCGGCGCGTCGTGAGAGAAAAGCTCTGCCAGCCAACGCCCCAGTGCTGCACGAAGGCGCGTATCAACAATTTCATTCGAAAGAAACGGGGCTGCATCAGCGTTGTTCAGAAGCACTTCATAAAACCTTTGCACGCAGTCCACCGCGTGCTGGTCTATCACCCCTGCTACAATTTCCCGCACAGGTTCGGGCGTCTGGGAGATCAGTCCCTGCCACTCCTGCTCGGCGATAGAAGGCTCTTGTACTTCAGAGGCATCAGTAGTCATCAAATAATTTTCCGTACAGTTCTGGGGCAATTTTTCGAAAGGAACTGCACAGCAGCAGCCCATGATCTTTAAACACAAAAGCAGTTCTGTCTCGTCATTTCCCCGCCTTAGCGCAAACTTTGTGCCGCAACGATGTTAGAGAGAAGGACAAGTGAAGCAGAGTAATAATCAATGCTTCTGCTCAACACCGGGCTAAAGCCATTCTCAAACCCACAGGCTGCGCCAATGGCATGGAATCCCTGGGGGGCCGCATAAGGCGCTGTTTCATCTGTCTTCAGGTCGATCCAGGCAGGCAGCCCGCCTGACGTGTAGGCATGCCAGTAACGCACAAACGGGTTTGCAATATCCCGATCCAGCATGCCGCCCCATTGAAGATATAAAGGAACCCGGATCGCATCATACGAAAACCGGGGCGGCCAACCCGAAGCAATTTCCGGCACGTCCCGATCCTTTCCAAGCGTGAGCCAGTCAGGTGGCAGGCCCCATCTGCCAAAACGAGCCTGCCGGAGCAGAGCCATTCCGTCATGAATAGCTTGCGCCCATATTCCGGTATCGTCGAACTCCTGTGCGGCCTGCATGGATGGAATAACGTAGTAGGACATGTTCAGTGTAGCTTTGCCGGGTGACAGAAAACCCGAAATACCCGGAAGAAGGACAAGGCGACCGTTGAAATTTACGAGAAGTTTCTTCCGAATACTCGAATAGATCTGCTTTGCCTGGGTCAAAAGATGTGGCCGCTGCCATTTCCTTGCAGCGCTTGTCAGGGCAAAGGCGATCAGAAGATCACCATCTGTCGCGTTGTTATGGTCAGGCACATGCGGGATAGAATTATTGATATACCGCCAGGAGAAGAGCGCTTCCTGTGGCCTACGGAGCGTCGTGGCAGTCCAACTCCAGAGCCTGTCAAAAGACGTTTGATCATCGAACGCAACGGAGAAGAGCATCCCATATCCCTGCCCTTCACTATGGGAGGCGACACCATCATGAGCGTCGATGATGCGCCCGTCAGAGGTCATAAAGCGTTTCTTGTAATCTTCCCACAGATCATCTGCAGTCGCAGCAGAAGCATACGATCCGGTCGCCGCCAGAAATGAAGTACAGAAAACTCCTTTCATGACCATCCGCCGGTTGAAGGACTCTATTGCCATGGTGGGATCACGCATCATGTTCTTCACTGAATATATCCTGTCTGGTACTGTCGCGCTTGAAGATTACTCAACGAAAAATCTCGTTAAGTCCCTTTGCGGGCATGCCGCTTGTGATCCTGTTTTTCTCCAGCATCGAAAACACCTTGGAGAGTGGAATGCTACGGGCATCCGTGAGGAAATTTTCAATCGGCAGGGCAGTACTCTCCGTGCTGCCGTCCTGAGGACGCAAAGTCACTTCAGGTGCAGGGAGAGGCTTCGACGCTTCAACGTGTTCGGCTTCCTCCACAGGCGCCTTCACGTAAGGTGTCTGTGGAATGAAAGCGATGTTATCGAACGAACGGTATCTGAAATCCGGCTTTCCCATTGCTTTGCAGAGTGAAGGAACGTCGGATGAAAACTGGGGCATGCTTAATCGTCCTGGCTCATGAAGCGACCGGTCGCGGTTCTGTTCATTGTCCGTACTCGAACAGTAGACTTCCAATGGAGTTGGCCGGCGTCTGAGGGTCCCATGTTATTCGGCAGCCTTCCGCGGCATTGGGCTGATCCATAAGCCATTGCTCATAGAGGCCCGCCAGACATGCCGTCAGCCAGCTTCCTGGCGGAGTACCCGTACTTCCCAGTGATGGCAGACCATCATGGGTCAAACGAAGGCGTGCCTGGGTTTCTGCCAGAGAAAGGCTCGTTTGCCCCCACCCAAGCGTGGCAAGCTGGACGTTCATTTCCAACTCGAGGTTGAGCAGCGTTTTACATGGCGGCAATGTCACGCGGCACGCAATTCGATGCCCGACCTTCCGAAGAAAATTGTCCCGCGCGTCCGACCCGGCCTGTTGATCGAATTCCCGAGCCAGCTCTGTAAGAAGCAATGTAAAATCAATGGCCATTCAACGTATTCCGGAAAAGTCATAGTGAACGGACAGATTCACATCCGTCTGATTCCAGGGACCCGACTTCTGGTAAAGAAAACGACCACCAACCTTCAGATCAGGCGTAATGTGGTAATAGAAAAGCGCATCTATACCGCCTGAAATTCCAGACGAAGATTTCGCGGGATCACGATAGTTGTACTGGCTCAGCACACTTGTAGAAACACCACCGCAGGGTGTGATTGTTGACCCGTTTGCAGCAGCGAGTGCTTGCTGTTGCACACAATCCTGTGCAGCATCGTAATTTGCTCTTGCCTGTGTCTGATAGCGACTGTCTCGTGGAAAAAGCAGTGTGCTGCGCTGACGATACGCCTGGAAGCCCCCAAAACCGGAAGCCGCCCAATCCCACGCCCCCTTATGTCCTGCATACCGCACCGGAATAGTCAGAGAAAAAAAGGACTGTGGCGAAAAATAACCGCCATTCCCGGGGGTATAAAGAAACTGGTTGTTATTATACCTGAACCAGTCGGCATCAGCACCGATATGAACTTTGTTCATACCATCGTCGTAGATACGGAAACTGCCTCCCACCCCGGCTTCATAATTAACATTGGACTGCGTGTTACGACCATAGATGTAAGCACCGCCCCCACCTGCATACAGAGAAAAGGCATCATCTCCGTATTCGAACTGTGCATGAGCTCTATTTTTGGTCACCCCGCCCCAGGTCCTGTGCTGGGTTACGTCGCCCACTGTCTCCGCCTCACGCAGACCTGCATAAGAGAGGACGCTATCTGCGATGGCACGTCGTTCGAATGTCGTATGCAGTATAAGATGAGGCGCAATCTGAGGGGTTAATTCAATCCCACCCAGAATGTTGGTCACAGCAAAGCCCAGAGGCGACGTGCCAATATCCGCCCTGAACCAATCAAGAGCATAATAAAGATTTGTACCTACGCCATAAGCCGAGCGGCGACGTATTGCGTCACTGTAGCAGGCAGAAGTTGTCTGGATGTCTTGAGGCGCACAAGTTACCGCTGTCGTCCCGGTTTTCCATAGCCCTTCCCGATAATCCATAGTCCCCGTGCCGGAGGCGAGTACGGTGGGATCCAGAACGATACCCAATCGTCCCGAACCCACCGTCATGGCTCCTTCCATCTTCAAATCAGCACGGGAAAGCTTGGTCAAGCCGGTCCCGGAACGTCCGAGAAAGCCGGGAGTAATATCCACGGTCGGCGCATAAGTCTGACTGACGCGGCTTTCATCTTCCTGAATGCCACTCAGCATTGGGTCCTGCTCCGCCTCGGATTTGCCGTGATCCTGCTGCCGGAATGGATTAACGTCCTCAACAAGGCCTCCATCCGTCCGTCGAACCTGAGCGGCACGGAATTCTCTGGCCCGAGCAAGATCTTCAAGACTTTCGCGCCAGTTACCATCCATCTCGGCCACACGAGCTGCCGCAATCCACGCACGCGGATCGGTGGGCGCACGCTCCTTGAGAGCTTCGGCATTAACTCTGGCTTCGTCTTTTTGGCCAGCCTGAGCTTCGAGCTTGACCAATGCTAGTCTGGCTTCCAGATCATCAGGGTCACGATTGACAACCGCACGTACAATTTCATCCGCCTTGGCATTTTCCTGCCGGGCTTCATACAGTCTAACGAGCGCCATACGGGCTGACGTGTCAGACGGATTATCCGCCAGAACGGGCCTGAGGGCTTCATAGGCTTCCGCCTGATTACCCTTCGCATTCAGCTGATCCGACCGCGTTACAGCCAGCCCTGTTGTAATATCGTGGCGCTCACGTTCCTCTTCGGGAGTCAACTGCGCACCTGCAAGGCCTTCCATCAGATGTCGTGCTTCTTCTGTTTTGCGAACCCCCAGGAAGCTCCCCGCATATGCCAGTCGCTGCTGTGCCGTCAGATGGGGGGTAGAAGACAAGAGGCTCCGGAGAAAAAAGACAGCGAGAGCAGGCTTGCCTGCACCAACCAGTTGGCTGGCAACGCCTGCGCCCCTTATCCCGGTAGGATCGCTCATAGTGTCGGCAAGTCTGCGGACATAAAAGCGGGCATCGGTCTCATCCGCCGGCAGAGTGGCGATGCGGTCGTGATCTTCAAGACGCATCTCAACCTGTCTGATGGATTGCGTCCGTGCCTGTGCAGGCAATGTTCGAAGAAGCTGTCTGATTCTGTCGAAATCATTGACCTGACTGCTAAAAAACACTGCAGCCTGTAGCTGTTCAGCCGTCAGATGGCGATCTGTCGACAGGATAGGCTCCATGACTTCCCGTGCTTCCTGCTGGCGCGAAGACTTCAGAAGCGCCTGAGCCAGATGAAGCCTGATCCACGGGTCGTCTGGTTTTTCCGCTAGAGCTGAAGTCAACAGGGTTACCTTTTCCCCGGCGTTATCCGCCCGGTCAGCTTCGGCCTGTAAATCGGCCGCACGCATATCCTGCAGGAAACGGTTGCCCATACCCGGAATACGTCGGGCGAGTGCCTGAGCCTCACTCACCCTTCCATCCGAAGCCAGAAGTCCACTCAACCCCTGAAGCGCTGCGATATTCCCGGGCTCTGAAGCAAGAACACTACGATAGCCTCGCTCGGCTTCAGCCGTTCGCCCCTGCCTACGATCCATGTCTGCAAGTTTGACTTTAAGAGCCGCTTGGTCGGGCGCCACCTGCAACGTGTCAACAGCGAGTTGTCGTGCTTCGTTATAACGCCCCGTAGCGATCAGACTGTCTATCCTGTGATAGGTGCCCGCCAGCTTCGAACCTGCCAGGGCTTTCGTCCAACGCGCGGCCTCGGCAGGGTTCAGTTGCGATGCCCGGTTCAGAAGTTCCGTAGCTTCGTCCGAACGCCCCTGCCGCAGACGCACAAGTCCGAGCCCCCCTACCGCGTCCGCATCGTCCGGATGGGTCTGCAGCACTTCACTGAAGTCACTTTCCGCCTGCTGAAGATTGCCACGGTCCAAAGCCTGAAAACCTTCAGTGCGCGTCTGGGCCAATTCTTCACTCGGGGCATGCTCTGCCTGATGTCGACGTTCCAGTACATCATGATCTTGCGGCAGGACCGATAGAAAAGCATCATAAAGTGGGATGCTTCGAGAGGTCGGAGGAACCCAGTAAAGTGCTGTTCGCCAAGCTCTCATGACAGATGTTCGCTGCTCTCTTGAAAGAGCCGTAACACCTGCCAGACCTTGCAACCGTTTCATTCCATCCAGACGAGTGTCCTCGTTCCAGGTCAGAGCTTCAGCATATCCAATCTGAGCCGCAATATTGTTATGATCAGTGCGGACCAGTGATCGCAACCCGGCAATACCCTCGTTTCTCAATGGCTTGGACGCAGCCATCACCTGATAATATTCCAGTGCATACCCTCCTGGCGGACCATTCGGAAACAGACGCTCATAAACGCGCACTGCTTCTGTCGCCTTCCCTGAACGAGCGAGGGTTCGGGCCTCCTCCAAAAGCGGGCCAGAAACAAGGCTTCCCCTCATAACGGAATCCAGATTTTGTGCCGCTTTCGGATTGATTTTCTGAAGCGTCTTTAGAACTCTTTCCGAAGCCTCAACGTCACCTTTCTGAGCAGCCCATTCTCCCTCTATTTCCAGAACGCCTGGGTTCTGAGGAGCAATCTGCCGCGCCTGAGCCAGTGTTTCTGCCGCACGATCATACTGACTGCGACCAAGCCAGTACCTCGTCTGTTTTAACAGAAGCTCGACGACCTCCCCCTGATCCGCCGGGATCGCCGGAAGAGTAGCTGCCTGTTGAGCCTGTGCATCTTCCGGCAACCAGAAAAACACACATTGGGATAGACCGGAAAGAAGCAGGGCAGACGTCGGTAACGACGGCAGGAAACGCGCTTTCATTGCGCCTGAACGCCCTGATCGGAGAGTTGCACCTCATCCATGACACGTTTGCGCAGCATTGCCTGATACATGACTGCTTTATGCAGACTGCGTCCGATCAGAAAGATGGCAACGGCAGCAGCGACAATGATGCGGAATGGGTGCTCACGGAAGATACGCTCGATATTCACCCAGAAAGGCAGACTACCAACGGTATAGGAGATGCCATTGCGGGACGCGACAACATGGCTGCCATTAACGACAGTCAGATCCCCCTGAATTCCCCGCTGTTTTTCTGGATCGCGCATGGCATGAACCAGTTCATCCAATCCCTGCGGTGTCCCGGACAGCATCATGACAAGCGAGCGATGCGATGCATAAGGAGAGCGCGCTGCCATAAAAGCTCCCCCACTCTGCAGACTGAGCGCCCCCTGAAGCTTTACTGTACCTGTGTCAGAAACGGCATTTCCTGCAAGATCGGCAAAGAAATATCGCACCCCATCCAGCATTGTTCTCTGCCGGAAATGAAGCTTGCCATTTTCAAGAGTATAAGGTGTTGCCGACAACAGAGATGCATATGACCTGTCCGAGCCAAGCGTTCCCATCACCAGCACGTCCTGATCGGGAAAAGTCTTGCCCGAGGCTAGGACGCTCTCGCCAATCAAAGTCATTTTGTCTGCGGGATACCACGTATAGGAGCCAATGGTGCCCATCAGGTCCAGAAAGGCAGTCGTTACTGCAGTATCCGGATGATCAGGAAGGCAGATTACCGTTTCGGAAAGGTCTGCAAGGCGCGTAAAGGGAAAGGCGCTATTTGCGAACATTGCGAGATTGGGAAGTACGGCAAAATGGTACGCCCGCCTGAAATCAAGCGTGGAATCAGGATCAATGCTGATCGTGATATCCTGACCGGATGCGGCAATTTGTGTATTCGCAGCCGGGCGACCGCTAAAATAGAAATCAAGCTGGTTCTGCGCATACACCCCCCAAACTGGAAGTTTGATCCGGTCCTGCTGCAGGGCAGAAACCGACGGGAAGTAACGTGAAATCCATAATGGTAGAAGCGTCGGAACTCTCCAGGAGTAGCTCCGCAGGTAAAGGTTGTTGAGGCTCACATCAACATGAGACCGGTCCAGGTCAACAATTGCTTCCAAGGGACCATTGATGCCAACCTCGGCGAGAAATGGCTTGTCCCGCCACGTGTAGAGATCAGGCAAGATACGGAACGGAATACTCAGTGTGCCAGGAATATACCCGTGGCCCGTGAGAGCAGCATCACTCACCAGCTCGCCAAACCGGACTACCCGGCTTGTTGGTATAAATGCCGGTGCATCGTACGGATTTCTGGGCATGGTTTCCGGTGCGCTGACACTCTGTGAAGCATTTTCAGAAAGTGCTTCCGGTAGAAATGCAACGGCACGCGCAGCTTCCTGAACCTCTTCCACTGTGCGACCAGTAACAACCAGTACGGTTCCATTACTATCTTTGGGGTTGGCAACTTCAGCTACAAAGGGCCCTTTGACAGAGGCTGGAAGCAGCAGTCCGACTGGCAAAAGACCTGCTGGAGCGATGGCCACCGCATTACCGCTCAAAGGAAGATGTCTGCTGACAGGAAACGAGATATGCCGGACGTCGGTAATCTTTCCAAACCAACCTGCCATGATCGCAGCGCCCCGTAGGTCCCCCGGAGACTGGTTATCAGGAAGGACAAAAGGCAGCACGACAGGATCGCTCGCCTGAATGTCCAGCAGAGGTGCGGGAAGACGGTTGAGATGACGCTGGGGCGGCAAGGGTACGGTGGTCAGCGTCAGAGAGGACATACCTCTGATTTCGGCCCATATATCAGTCGTTCTTTGGGGCGGCGCAGGCGTTCCGTGATCCGAAGACGTGCTTCCCAAAGAAAATGTCAGTGTGTTCTTTTTCGTGAAAAGTACGGGATCAAGATCAAAACTAAGGGCGTCAAAAGAAGCGCGAGAGCGATCCAAAGTGATCGTTCCAACATACTGATCATTGAGACGTATCGTGATGGCCCCGCCTGTCGCGGCAAGTTGCGGTGAAAACGCTCCACTCAGGACAAGACGCGCCTCTGTGACAAGACGGGAAGATGGAACTGAAAGATTGACCCCCTGAATGGAAGCCCAAGGCAACATCCGTAAAACAGAGGGCGTTCCAAAATGCATGAGAGAAAAGGTCTGCGGCGTTGCCCCTGCAAGCGGAGGCATGACAGGCCCCGGCACATTCGTAGTGGTTCCTATATCGGGCAGAGGAATATTGTCTCCTGCATCGGAAATCGGAGATGGGAGAGCCTGAGCAGAGGCCTGCCCACTCATCGCGATGCTTGTCATCAGACCGATGATCAGGAGGGCAGCAGTCGAACCTTGTTTCATGGGACGAAGCACTATTCTCTCGCGTTTTTTCTTGCGGGCGGCAGCAAAATCCTTTGCCTGCTGTTCAGCATTCAGAATGCGCTTGTCGCGCTCAGCATAAGAATCAGGATCAGTTCGTTTAAACAGTGCTCCGAAACAGCGCAGAAGTAGCCACGCACTCCGGAGCGGACGATCTGGCGCATAGTTATCCCAGCCAAGCCATGCATCTGCCCGACCAAACATGAACCGTACAATCACCGCTTCTTCTCGTGGCGAAGCAGGCGTCCAGCGCAGGCTGACCTCGTCCTCTTCGACAAGGACAATTCTAGCAAGCACACCGGTCTCACCTGACTGCAGACGAAGACGGACTGCCATATCCGGGCGGATCATGCTTGCGTCTTCAGGCGGAACGTGAAGCCTGCAACCGCCTCGTGAGACATCGATCGTAACGCCTTCGACGAGGCTACCGTTCTGCAAATCGACCGTCAGCGGAAATATCGCAGCAAGTCTCGGGCTATGCCTTATCTGACGTGTCTCACGCCCAACCAGGATGGCACCAAAAACCAGGAGGGCATTCAGCGCAGCCCAGAAGCAGGTCGTCCATAACGCATTCAGAACCATGACGTCGTGCTGTCTGAAAAAAATTCTCCACACCCCTGAAAGAACAGCGATGCAGAGCAGGATCAGAATAACAATCTGCGGCCAAATGGCGCGGATATCCGTATATTCCTGCTTAACCAGACCACCTTTGTCGGTCACATTAAAGCGCCCGCGGCGTGGGAAGAGCAGCGTCATGAACGTAATTGGAGCGATGAATGGCGCAAGCGCGATGTCGTAAACTTCGCTCCAGAATGAATATCGCCAGTTTCTCTGGACGTGAGAAGCTGTTGCAACCGAATGGAAAAAGTGCGGCAGCACATAGACGGCGAGTGCCATAGGAGATGCTGCTATCAGCGTTTCCCCAAAGAAGAGATACGCGAGAGGCGCAAGAAGAAAAATGAGACGAGGGATCGCGAAGAGAAAACTCATCGTGGCAGACAGATAACAAAGCCGCTGGGCAAATGTCAGACCCGGTCCGAACAGCGGATTATCGACACGAAAAATTTGCGTCATTCCTCGCGCCCAGCGCGCACGCTGACCGATATGAAGGATAAGACGTTCCGTTGCCAAACCGGCAGCCAGAGGAATGCGCAAGTAAGCACTAGACCACCCTGCTCTCTGCATCCTGAGCGCCGTGTGACAGTCTTCTGTCACTGTATCGGTCGCAACCCCTCCTATCTCCTCCAGCGCCGTTCGTCTCAATACTGCACACGAACCGCAGAAAAATGCGCTATTCCAGAAATCATTTCCCGGCTGAAGCAATCCATAAAACAGATTACCCTCTGGAGGGACGGAAAGCCCTTCTGAAAGATTTCGCTCAAATGGATCTGGAGAATAAAAATAATGAGGCGTCTGAATGAGGCCAATACGGCGATCAGCAATCATCCATCCCATCGTGGACTGAAGAAACGCTCGTACAGGAATATGATCGCAATCGAAAACCGCGATGTACTCACCTGATGTGAGAGCAAGCGCGTGGTTTAGATTGCCAGCTTTTGCGTGAGAATTATCAGGACGCGCGATATAACCAGCACCACAGGCTTGAGCGAATTCGAAAAATTCACTTCGATGCCCATCATCCAGAATATAAATATTTAATCTATCTGCAGGCCAGTCCAACCCCATACAGGCCAAAACAACCATGCGTACTATTTGAAGGTCTTCATTATAAGTGGGAATATAAACGTCGACAGCTGGCCATTCTTCAACTTGATCTGGCAATGCCATCGGCTTGCGTTGCAGAGTATGCAATGTCTGAAAATAGCTCAAGACAAGCATTATTCCCGCGAAAAATTCGGCAAATATAAGGGCTACACTTAAGGCGGCCTGAGTAAAATCTTCAAATTCAACCGTCTCAGTAAGACGCCAGACAAAATATCTCAGTGAAACAAATAGCGACAGCAGCTTAAGAATAATCGCCGCATTGTCATTACGTACCCTATCTACGATAAAAAATGCTACAATACCTGCAACAGCAAGAACGGCTTGATTTTCCACTGAAAGAGGTATCGTTGCAGCCCCGCCAAAAAGAAGCGTTCCGCCCAGCGTGGCAAAGACAAGGTGGCGCGCTCTTATAGAACGCCACGCGGCAAGAGAGGACACTACCATTTCGCATCAAGATCCGAACTGAACTGTAAAAATTTCGATTACCCGGATCCTTTCCGCAATAACCTGTTATATGACCCGAAGACGAAGGTTAAGAACGACGAAGATGGGATTCCAAAACTCAATCTTAAGAGAGACGCAGCAATAGCGTCACGCTCTCAGCTATTGGGGCGCATTCAGCACCATTGCAATTTCTTAGATATTTCACAGCAGCGGGGTCCCTGTTGGACCACAATAAACCTCGAGTGCCAGACGTTCATCAGGAGCAAGCTCTGCTAAAGCTGCACAATGATATGCAGCCCCACGAGCGGCCGCTTGAGCGACATGCCACCACGCGTCCAGATCGCTTTTCCCCCCACATCCGCGTAGTCGGGCACCTGTGCCGCAATCGTATTCTATGAACCAGCCTTCACTTTCAGCCCGTGCCATGTCGAAGCTTCTCACATACCACTCGACTGACTGAGCCTTTTCAGAGAAAATCATTTTCATTTTTTAACAATCATCTCTGGAAGGCAGTTTTTTTGTACAAATCAGTCGGCCAAATTCGATGACCAAATCGTCTGCCACGTGCCGATCAACCACTTCATATGTCAGGGCATCATCGGTCAAATCCTGTCCATTAAAAAGGAAAGACATTCCCCCTGAAACACCCACCAAACGATCATGTTCTTCTGTTAGAGATCCCCTTACTGACGGACCAATTTGTCCGCCACTCCCGTCTTGTGAAGAAACTTTTTGCAACAAAAATTCCCAAGATGCCAAAAATGGTCATTTCGGGCAAAGGTTCGAAAATACCCGAAACTCAATTAGGGATTCCCAGAAAATGGCCGATTTTCTAACTTCGTCTGCGCAGAAAACTGTCTCAAATCAGGCCGGAACAAATCGACCGTTTTTGTCAACCTCGTCCCTTCAAAATTCATGAAGGTAATTGCAGAGATCTTCAACCAACGATCCAGTTTGGAAGGTCATTTATTTGATGTATTTGGAGTGGTTTATATGATCATCGGCTACGCTCGGGTTTCTACAGAAGAGCAAAAACTGGATTTGCAGATCCAGGCACTCCGGGCTGCTGGTTGTAGTCGAATTTTCACCGATCAAGGAGAATCAGGTAGTAAATTTTCCCGCTCAGGTTTGGACGCAGCAATGCAACATCTTCATGAAGGCTGCACCCTGGTTGTCTGGCGACTTGACCGACTTGGACGCTCTTTGTTTGGGTTAGTCCAACTCATGGAACGGTTAAGCAAGAAGGGAATACATTTTCGTTCGATAACAGAACACATTGATACTGCATCCTCCGGCGGTCGGCTAATGTTCCATATGATGGCTGCATTAGCCGAATTCGAACGATCCATCATTGCGGAAAGAACCCGAGCTGGCCTTGCCGCAGCACGCGTGCGCGGTAAGACGTTAGGCCGTCCTCGTCTACTTTCCGAACAGGATCTGGATATCGCGTTATCTCGCCTGGAAGACGGGACCGAAGGCCTGACCGACATTGCCCGTTCTCTAAACGTATCCTCCAGGACACTTTCGCGGCGCCTCACAAACGCAAAAATTCGTAAAAGGACACCCCCTCAAATCTCCCCGCTCCATGATACCTCTTTATCTCAATAACTTGCAGGAAACAGGCCGATCAATCTGGAACTACGGGACGCACAACATGGAATAAAAAAAACTGACCGATTTGGAGGAAAATAGTTTCTATCTCGGCATACGGTTCGCTTGCGGTAATTTCAGCTGGATTGCGTCTCTTCGTGGAACGGATTGTAAAGCCGTGAGCAAACTCTATTCGTTTTTTAAACCGTTGCAGCCGACAGCATTGCCTCTTTCGCGATAACCGCGATGTCGAGCCTGGGAGTAGTTGGCCGCAAAAGCATGCGCTCTTTCGTAACCGCTTTGAAGGCCTCAATCAGGACAAGCACTAGGCCGATACCGGCCGCAATTTTCGCAGAAGTCCAGATCGCGCAGCCCCGAATGATGGCTCCGTTTGCCTAACTGTTTACTCCCGTGGTTTGATGGTGTGGATTGCTGTCATGAAATCGCTGAGATGTGTCCTCAGCTCCTCATGGCTGTCGTAATGGAAGCGCTTGACGGTTGCCTTTTTGATTGTTCAGCTCATCTGTTTAACCTGACCATTGGTCCATGGGTGATTTGGTTTCATCAGACGATATTCGATCCCATGCGCTTCAGATCATGGCGAAGCGCATGGGACGCGACCAGGCCGTATTGCGATTACGGGGTTGGTGAGCGAACTGGATCCCATTATCGGTCAGAATGGTATACCCCCGGTAAGGAATGACGCTTAGGAGATGCTCGAGGAATTCCGAAGCTAGGGCCTGTTAGGCCTTGAATGACAATTTGGGCTGCATAGCTGTTTATTATGAGCATGATGCAGTCTGTCTTTTCTGATACCCCATAGTCCGTCCGGGAGACTTTAATCGAGGAAGTCCGTCCGAAGCACAAAATCCCACCGAAGAACCTTCGACGGACGATATCCGCGATTTTCTGGCGCCATTAGAACGGCCCGAAATGGCGCGCCCTTCCGCCTGAGTTTGGTCCCTAGTGGACCGCGGCACAACTGTTCATTCGATGCTCGAAACTCGGTGTATGGCAGCGCCTCTTTGAAAAGGTCAAAACAGGGGCCAGGTCCTCGGCACGGTTTTTCTCGATGGCACAAAGGTCTGCGTAGCCGCAGACAGACATGGCAGGGCATTGTCCTTTACGCTTTCGCCCGGACAGGCGTACGAATTACCGTGTGCCTACGCCCTACTATACCCACCGATCTATGTCGTCTGCGATCGTGGTTACGCCTCACACAAGTTACAGGAGTATCTTTGGAGCCAGAGAGTAGCTATGATCAGACGTTACCTGTATCTGCGTTGGACTCTTCCTCCTCAGAATTCCTTTGATCAAAACGTCATTGCGATTTCATGAAAAAACCTGGTTCTTTACAACCTATCAGCCTTCTTGCAGTTGCGCGTGAAGCTGGTGTGTCCAGAGCGACAGCCTCGTTGGTCCTGCGCGAAAGTCCTCTGGTTGCGACCGAAACGCGCGAGCGTGTTCAGGAGGTCATGAAACGTCTTGGGTATATTTACAATCGGGGTGCAGCAAACCTCAGACAGAACCGGACTCACACAATTGGTCTCGTCCTTCCCAATATTGCGAACCCCTTTTTCAGTGAGCTGACAGCGGGAGTTGATGAAATCAATGATACCAATGACGTTGTCTGCTTCATCGCCAATAGCAATGAATCGGCTGATCGCCAGGCTCGCCAGTTGCAACGACTGCGAGAACACAACGTTGATGGGGTCATCATCTGCCCTGCTGTGGGAAGTTGCCAGACGCTTCTTGACGATCTTGGGCGGTTAAAACTGCCTTTCGTGCAGGCTCTCCGGCAAGTTTCTTCAGATGAGAGTGACTATGTGGCGGCCGATTATGCTATCGGTATTGAGAAAGCAGTAACGCATCTCGTTCGGACTGGGCGCAGACGAATCATGTTCGTTGGCAATATGAACGTTCATTCTGCCGCCCAGGCTCGTTGTGAAGGATTCATGCGAGCGATGAAATTGCATCACCTCCCCCAAACACTGATTGTTCCGGGTGGAGCAGAAAATACCTATGACGAAGCGGTGTTTGATACGCTGCTAAAGTCCTCCGATCCTCCTGATTCAGCGATCTGTTATAATGATATCATGGCCTTAAATGTCATGAACCGTCTTCAGGCGCATGGTATTGCCGTGGGTAAAGAGTTTGCAGTTATCGGGATGGATGATTTGCCTCAAGCATCGGCGTCTTATCCCGCTTTAACGACCATCGCCACCGGTCCCCGCGATATCGGTCGAGCCGCTGCGAATCTTCTTCAGGCTCGACTTGAGAACCCCGATCGTTCAAGGGAACATATTATTCTCTCTCCCCAGCTAATCATCCGTGACAGTTGTGGCGAAAATGCTCACCTAAGGTGATGTCTTTCCCCACCTAAACGACGATACGATCACAAAAAACGTGATACAAAATTATATAATCACACAAGAGTGACGTTTGGCTAACGTTATTTATGTGACTTTCTCTCAAAATTAGCGTTCCTTGTGTGAACTACGGTCTTTTAGATCGATCCAATTAAAAGTTCTGTTTCGTCGCCATAGATGAAATTCAAGGAGGGCTTATGACAACACCCATGAAATGGGCTCTGATTGGGGCCAGTAATGTAGCACAGGAGTGGATGATTGATGCCATTCGCTCGCAGCAGGAAAGTATAATCTGCACTGTTTTCAGTCAGAATGCGGACAGAGGAAAAACCTACGCGCAGGCCAATGGTATTCCCTGCAACACAACGGTGCTTAAGGATATTCTGCAAGATCCGGAAATTCGGGCAGTCTATATCAGTTCCCGCAATGAGTTCCATAAAGACCAGGCCCTTGCTGCCGCGCGTGCTGGCAAGCACGTTCTCTGCGAGAAGCCACTGGCTTTATCGCTGAACGATGCTCAAGACATTGTCCGGGTCTGCCATGAGATGGGTGTCGTTCTTGGTACCAACCATCATTTGCGCTGTTCCGCCGTACATATCGCCCTCCGAGAGCAATTGCATACTGGAACAATCGGGAAATTAAACGCCGCTCGCGTTTTCCATGCCAATTATCTTGCCAAGGCGGTAGATGGATGGCGTCTGAATGATGCCGGGGGTGGGCTGATCCTCGATAGTACCATTCATGACATTGACACGCTACGCTTCTTGCTAGGGGCCGACCCTCTGTCGGTGTTCGCCATGACGCAGAGTGGACGGAAAAGTGTCTCTGGCATTGAAGATGGCCTTATGGCCGTCATGCGTTTCCCCGGAGATGTCCTCGTGCAGATCCACGGGTCTTACGCTGTTCCCTATGCTCCGGGGGGCGTAGAGGTTTATGGGGACGAGGGAGCTCTTATCGCACGGGATTGCATGTCCCAGAAACCAGTAGGAAGTCTTTCTCTGCGGAACGCAGAGGGTGAACATCCAATGCTCCTCACCCACCATAATCTTTACCGCTACAGTGTCGCTCGTTTTCTTGCCGCTATCGATGGCAAAGGAACACCTGCCGCAACAGGTGAGGATGGGGTGGCATCTCTCAGGATTGCACTGGCTCTCAAAGAATCCGCCCGGACAGGACGGGAAATAAAGGTCATCCCATCATGAGCGCAACCACGATGACGACGTCTCTTCCCCTTGATCAGGAGCGGCCCCTGGCTATGACTGAATCCTTGTCACTGCGTCCTGAAATGGCGCCTGAAGAACTACGCCGTGCTGCCTGGACATGCTCTATCGGGAGCGCCATGGAATATTACGATTTCGCGCTCTACAGTCTGGCCTCTGCGCTGGTGTTCGGGCCCCTTTTCTTCCCAAGCACCATTCCTGGCATGGGGCTGGTTGCAAGTTTCGCTACCTATTTCATTGGGTTTGCGGTCCGACCGATTGGCGGCGTATTTTTCGGTCGACTGGGGGACCGTCACGGACGCAAAAAAGTCCTGCTCCTGACCGTAACGCTCATGGGGTTGGCGAGTGCTGCCATCGGCCTCATTCCATCTTATGCCACAATTGGCATTGCAGCCCCTATTTTGCTTGTCTTAATGCGCATTTTACAAGGATTTGGCGCTGGTGCCGAACAGGCCGGTGCGGCCGTCATGATGACGGAATCTGCCCCAAGAGAGCGCCGTGGATACTTTGCTGCCCTTCCCTTTCTCGGGATTCAGATGGGAACGGTCGCGGCTGGCTTGATCTATTTTGGTATGCTTACCGGTGTACCAAACATTGCTGAGACCTGGATCTGGCGCGCGCCATTTCTCGGGAGTGCATTTCTTCTCGTCATTGCTCTCTATATGCGGCTGAAACTGAAGGAATCCCCAGCTTTCGCAAAGCTGAAGGAAGAGGAAGAGCATGAAGAGGTCATGCCCATCCGGCAGGTCCTGACCACATCGTGGCGCCCCATCACGGCCGGTCTTGGCCTACGCATGGCCGAAAATGGCGGCTCATCCATCTATCAGGTGCTGTCGATTAGCTACCTAGTGCATACGGTCGGGATGAGTAGCAAATGGGGCACCCTCGCCCTGATCGGCGCTGCATTCGTGGGTGCCGTTACCATTCCGGGAGCTGGATGGCTAAGTGATCGCTACGGACGTGTCCGAGTATATCGTGCATTTGCCATCTTGCAGGCTGTCACCGCTATTCCTGTCTGGTATGTTTTCAGCCAAGGAAACCCGGTTCTTTCGATGATTGCGCTGTCCCTGGCTCTGGGCGTCGCAACCTGGGGAATGTTCGGTACACAAGGCGCCTTCCTGCCTGAGATGTTCGGGGTGCGGCACCGTTACACGGCCGTTTCGTTTACGCGTGAATTTTCATCCGTAATTGCAGGAGGTGTTTCCCCCATGGTCGGGCAGTTCCTGATCACGATGTTCGCGCGTTTCAATATCGGTGGTGTCGCAAGCGGGAAGTTCGCATGGATACCACTCGCAACCTATGTGATCTTTCTGGCGGGATTGGCCGTGCTGGCAACGTTCTTCATTCCTGAAACTAGAGGAAGAGACCTGATGTCTCAGGACGACGTGTTCTAAAAAGTCCTCCCCTGATCCAGAACTATTCCTGATCCTTCCTTTTTGATTTCCACCTGAAATGCAACCGAACCTTCCGGACGCATCATGCTCCATTTATGTCTGAGGTTAACATGAAATCTGATGTTTTCTCTCCCTTATCGGATGCATTGGCACAGTATGCAGACCTGCTTCTGGGTGCGCGCAAAAATGGCCATTGCCTGCAACAGATCCCGGCTTCTTCTGCCCCTCAAAATGCAGAAGACGCATATGCGGTACAGGATCGGGTGGCACGTGGTCTGATCTCATCTCTTGGATCGATCCAAGGGTGGAAAGTTGGCGCCCCTACGCCAGACAGCAAGCCATTTTGCGCCCCTTTGCACCAGAACACGATTTTCTCGGGAAATACCAAACTCCCCGTGGGTTTATGCCGTCTCTACGGTGTTGAAGCTGAAATCGTTTATGTTTTCGGAGTGTCTCTGCCGCTGCGCTCCACGCCGTGGACAGAACAGGATGTTCGTAAAGCCATTGTCAGCGCACACGCAGCGATTGAGATTTGCGATACCCGCTTCTGCAAACCCGGATCCCAGTCGGGCCTGACCCATCTTGCGGATCAGGGAAACCATGGAGCTCTGATTTACGGAACTCCTCTGGATGACTGGCGACGCCTTGTGCCCGTTGATGAACCAGTCAGTCTCATTTTGAACGGTAAAACGGTCATTGATCATACAGGTGGAAATTCTGCTGGTGATCCGATGCGCCTTCTCGTCTGGCTCGCCAATCATGCTGCCAAGAGAGGTTTGCCCATACAGGCGGGAACTGTCGTAACGACGGGATCCATGACTGGAACTGAATTCGTTCCTGCAGGCACCGTCGCAGAAGTCCAGATCGGCCCATTAGCGGCAGTTTCCGTCACGCTCCCTTGAAAAGAACTAATGAAAGGTTTTGCGGTCATGAAGCCGGAACTACTTCTTGTTGAACCCATGATGCCTGAAATCGAGGCTCTTCTCGATGCGGCTTATACCGTTCACCGTTATGACGGATCAGTCATTCCCTCTAATGTTGCCTCGCGCATTCGGGGGATTGCTACAGGCGGCGGCACCGGTGTGCCAGCAGCGCTGATGAGAACTCTGTCGAACCTTGAAGTCATTGCCATCAATGGGGTGGGAACGGATGCCGTTGACCTGAAAGAAGCGGCACGACGCGGCATTGGCGTGACTACAACCCTGAACGTCCTGACGGATGATGTGGCGGATCTCGCCATGGCGCTCATGCTGTCGGCAATGCGCGATCTGGTTCCAGGAGATCAGTTCGTACGGAACCACCAATGGGGCGTTGGTCAGCTTCCGCTCGCTCATAAGGTCACTGGACGGAAACTTGGAATTGTCGGCATGGGACAGGTCGGACAGGCTATTGCCAAGCGTGCGCGTGGTTTTGATATGCCCGTTTCCTATTATTCCCGCCGTGACCTGGCGTTGCCAGACGCACCGTTTATTCCTGACCTGCAAGCGCTCGCTGAACAGAGCGATATTCTGGTCGTCGCAGCTTCTGGCGGTGCACAGTCCCGGCATCTCATTAGTCGTGATGTCATGGAAGCCCTCGGTCCGTGCGGTCTGCTCGTGAATGTTTCCCGAGGCAGCGTTGTGGATGAGCAGGCCTTGGTAGAGCTACTTCAGCAAGGAAAACTCGGGAAGGCTGCGCTGGACGTGTTCGAAAGCGAGCCGACGGTTCCAGAAGCCCTTCTCAAGATGAAAAACGTCGTTCTACAGCCACACCGTGCCAGCGCCACCGTGGAAACACGCCTTCAGATGGGCCAGTTGGTTGTCGCCAATCTGGGTGCTCATTTTGCCGGTGTGCCTCTCCTGACGCCTGTGCAGTCAATCTGATTGGGTCAAGGACAGGCGCTGTTCCGCTCAGAACAATGCTTCGCTCCGAGGTAATACCATGATGTATTCCCTGTTTTTTCGCCGGAGGCTTATTGCCTTTGGTGTTCTCTCGGCGGGATGGCTATGCGCCCACCCAGCCCATGCTCAGTATCGTGGTCCGATCTCCGAAACGGCCCCTCTCTTCGCGCTGGACACTCCAACGTCCTACGCCAATACGCCTTTTACACCCCCCGTGGAAAACATGGTCCTTCCGTGGGGAAGACTGGTTAAACGCCTCAATAAAATGGGGGTTGGGATCGTCGTGGATTACACGAGCGAAAGTGCCATCGCGCTGAATGCCGGTCATGGGGGTGATGCCGGATATGCGCATCAGATCGGGGTGGAACTGGATCTGGACTGGGAAAGGCTCATTGGGTGGAAAGGCTTCAAAACCCATGCCGTTTTCGTCAACCGCGCGGGACATAATTTAGCATCTGATATGGGGGAAAGATCCCTTAATGGCTTTCAGGAAATTTACGGTGGTGGCGGCAATGTCGGCGTCCATCTGGTATACGTTTATGGAACGCAGGACCTTTACAAGAACCGGGTTCAGATTGCCTTGGGCAAGATGCCGGTCAATATCGATTTTGCCAATTCGCCCTTGTTCTGCACGTTCATGAACAAATCGAACTGCGGCATTCCAAAGTCCCTTACCCGTGGAGCGGCAGGGTATGCGACATATCCAGGATCAACATGGGGAACGAGAGTGCGTTACTGGCCATTACATGGGGTTTACACCCAGGCTGGCCTGTATGGTGTCAATCCATATCTGAATACCAACAGATACGACCGTACCGGTTTCAGGATGGATACAGAGCTTTATACCGGCATCTATATTCCCGTTGAAATTGGCCTCATACCGTCTTTTGGAAAGAACAATCTGGTGGGCCATTACAAGTTCGGCGTTGCGTATGATTCTTCGAATTACAGGGATGTCTATTACGATACGGCGTTACAGCCAGCAGCCAGAACGGGCATGCCCTATCGTTGGACCAACGGAAAAACACAGATATGGCTTCAGGCAGACCAGATGCTGATCCGTAATGGGAATGGTCCACTGCACGGCCTTTATGCAATTGCCGGCTTTACGAAAAGTCAGGGCAACAACAGCCCCTATACGTATCAGGTTTATGCCGGGTTTGTAGACAGAGGCCTCATCGCTAGCCGTCCGCAGGATACAATGGGTGTAGAATGGTCAGAAACATTCGCGAGCTCGCAACTGGTAGCATCACAATGGATCCGGTATCGGCAAGGTTTATCTCTGCCCGGAAATGCAGATTATCCGCAGAGTCACCTCACGACGTTTGAAGCAACTTACAATATTCACGTTTTCCGTGGCCTTTCGATCCAACCGGACTATCAGCATATCTGGAGAACCAATCTTCAGAAAAACAAGCCAGAGGTTGATGCGCTTGGCCTGAAGATCCATGCTGTTCTTTAGACATTGAGTCCCGTGTTAATATCGAAACTTTCCCGGGCACGTTGACAAAAAGATTTGATCCAGAACTTTGCGGCGGCGAGATCGAAGAAGTTCCTGAACCGTCAAATGGTCAAGCATTCACTGAACTCCATAAAGAACAGCTTTGAGCCACATCCGCTGCAACGTGAAAAGATTTTTTGTCAACGAAACCTAGATCACCCTGGATCTGAGGAGGCTTTTTGTAAATTCATGACTGGGATTTTTGAAGATATGATTTGTTTCCCCATGGTCTACAATTTTACCATTCTGCATTATAATAACATTGTCGCTCATCTCTTTTATAACTCCCAGATCATGAGAGATAAATAAATAAGAGATTTTCAGACGCTCCTGGAGCTCTTTCAACAATTCCAATACTTGTGCTTGCACAGAAACATCCAACGCTGAAACAGGCTCGTCACAAACAATCAATTTAGGTTTGCCCGCGATAGCCCGCGCGATGGCAATACGTTGGCGTTGCCCCCCCGAAAGCTGGAGAGGGTGACGGCGAGAAACGTCCGGTGTTAGGCGTACCAGCGCCAGAAGTGCCGTAATCCGTTCCGGAAACTCCGTCTGTGGGATGTTGTTGGCTTCAAGCGCATCGGCAAGAATGCGCTGAACAGTCCAACGTGGATCAAAAGAACTCAGGGGATCTTGATAGACAATCCCCATTTCATGCCGATGCGGCCGACGCTCTCGTTCATCTACGCTCCGGAGAGTATCAGCACATATCCCGTTCCAAACTTTTCCATCAAACCATACGTTACCTGCATCAGGCGCCAGAAACCCGGTTACAATTCTTGCAGTTGTTGTCTTCCCAGAACCAGATTCACCTAAAATACCGAGCGTTTCCCCTCTCCGAAGGGTAAAGCTGACATGATCTACCGCGGTCCGCGATGACCCTTGTGACTTAGGGTAATCCTTGAGGATGTCTTTCACGACGAGCAGAGGGGGGTCATCTTCCGTTTGCTGAACTGAGGGACGCTGCGGTTTGTGCTGTTGCCCTGGGATCGAACTCAGTAGCAAACGCGTATACTCCTGAGTGGGGTTCTTTAGAATTTGGGCCGCCTCTCCCTGCTCTATTAGTCGGCCTTCTTTGACCACGATAATTGTGTCTGCAACCTGAGACACGGCTTCAATGTCATGGCTAATCAGTAAAATCCCGTGCCCTGCATCCCGTAAGTCACGGAATAGCTCCAGAACATGTGAAACGGTGCTGGCGTCCAACGCCGTGGTTGGCTCATCTACAATGATGATCCCGGGGTTTAGGGCTATCGCAGAGGCCATGAGAGCCCTTTGACGCAGCCCTCCGGACAGTTCATTCGCGCGCTCCTGCAAGCGCGTTTCAGGGTCAGACACCGCGCTATTTCTGAGCAGTTCCAGAACTCGCTCCCGCCGCGCCCTGCGATGACGCCAACCCCGCAACTGGCCGTGAACCGTCAGAGCTTCTTCTATTTCCTGCCCAATGGTTCGCAACGGGTCGAGCGACGTCAACGCGTCCTGAAGCACAAAACCTATCTCTTTTCCGCGAAGTTCGATCCAGCCCTCTTCACCCAGGCCCAGGAGATCAAGATCGCCGAGACGCAAGCTCTGTCCTGCAATCTGGGCTCGATCACCCGCCAGCCCAACAAGACTGCGCGCCGTTACGCTTTTACCTGACCCTGATTCACCAACCATGGCCAGAATTGTGCCGGGTTTTATCTGAAAAGAGAGATCATGTACGACCTGCTTTCCCTCAAATGATATGGAGAGTTTTTCGACCGTCAGTTCCTGTCCGATCATAGCATGTACCTCATGAGGGTCTGCCTTCGAGGCGACGTTGCAGGAAGCGCCCTAAGATTGTTGTGGACAGCACAGTCAGTACAATGAAAAGGCCTGGAAAGAGGGTAAGCCACCAGGCATCAGCGATGAAATCGCGCCCCATGGACATCATGGTTCCCCATTCTGGCGTGGGGGGTGGTGCGCCAAGCCCCAGAAAAGACAGTCCTGCCGCCCAGACAATCGTCTGGCCAACCCCCATGGTCGCGGTCACAACGAGCGGACGGAGCGCATTGGGTAGAACATGTCGTCGAATGATGGAAAATGGCGTGTGGCCAAGGGCACGGGCAGCTTCCACATATCCTGAGTGCCTTACCGACAGCACCTGACTGAAGACCATCTTGCCGTAGCCCGGCGTAGCGGCGATCCCGATCGCCAAGGCCAGTGGCCCTGCCCCCGTCCCAAGACTGGCGGAGAAAAGAAGCGCCAGTATCAATGCAGGAAACGAAAACAGCACATCTATAACGGCGCCAATGCCTTTCTGAAGCCACTGAGGACCCAGCCCGCCTGCCAGTCCAAGGATGATCCCACCAGAAAAACTGATTGCGACGGCCCCTGCCCCAACCAGAAGGGACTGTCGTGTGCCATGAATAACGCGCGTCAGAATGTCGCGACCAGACTGGTCTGTTCCGAAGGGGTGGTTCCAGTCTGGGGATAAGAAAGCGTGCCGTGGTGCAATAGCATAGGGATCAGTTGCGCTGATCGCGTTTGGAATGATGGCTGAGACCAGAAGAAAAACCAGAAAGCCTGATGCGGGAAGGATTGCAATGGGAAGCCGCCTCCACGCGATGAGCTTTTTCGGTGCTATAATCATAAGGATGCTCTCCGCTCCCGAGATGTCGCAAGGCGCGGATCGACCAGTTCATGGATGAGTTCGATCATCAGGCTGGCAAGTATGTATGCAACTGTGACGAACAGAACGATGCCGGTTGTTAGGGGCATGTCCTGTGCGGAAACGGCATAAACAAGCGTGCGCCCAAGTCCTTTTCGTGAAAAAATGGCTTCAATGACCGCTGTTTCACCGAGAAGCGCGCCAAGAGCCCACGCTGAGAGCGCAATACCGGGAAGAAGCGCGTGACGCAGGGCATGGCGCCACAAAACCTGCCCCATGCTTAGACCTCGCATTCTCGCACTCAGGATGAACGGTTGATCGAGGGCAATCTCCAAAGACTCACGCGTGACCTGAGCCAGAAATCCTCCCAGAGGAATGGCAAGGGAAAGTGCTGGCATAATGAGGGAGGCCAGCGAAGAACTCCCCGCGGGCGGCAGCAGGTGCAATCTGAACGCAAATATCCAGAGCAGCACAATTCCAAGCCAGAACGGCGGGAGCGCTGCGGCAGAGATGTCGAGAGAGGCTCCAAGGCTCGAGAGTACTCTCCCGCGGCGGACTGTGCAGAATACTGAAACCAGTGCGAGAGCCCAGGCAAGGAAGAGCGAGAACGATGCGAGTGCCAGCGTAGGCAGCATCTGCTGGCGCAAAACCTCCGCAACACGCAGGTGCTGACTGAAGGAAGCCCCTAAATCTCCATGGAGGAGCCGCCATATATAGAAACCATATTGCACGATAAGAGGACGATCGAGGCCGTACTCCCTGGTGATCGCCGCGACAGCACCGGGTGTAGGGTTGGCCATGGCCCCACCGAGGATGATCGTTGCCGGATCACCGGGCATCATGCGCACAGCGAGAAATGTTAGTGTTGCAGATGCGAAAAGCATGCCGAGACTCAAGCCAATCCGGTTGATCAGGCGCTGGGAAGCCAAGCGTTTCGTCATGGTGTCATCCAGGCATCATGAAAATTGATGACGCGTAACGAGGGCTCAATGCGTACACCATGAACATTGCTGAACACTCCCAGACGCGTGGTCTGCGAATACGTCGTGATTTGAAGATGTGCCTTAGCGATGATCTCTTGAGCTCGCTGGTAAAATGCTTTTCGCTGCTGCGGGTCTTGCGTGGCCAGTGCCTGTTCCACCACCCCGTCGAAGATCGGGCTGCTATAGCCGGAAGCGTTCTGGTGAATACCGTGCTGAAAATGGTTGGTAAATGCAGATCCGAATACGATGCGAAGGACATCTGGAGTATTCGTGTTCCAGTATCCAATCCGCACATCGTAATCCCAGGCATCACTCCGCGCGATATTGGCGGTCTCGCTTAAGGGCTCCAGCCGGACATCAAAGCCGGTTTGACGCGCAGTGGCTTGTACCTGCTCCCAAAGGGTACGATCGGCAGGTGCCAGAACCGTGGAGATCGGGATGTGCACAGTTAATCTTCTGCCGTCACGGAGGCGATATCCCTCAGAATCCCGGTCTTTCCAGCCAGCTTTCTCCAAAAGCTCGTTGGCACGCTCCGGATCATAATCCTTGGTATGCTCAAAATCCGGACTGTAGTCTGGTGTGGAGGGGCTCAGAGGGCCTCCAGCGCGCGCATAATGGTGGAAAAATATGCTTCCTAACGCCCCATCAATATCTGCGGATCGAATGAACGCTTCACGGACACGTATGTCATTAAATGGCGGCCGAAGCGTGTTCAGGGTCCCGTTCGTAGGATTTCCCGGCCGATCTGCCATCAGCAATGACACGTCCGGGTTGGACTTTGCTGGGGTTTCGCCCTCAGGCGGCACACTATCAATCACACCGACCTCGCCCGCCTGAAGCATGGCAAAACGGACTGACGGTTCAGCAACGAAGCGCCAGATGATTCCGTCAAGCCACGCTGGTCCCTGATGGTGTGCGGTGGAAGGAGCCCATGCATAAGCTGGGTTTTTCCTGAGGACGACCTCACTCTGATGATCCCAGTGGGTGATAATGAACGGGCCAGACCCCACAGGGCTCTGGCAGTTCACATCGCGAGGGCGGCTTAAAGCTGCGGGAGACTCAATACCCAGAAAGCCTTGAGCCAGAACATTTAAGAAAGCCGAATACGGCGAGGACAGGTGAACCGCTGCCGTATAAGGATCGAGAATGTCGGTCCGAGTGTATTGGCGGATATAACCGCCCGCAGTACCTGACTGTGTGGCGGGATTCACCATATGGTCCAGATTGCGTTTTACAGCCGCTGCATCGAACTTGGTCCCATCGGTGAAGGTCACGTCATGCCGGAGATGAAAGATATACGTTAGTCCGCCGTCCGCTATTTCCCACGACGTCGCAAGCCAGGGATGAATGGTGCCCTGCTCGTCCATCGATACGAGCCGGTCCAGATACTGCTCGGCGATATAGACCTGCGGCATATCTCCATACACATGGGGATCCAGGCACAGAGGCTCGCGCTCCGTTGCAAAGACGAGAGTACCGCCTTTGTGGGGTGCTGATCCCTGCTGCGTGCTCGGATGTCGCGTTTTACTGTCGGTATCATGCCGATAGAACAGGACAGCCACGCACGCTACCACCGGAATAAGTATCAGAACCGGCCTGCGATTATGAAACCTGGTCATGCTCTTAAAATCAGCACGTATGAGCGAATATCTGACCAATAAACTGTCTTGGGAAAGAACCAATGCCTCATCAGAAGTGCCTTCCCAAGTCACTGAGGTGTACAGTCACGCCGCCAAACACACTGAATCCGTCACCCGGGTAAAACATTGCGGAATCAGTATGGTTCAGATTGTAGGCAGTATAAGCTGCCGTGGCGTAATGCTTGTTTCCGAGATTGCGGAAATCAAGAAAAGTGCTCCAGATTTTGCTTTTTGCCTCATAACCAAGCTTCAGGCCGAAAATCCCATATCTGGGTGCCTTCAGTGTATTGGCGTAATCGACATAATAGCTTGAGGACGACCTGAAATCGAAGTTCGCATAGAACCCCAGAGGATTATTATACTGGAGTTCGGCTTGATATTGCCATGTCGGGATCGACGGCAGCTTGTTTTGCCCAAGAAGGGAATCATGTCGGTAATAAAAGTCATTGAGCGTAAGCGCCTGACGGAAGGACAAGGCGCCATATTGATGCAGATTAAAGAGTTTCGTTGAGAGCCCGGCTTCAATGCCCTGATGAATTGTTGGGCTTGCGTTAGACGTTCTGGTAATCTCGGCTGTTGTATTTGTCGCGCGTGTAACGACGACGGACAGCAGCTCGTCTTTAACCCAACTCCGATAAAGGGTTAGATTTCCGTCGAATATGCCGACATGACCTCGGATACCAATTTCCGCCGAGTTAGCCCGCTGAGCTTTCAATGGCCCTACAGTTCCCGTGTCATTATAGGGGCTGCCCCCTTTGACATCATGGTAGTTCCACGTCACCGGAGGGTCGATCAAGCGACTGAAGTTGGCGAAGACGTCAATGTCCGGATTAATTTCATACCGTAAACCGACGCGCGGCGTAATGAAGACATTATTATAGTGCTCACGGCTCTGAAGCGCTGAGTTCGGTATCAAGCGGTCAACAACGCGAATATTGCGATCAACCCAGATGACTGAAAAGCCGCTAGTCAGCCAAAGCCGATTGAAAATATTGAAATTATTCCCGGCCGCAAAAACCAGATCATGTGATCCGCCGTATTTGACCCGCTGGTGCAGCGTCCAGTCTTCTCTATTATAAGTCGTGGATGGGACGGACGATGTATAATATCGAGAGTCTCCCGACACCATATGCACATCACTCAGAATAAAATTGCTTTCAATCTTCCGCCCGAGAAGACGATCACTCCGGTTATATTTGACAGAATTGTTAATGTCCGTGGAACGCCACAGGTTAAACTGCTGCGTATTTGTCCCGTTAAAGAGCGGATAATCGTTCCACGTTATGCCGTATTCCAACCTGGAATCATCATCGAAAATGTAATTGGTTTTAAATCCCAGCATAGTGCTTCTGGTCGGGCGCCCTCCCCAGTCGTTTGGATTAATGCTGGGGCTTTTGCGAAGTTGGGCCAGTGTCAGCAGGCCACCATAATGGCCGAAACCCTCATCCCATTTGAAAATAAATCGTGCAGACAGTTTGTCGGTGAAGCGGTAGCCTAGATTTGCGACAACATCGGTACGATGCATCGCCGTATAGCTTTGGAAGCCCTGTCGGTTGGTTCGCGCTACAGTGACGTAATAATCGCCTTTCTTGTTGCTGAACGTCCCCCCCTGACTGACCTGTTCTTTCAGTGTGCCGTAGCTGCCAGCTTCGAAACGGGCCATGAACCCGGGCGCAGAGACCCCGGTATGTGTTACGAAATTGATGCCGCCACCAAGAGCGGTCGCAGCGTAGTCGAACGCGTTGGCACCATAAAGGACTTCTGTGCGCTGATATCCGGTATTGTTGAGGCGATCTTCCTGAAATCCTCCCACACCGCTGACAGTCAATCCATCAATCAGGTATTTCATTCCGAGGCTGTAACCTCCATAGAATACCCCTGCGCCCGATCCTCTTATGGAGATCTTGTTTCCGGTGCTTCCACTGGTTGCTTGCGCGAAAATACCAGGCTGAAACGCCAAAGTGTCCTCAAGCGTGGCTGACCGCCCTTTCTCAACTTCCTTGCTACTGATAACCGTGAAATTTCCCGGCACCTTTCTCATGCGCTTTGCGGCTGTGCGGACGCTATTCGACCCAGTGACACTGATATCCTCGCTCTTTGAATGAGGAGAAATTGCGTCGCCTTTTAAGCGCTTCGGAGCAACCGGAGTGTTGGGACGACTGACCGCCGGTCCGACATGAAGGGCTCGCGGACCAGAGCGTTTGTTCCTTTCAGCATCTTGGGCAATAGCCGTGGGAATCATGGTGCATGTTGAAAGGACGGTCATGCCAAGGAGGAGAATGCGTGTGTGCCGCTCGTAGAAGGCTTTCATGACTCGTTTCTCAACATTTGGGTGATATCTCGGAACATAAAAATCGACCGTCCGGAGGCGCATTTCCTACCGACGATTCCTTTATTCACATATCCAAATGTATGAACGTTAATAACAACGTATTTTTAATGTTGTATTTAAAAGGCACAATTTTCCCCATAAAACCAAGGGAAAGAGCCATTCTAAGAGTTCCTATTGAAATAATTAATGGGAGAGATGACGAATTAAAAATTACGCTTATCTCAGTTTGGTGCGCATCATGAACTACGAAAACTAGTTAATTCTGCCTTATATTCGTTAGGTGTCGTTATATGTCCTCTTCCGCCAATTTCGTCTCTGCCAGAGAACGCTTTCAGCCGATCATAGAAACGATAACGCGTGCATCACGGGAGTTCGAGCACGACCCCGCGCTTGTGAGAAGCATTGTGCAGGATCTGAAAACTGCGGGACTGGGACGCGTCCGCCTTCCAAGTAAATTGGGCGGGTATGGAGCTTCCTTGACACAGAGCTTTACCCTACTGAAAGAGCTAGCGACAGCAGACTCTAACCTTCCACAGATTTTCCGTGCTCATTTTGCCTTTATTGAAGGCAGGCTCCGCCATTCACACAAATCTGCCGAATGGTTTGACCGCATCCGTGATGGCGCTCTTTTTGGCGCGGCGATGGCGGAACGCTCAGACGAAACGGGCGTGTCGACTCAACTGAGTTCCGACGGACAGGAGTATCGCCTGAATGGTACAAAGTACTATTCGACTGGCACCCTCTATGCTGACTGGATCATTGTCTGGGCCGCAGAGGGAGAACAGCGCGCGCATGTTCTGGTCCCTTCAGAGGCCTCAGGTGTCACACGAATTGACGACTGGGACGGTTTTGGTCAGCGCCTGACCGGCAGCGGGACAACTGTTTTTGACAACGTTTTAATTGCTCCGACACAAATTCTGGACCGATCCGAGCCCGGAAATATTCCTGCACATTCTTATCTCGCCGCTTACTATCAGCAGTTCCATTTGGCAGCATTGGCAGGAATTTCAGCCGCTATACTGCGTGATGCGATTGACTTTGTGCGACCCAGAACACGAACTTTCGGTGTTCCAGGCAAAGTTATCCAACGGGAAGATTCCGTTGTTCAGGGCGTCGTTGGGCGACTGTCTGCTCTTGCCTTCTCAACGTCTGCTCTGGTCGATCGCGTTTCGGACGCTTTGACGGAGGCTGAGACCGCGTGGCTAAGGGGCGATACCGAAAGCGTGACGTTTAGCGAAGCAGAAGAAGCCGCCTTCAAAGCGCAGCAAATCGTTATTGATCAAACGCTTGAAGCCGCAAATTTACTTTTTGAAGTTGGCGGCGCATCGGCCACCAGTCAGACCAGAAATCTGGATCGCCATTGGCGCAATGCTCGCGTTCTGTCCTCACATAACCCTGCGGCCCAGCGCCGTCGGGAACTCGGGGATCTGGCCTTGAACGATACCCCGCTTTGGACGCCGTACCGTGAAGGACTGAAGAAAAGTCTCTCCAAGGAGCCGGCATGAGTAAGGCATCGGCCCCTAAGCAGTTAAAAGTCAATCTGTTTGAGATGGCTTGCGTGAGTCACATCGTCCACGGAATGTGGACGGCGCCTGACAACAATCGCCACCGTTTTGGAGAAATGGCATTCTGGCTGGACCAGGCCCGCTTGGCAGAAGACGCAGGTTTCGACGCAATTTTTCTTGCCGATGTCATCGGGGTTTATGACCGTTTTAACGGACTTGACCCTGCCCTTCGGCTCGGCGTGCAAATCCCGAACCTCGATCCGCTCTCCCTGATCCCGGCTATGGCCGCTGTCACCACGCGCCTAGGGTTTGCCGCAACATTTTCAACGACTTATGAGCCACCGTTTGCCTTTGCGCGACGTATGAGCACGCTGGATCTTCTAACCGAAGGGCGCGTTGGCTGGAACATTGTGACCTCCTACCTGCCAAACGCCGCCAGAAACTTTGGCCTTGCAGACGAAATCGAACACGACGAGCGCTACGAGCGGGCTGAGGAATATCTTGAGGTTCTCTACAAGCTCTGGGAGCAGAGCTGGGACGAAGACGCCTTGGTCATTGATCGTGAGAACGACGTGTTCACCCACCCGGATCGTGTTCATTACATCAACCACAAGGGTCGGCATCATCAGGTTGAGGGTCCACATCTTGTGCAGCCCACGCGTCAGCGCACGCCGGTCCTTTTTCAGGCAACCGGGTCCAAGCGTGGACTGGAATTTGCAGCCCGTCATGCGGAGGCCGTTTTCATTGGTGGCCGTACGCGCGAGGAAATTCGCCATAACATCGCCCAGACACGCGAACAGGCGGCTCTAAACGGTCGAGACCCCAACGACCTGAAATTCTACGTCATGGCTGGGCTCATCGCTGGGAATACAGAAGTCGAGGCTCAGGAGAAGCTGAACCGCTACCGTGAGCGCTATAGCGTTGAGGCTGCTCATGTCCACGCGCAGGCCGAGATTGATTTGCGGAATTTTGACCGCTCCCTGACCATTGGTGAGGCGCTTGAGCAATCGGGGCGTCCGTTTGGAAACATGGGGCGTCGATTTGGCCCCGATCAAACAGTTGGCAGCGCACTGGACCAGATTGCCAGCTTCGAACAGGGCCGTTTTTTCGTCGCGGGCACCCCCTCCCAGATCGCGGATGCCGTCGAAGACTGGCTCGACGAAGATGGGATCGACGGGATTAATCTCCGCCAATACCACACGTTCGAGACGACCAGGGATTTTGGAGAGCTGATTGCTCCGGAACTCCGCAAGCGTGGTCGCCTGCCAGAGCGAAACAGTCCTCCGGAGACACTGCGTCATCGCCTGTTCGGTTTTGATCGCCTTCCGACAAGCCATCCCGCCCATCAGGCCACTCTACCCGTTCACGCCCAGACAGCGAGTTTCTCATGAGCACAAATGCCGTCATCGGGGGTGTCCCCGAGAAAATCAACGTTCTTTGGTTCCTTCCAACTCATGGAGACAGCCGATATCTGGGAACGCAGGAAGGTGGCCGCAGCGTTGACCTGCCTTACCTCCAACAGGTCGCGCGGGCTGCGGACAGTTTGGGATATTACGGCGTCCTCCTCCCCACAGGGCGGAGTTGCGAAGACTCCTGGATCGTTGCATCCTCCCTTATTACGTCCACTGAACGGCTGAAATTTCTGGTAGCCGTCCGCCCTGGGTTGCAATCTCCAACCTTTGCGGCACGTATGACGGCGACACTGGATCGTCTATCTGGCGGCCGTCTCCTGATCAATGTTGTAACGGGTGGAGATCCCAAGGAAAATGAAGGGGACGGTCTCTTTTTCGACCATGCCACCCGCTACGAAATTACTGACGAATTCCTGTCGATATACTCTCGTCTTCTGAAGGGTGACACCGTCCATCACGAGGGCAAGCACTTCCATATTGCGGATGGCCAGATCCTTTATCCGCCACATCAGGCTGGCGGTCCGCCTCTGTATTTCGGCGGCTCTTCTGAGGCAGGAATTCAGGTCGCGGCCAAGCGGATCGACAAGTATCTGACGTGGGGAGAGCCACCGGAACTTGTTAAGGAAAAAATCTCCCGTGTTCGCGAGGCCGCTGCGCGTGAAGGACGCGAAGTCAGTTTCGGGATCAGGTTTCATGTCATCGCTCGTGAGACAACTGAAGAGGCCTGGGCTGCGGCAAACCGTCTGATCTCCCGCCTTGATGATGCGACCATCGCGCAGGCCCAGTCTGTATTCTCAAGGCTAGACTCTGTAGGGCAGTCCCGCATGAGCGCCCTGCATGGCGGACGACGGGACAAGCTCGAAGTCAGTCCTAACCTCTGGGCTGGCGTGGGGCTGGTCAGAGGCGGAGCTGGCACGGCTCTGGTGGGTGATCCGGCCACCATTGCTGAACGCATTGATGAATACAGACGCGCTGGTTGCGACAGCTTCATCCTTTCCGGATACCCTCATCTGGAAGAAGCTTACAGCTTTGGCGAACTGGTCCTTCCGCTCCTTCCGACTGCCCACCCGACACGGGCAGCCGGCGGTCAGAACAATATGGGGCCGTTTGGCGAGACGATTGCCAACTCCTATCGCCCGGCCCAAGCCTCTTCATGAACGCGGAAGTCCAGCTCAGCCGTCTGCCAGTTTCTGCCCCTGTAGCAATTATCGGTGGCGGAGCGACCGGCACGATGATTGCGTACCATCTTCTTCGCAAACGCCGAGATCTGGGTGCTGGTAGCGTTGTGATCTTCGAGCCTCGCCCCCGGTTGGGCGCAGGCGTGGCCTATGGCAGCAAGGACCCGCAGCATCGGATCAATGTGCCCGCTTCGCGGATGAGCATCGATACAGAAAGACCTGACGACTTTGCGGACTGGTTCAAATGGCACAGTCATAAAACCTGTGATCCGGAAGCATTCTTGCCCTCTGGAGACGTTTATCCGACGCGTGCAGAGTTTGGTCGTTATCTTTTTGAGAGAATAACGCCATTTCTCGTCAATGAGACACTTCAGCATGTTCAGGACACTGTGGTGTCTGTACAGCATACCGGCAAGTACTGGCAGATCCAGACCGCCCACGGCGCGATTTATACTGCTGCCTATGTTGTCATTGCGACTTCGCATCCTGCCCCAGCGCTGCCGACCCCACTCAAAGGGATCGCGCACGATCCGCGAGTAATCTCTGATCCGTGGGCAAAAGATGTCTTCAAGACCATAGACCCTCGGGCACGGATTGCCATTATAGGTACCGGGCTCACGATGGCAGATGTTGTGGCAACTCTCGCAGCACAGGGGCATCTTGGCCCTATCACTGCGGTCTCCCGCCGCGGTCTCCGCTCCCGAGGGCATTCACATGGGCCTGCCAGTCTATTTGGAGATTTTTCCACCAACCCCGAACAGACGGCGCTGGGTCTGCTCAGGCGCATTCGCGAGACCCTTGCTTCGGCCTCTGAAAGGCCATGGCAAGACACGCTTGATGCTGTACGTCGCCAAGGGAAGACCATCTGGACGGCTCTGCCGGTCGTTGAACAGCGTCGTCTTGTCCGCCACCTTCGACCATTCTGGGATGTCCATCGTTTTCGGATCGCACCACAGGTCGAACGCGCTTTAAACCTGAGATCAGAAACAGGGTTACTCACAGTGCTTGCTGCTCGGCTTGAGAGCGCAGAAGCCGCCCCTAATGGCCTTACTCTACACCTTCGGGAGCGTGGGGAACGAAGCCGCACGGTCCGTGCAGACATCCTGATCAATACCACCGGCCCTGACCATGCAGGCATTCTAACCAAGCCTGGTTTTCTTTCCCGTCTGGCTCAGGAGGGCTTTGTGCAGAGAGATCCTGTTGGTCTCGGGCTTTGGACCGACAAAGATCACTCCGCACTTGTCGACGGCCTGCCAGTGTCGGGCCTCCTTGTCGCTGGCCCGCTTTCCCGCGGGACTTTCGGTGAGCTGATGGGCTTCCCGGAGGTAACGGCCAATTCCCAGTCTGTAGCCTCTAGGCTGGCCGATATCCTTCAGATCTCGACATACTCTGAACAGGTGCATTCATGACGTCTGCTCAAAATGCCACATTCGGCACGCCTCGCCCTATAATCCGTCATGCTGATGATGTTTCTGCCATCGTCAACGCAGGACCTCAGGGCGGCGGTCACGCAAACATCATCGTTGCCCTTGCTCTCGGCGGCGTCTTTCTTGACGCCTATGACCTGACGACGCTGTCCTACGGCATTGGTGACGTACAGAAACACTTTGGTCTCACGACATCTGCCACCGGCATGGTTGCAGCAGCGATGAGTGCCGGGACAATTGTCGGGAGCATTGCAGGCGGATGGCTGACTGACCGGATTGGTCGATACGCCGTTTTCATGGCGGATATGATCTGCTTTGTCATCGCGGCCCTCGTGGCAGGCATGGCCCCCACGGCCACCATCCTGATCCTTGCCCGTTTCGCGATGGGTTTTGGCGTCGGAATGGACCTGCCTGTGGCCATGGCGTTCCTGTCAGAGTTTTCAAAGCTGAGTGGAAAAGGAAGCAAAGCGAGCCGAGCTGCAGCATGGTGCCCAACGTGGTATGCCGCCTCTTCACTGTGCTTTTTCCTCGTTTTTGCCCTAGACGCGGTCGTTCCTACCACCCACCCGGATTGGCTATGGCGCGCTTCACTGGCCTTCGGGGCGCTTCCTGCGCTTCTGATCATCCTCGTCCGTAACCGATACATGAGTGAATCCCCTATCTGGATCGCCCGGAACGGCGATCTGGAGAAAGCAGCGGAGATTTTACGGGCGTCTCATGGCATTGATCCCGCTCTTCAGATTGAAGCTCCGCCTATCCGGCCACAACCTCATGGGATTGCCCCGCTCTTCCGTCAGCCCCTGCTTAAGCGCGGAATTCTTGTCAGTACCATTTCCATCGTCAGTGCTTATTCGTATGCGGCAATCGCGTTTGGGGCGCCGAGTTTGCTCGCAGGAATGCTGCACCTCGACCGCAAGCAGGTTCTGATTACATCAATCATCCTGAACCTTGTCTTTGCATTTACGGGCGGTTTGATCGGGGTTCGTCTGGCGCGGTACGTGTCGTCGCGCAAGGTCAATATCGTTGGATATATTCTTCAGGCTGTTTCCATAGGAACGCTGGCGATTGTCGGCACACCACACTCCACGGCAGGTGTCATAGCGGTTCTCGGTGGCTTCGCTGGGTATCTCTTCGGTCAAGGCTTCGGACCCGGCTGCCAACAGATGATCTACGCCACTCTCACCTACCCGACCGAAATTCGTGGTGTGGGAATTGGCATGAACCGGCTCATTTCTGGCCTGGGTGCCACCATGGCCATGTGGGCTCTACCCAGCCTCTACGCAAATTTCGGAACGAACCTTTTCTGGTTCATTTTGAGCGCCCCTCTGATCGGTCTGACATTGCATCAGGTGATCCGTTGGGATGTCTTCAATTATGACCCGGATGGCGACGACACATTGAAGGGCGTCCTAAGGCCAGCCGCCCGACAAGACACATCTCTTCAGCATTCAGCCCTCTTCAATCAGGGCTGAGTGAACTGAGCCGCATTTTCACGTCGCAACACCCCGCCGTCCTACCGTGATCGTTGTTAAGGAGCGCATGTGTCTTTTATCCCCGTAAACGCATTTGATATGAATTGCGTCTCTCATCAGGCAAGCGGCCTATGGCGGCATCCGGACGATCAGTCATGGCATTACAACACCATCGGATACTGGACGAACTTGGCGAAAACGCTTGAACATGGACTGTTCGACGGCCTTTTCATCGCAGATGTTCTTGGCATCTACGATGTATATGGAGGCGGCCCGGAAGCGGCATTACGCAATGCGTCTCAGGTTCCCGTCAATGATCCGGCCATGCTGATTTCCGCCATGGCCGCGGTCACTGAAAATCTGGGCTTTGGGCTGACGGCAACCCTCTCTTTCGAACATCCCTACCCCTTTGCTCGCCGCATCAGCACCCTGGATCACCTTACCAACGGGCGGATGGGATGGAACATTGTAACGGGTTATCTGAACAGCGCCGCAAAAGGCGTTGGTCAGCAACAACAGACATCTCATGATGAGCGTTACGATGTCGCGCGTGATTATATGCAGGTTCTTCGAGGTCTGTGGGGAAAAAGCTGGGAGGACGGCGCCGTCCGTCGGGACAGAAAAAGTGGGATCTTTACGGATCCCACAAAGGTTCATCGCCTTCAGCATAAAGGAAAATACTTTGAGGTAGATGCAATTCATCTCTGTGAACCCTCACCTCAGCGAACACCCGTCCTCTATCAAGCCGGAACTTCCAGTAAAGGGCGGGCTTTTGCCGGAGATTACGCTGAATGCGTCTTTATTGCTGGCCCATCCAAAGAAGTGGCGAAACATGCCGTTTCAGGGCTGGAAGCAGAGCTCCAGCGCACTGGGCGGTCACGGAAATCACTCAAGATTTTCTCTCTCGTAACCATCGTAACGGCCGAAAACGATGAGGCCGCTTTAGAAAAATGGGCGGAATACAGAAAGTATGTCAGTCACGAAGGTGCTCTGACGCTCATGTCAGGATGGACGGGGATCGATTTTTCGACCTTCGATCTCGATGATCCTGTCCGTCATATTCGTAATGACGCCATTCACTCCGCCATCGATGCCTTGACCGTTGTAGATCCCAAACGGGTGTGGACCGTCAGGGAACTCGCAGAACATGCGGCAATTGGGGGCATGGGCGTAACGTTCGTTGGTGGCCCGCAGAAAGTCGCGGATCAGATTGAAAAATGGATTGAAGACACAGGTATTGACGGTCTCAATCTCGCTTACGCCATCACCCCAGGAAGCTTCGAGGACTTCGTGACTTATATCGTGCCAGAGCTTCAAAAGCGTGGCCGTTACAAGACAGAATATCAACCCGGAACTCTACGGGAAAAGCTCTTCGGAACATCTGAACCACAATACAACACGGCGGCTCCATGACTGATACACGCGCCATTATCAAGCGTCGCCACCTACTTTTTGGCACTCTTGCACTCACCCTTGCCTCGCCAGTTCGCGCAGCAACACCGGTTATCCGCATCGGCTATCAGCGCTACAGCACCTTGGTTATTCTCAAGGCATCTGGCGCCTTGGAAAAGGCATTGGCTGGCCGCGCGAATGTCGTGTGGTCCGAATTCGTGGCTGGCCCACAGCTCCTGCAGGCCCTAGTCGCGGGAGCACTTGATTTGGGACAGACCGGCGATGCTCCGCCAGTGTTTGCAGCCGCCGCAAGCCCCGGTGCACTTGTGTATGTCGGACATGAGCCTCCTGCCCCACTAGCCGAAGCCATTCTTGTCCCCAAAGACAGTTCGATCCGCACCGTCGCGGATCTAAAGGGCAAGCGGATCGCTCTCAATCGCGCGTCCAACGTCCACTGGTTTCTTCTTCAGGCCCTGCATAAAGCCGGGCTATCTTTTCATGATATCAAACCCGCCTATCTCACGCCCCCCTCTGCTCGCTCAGCCTTTGAAAGCGGCCAGATCGATGCATGGGCAATATGGGACCCCTATCTGTCCGGAGCGCTGTCCAGTGGGCCACGCATTCTGACAACCGCACAGGATATGGTCGCCAATCGAGAGTTTTTCCTGGCTCGCCGTGGATTTTCAGAAAGTCAGCCTGATCTTCTTCGGGAAGCACTTCATCAGATCGCTCAAACGGATGTCTGGGCACAAATCCATAAGCCCGAAGTTTCCCATCTTCTCGCAACACAAACAGGACTGCCGTACGATACGGTATATTCTGCAATCAAGACACGTGATTTTGGTTATGCGCCTATGAGCGCGGATATTATTCAGGAACAGCAACAGGTTGCTGACGGTTTTTTAAAAGAAGGACTTTTACCTTCACGCATCGATATCGCTTCAGCAGTCTGGAAATGATCATCAGAAGCGTAAAAAATTTCACTAATGATCGCGCCAAAAGAGCCATTGAAAGGAACGGTTCAGGCTGCGTTAGCCGTTTCACTTTTTAAGACGGAATTCCATCACCGCCCTTATCACTCAGAGATTTTCATATAAGACCTGATTAATAATCATATATGCGCCTGTATAAATCTAATTAAAAAAGTAATATAGTTTTTTAACCATCGTATTTGGTGACATGTCTTTAGGTAAGGAATACTTGGATGCGATGTAAGCGCGGTGATGCCTAAAAGGCAACAAGCCTTGTTGTGAAGTTGCGTCACGCCCACCCAAAGCAACAATGCTGTGTTCTCTATCTTTCGATTAAACGAAAGAGACCAGAGATACCGCATTACCCTCCGTTGCAGGTGCGGCCACAGAATTCACACCTGAAAATTCAGAGCTCCGAATGTGAGCCAGAGCATCAATAAACATGGGGCAAAATTGCGCCTCAGAATGAGCTTGAAAATGAAGAGCAAGAAAAATCAGGTGCATTCCCATACAGGTTTTCGCCTTGGTGTGCCCCACGGCCGCCTGTCCTCCCTTTTGTTAAGCGCGGTCGCAATGACGCCACTCATAAGCGAAGCGGCAGAGTACAAAACTCATCCAACTCATCACCGTACAGGCACTTCGAGTAAAAAACTCGTAACACCCCCCTCTGCCGTTAGTGGGACACAGTCTTCTGAGGCGGTTCATCGCTCTGCTGCGCCCAAATCCTTCGTCGCCCCGACAAGTGAAACAATCAAGGTTTCCACCCGTCGACGCTCTGTGGTCGATCAATCGAAGGCAGCATTAAGCACCATTCCCGGTGGCGTCAGTGTGATTGACGCGCACGAGGTTCTGAAAGGCCGAAACTTCACTAACGCTGACGTTCTTGCGTTCCAGCCAGGCGTTTTTGCCCAGAGTTCGGGTGGAGGTGATGGCTTGCGTCTGTCTATCCGTGGTTCCGGAATTCAAACAGGTACAAACTATTTTCGTTCTGGCATTCTGATGATGTTTGACGGCCTCCCCGTAACGACGCCGGCTGGCACGCCTTACGAATTATTTGAAACACTCGGCGTGCGTTATACAGAAGTGCTTCGTGGCGCCAATGCGTTTGACTATGGCGGCGTACAACTTGGTGGCGCTATCAACTACGTCACACCGACGGGGTATGATGCGGACTTATTCCAGGTTCGGGCAGAAGCAGGCAGCTTCAACTATAACAAGCAGCAGATCAGTTCCGGAAAAGTCATTGGGAAGTCTGACTACTATGTCAGTATCACCAAGTCTTATCGAGGCGGCTACCAGCAACAGACGGCGGCCAGCAGTTTTGGTGTTAACGCAAACTACGGATACCGCTTCAATGATAAAGTCTCCACGCGGTTCTTCTTCCGGTATCGACAGACGCAAAACGGATATCCAGGATTTCTGACGCGAGATCAGATCATTGACAATCCGAAACAGGCACAATCGACTTATGTTGCGCTTCATTCCAAGCGCATTCAGCCGGGCTCAAAATGGTATGGCAACATGACAACCATCCGGATTGACGATCATTCCAAACTGGAGCTGGGAATTGATTACCAGGATGCTCCGATTGATATTGAGAATGGTACGACTGCGGGCATCTGGGGATACAAGACGATTGCGGGCGTGATCCGATACACCCGGAAAGACAAGCTGTGGGGCCGCAGCAATGATATGCTGTTCGGCATTGACACCTATAGCGATCTGGACGCCTGGCAAACTACGCGGACCAGAACGTATACCGGCACTTATGCTGGCATTCCGCTTGGAACAAAGCTTCGACACGCTACTTACGGCGGAACGGACAACTATTTCCACATCAGAGACAACTTTGAACTCTTTCATAATTTCTGGCTAACAGCTGCCGGTGCTCTGGACTTCGTGCAGCGCTCTACTGCTGTGACGTACCCTACGCAAAGCTCTCTTGGCACCTCGGCCGTGGGCTTTACCCCGCGTGGAGGATTTCGGTATGTTATCAGTCCGCATGTCTCGGTTTATGGAAACGTCAGTCGCAGTTTTCAGCCACCTAATGACTGGCAACTTCTGTCTGGCGCAAACTACACAACCGGTCCTGCAGCAGGCTTGACTGCAACGGGAGCCAGCCTCGAAAACCAGACAGCAACAACGTATGAAATTGGTACGACAGGCAACTGGCTACACAATAAATGGAGCCTGACATACTACTATTCCTCTGTGAGGAATGAACTTCTGTCTGTCATGACCCCATTGTCACAACTTTATGGGAATGCGACCTATTCAAACGCGTCCCCAACCGTGCATCAGGGTGTGGAAGCGTCTCTGGAGACAGATCTGTATAAATGGTCCGGCGGAACACTAGGCTTACGTCAATCCTATACCTATCAGGATTTTCACTTCAAAAATGATGCCGTTTTCGGCCGGAACAAGCTTCCAGGAATTCCTGCTCATTTCTATCAGGGAGAAGTCCGTCTTGACCTGAAAAATGGCTTTTATGCCGGGTTCAATACACAGGTTTCGTCAAAGGTTTCAGGGTCTTACGACGACACTTATTTCGCGCCTTCTTATCATATCTATAATGCCAACATTGGCTATGAATGGCCCGGGAAACACCGTCAGGTCTTCTTGTCTTTTAACAATCTGACCAATAAACATTATGCCTCCATTGTAGTACCTGGATATATCGCAGGAGGCCGACAGCTCTCAGTCATGCAACCGGGAGACGGGTTTGGTATATTTGCGGGAATTTCGATCGGACTAAACGACTAAAGATACTTCTCAGACCTCATCTCAATAACTACAAGTGAGACATACCGCTGGCCCCTTTTTGCTCCTACATTTCAAACATGGGGCAAACAGGATCCAGCGGTTGTTGATAAAAAAAGCATAATCGTCCCTCGGTTGCATCCAGCGCAAATCTGTCTTGCAGGGAGGGATATTAGAAGTATTTCAGATATTGCTTTTCTAAGATGACAACCCGCGCCCCGGCAAACAGGAAATTCATTGTCTCTTCAAGTAGTACGCTAGCCCTTGAAGTATTATCGATAATGTTTCTTTGACATATTATTCGAAGTTATTGTGTGTTATTCTACACCATCACGGGAAACTATATATTATTATCAAACAATAACCATAGCATGAGCAATCAATATTTTCAACAAATCCCAAGTCGCTCTTGGTGCCTACTCTTCCGACCATTTCCAAAATAAATGATATTCTCCTAAAGAAAAGATCTAATCCTCTTTCCATGCCTTAGAGAAAAGCGATACCAAACGCTCTACCTGCCCAGTTTGTAGTTACACTGGAGCAGGAACAGGTGCAGTCTGCGCAATTAGATTTTTCTTCCTGAGTTCATCCCAAAAAGCCGTCGGAATCGAGACTTCCATGGATTTCGCATTGGCCTGCATCTGGGCAGCATTACGCGCTCCCGGAATGACGGCTGCGACCGTCGGATGAGCGGCTGCGAACTGAAGTGCTGCCGTACGAAGATCAGTTCCGTGCTTCTTGGCTATAACTTCCATCGCCGCCCTCTTACGCCCCATCCCGGATGGAATGGTGCCGCCGTAATCATAGCGATTGCGTCCGGCAGCATAACCTGCATTCAAAGGCGCGCCGATAACGGCCGAAATGCCACGAGGGGCAAGCGCAGGCAAAGTATGCGCCAGAGCTTCGTCATGCCTTAGAATGGAATATTGCGTTGCCAGAAGGACAATATCCGGGTCCCCGATCTCAAGGGTTCTCAGGACAGCTTGAGGCGTATTAACCCCGAGCCCCCACCCCTTGATGAGACCTTCCTCCCGCATCCTGGTCAGCGTCGGAATGGCACCTTTGGCAGCTTGATCGAAATAAGTCGTCCAACGTTGTCCCATATCCTTGTTTTCTGGCGACAGGTCATGAATGTAGACGATATCAAGCCGAGAAATTCCTAGTCTCTGAAGGCTGTCCTCGATCGACCGCCGAACGCCATCTGCCGTGTAGTCATAGCGGTAGGCGAAAGGAGACGGATTATGCCACATCGTGCCACCAGGCGGCTGTGGAGCGGCGGTCAGCAATCGGCCAACTTTGGTAGACAGGACAAATTCATCCCTTGGCCGCGTGTGCAAAAAATGGCCAAACCGACGCTCACTCAAGCCCAGACCATACCAAGGCGACGTATCAAAATAGCGTATCCCTAAAGCCCAGGCCGCTTCCAACGTGGCTTCAGCATCTTCATCCGTACCAGCGGCAAAGCCATTTCCAATCGGGACCCCACCAAGTCCAATGCGCGTCGGAGGACGAAACCGCTGGCCCGTCTGCGTTACATTCACTGGGAGCGTATCACGCACAATGTCCCCCCTGGTCGGGGTAACATCTCCAGCATGCTGTGCATCCTGGGTCTGTCCGCTTCGGGGCATCAGCGCGGCTGCGCCTCCCAAGGCCGAAAGGGCGAGAAGATTGCGGCGGGTGGCTGTCATCGCGTCCTCACATGAGATGGATGTGGCTCTTAATGCCTGTAACCCGTTGAGGTTCGAAACTTTCCGGGGCTACTGAAGGAAGGTCACGTCATTGTGTCATCCCCCTCCAACTTACCTCTCAAGAAACCGCAATCCCGCCGTGCCGAAGAGAATATTTCCCTATCCACTTTGTACGGAGAGTTTTACGGTCTGCACCCCGCTCCTTGGCTCACGTTGACAAAAGACCTGATCCCCAAAAAGCCTAGCGGCGATAATTGAATATCCGTTCGATGCCGTTGCGATCTCAGTAACGCCGCCAGTCTATTTTCTGCGGCGCACTTTGGTCTTTGCGTGATGGAATGTCCGGCACGATACCATGCTGCGGCAGATCCTGACGGAAACTGTCGCTATCATACACCCAATCAGCCAGCATGGCCCTGGAATTTGAAATCGGCGGTTCCATCCGGGCACATATGGCTTTGTAGCCTGAGACTTACCGCCCCTGTGAGGGTAAAGCCGAGAGGGCATCCCAGACGCTCTGTTCAACCCACCGGCAAACCGAACATAAACCGAATTCCACTTGCCGTGGGACTCATGCACGCCTCCCCCCAGACAGTCTGTGTGCACGACACGCAGCATACCGTTGAAAACAGGCAGTTATCTCCGCTTGGACGCTCCCTACCTTGGCGCCCGGAGGCAGAAAAGGCTCAATCATCAACCATTCCAAATCTATCAGATTACCTCGTGTCATACCTACTCTCTTTGTCCTTATATACCACAAGAAGCAAGTGAAGCAGGTGTCGACATATGGTATAGATCTTTAGTCAACTTGATCTAGAACATAGAGTTAATTGCAAATTGCGGGGAGACTTGGATATTTTTATTGTGACCAGAAAAATAAAACGCTGCCCCCGCAATTATGCCCCAGTTTGCATTCCAGTTGTATTCAAAAGCCGGAGCAATTTGCCAATCTGTGTTAGCAGATCCCGTTTTACTGACATAAGTTCCGTTAGTATCGTGCCCACGCAAGACTGAACCATTCGACCAATCTCGAGCAAGATCCATGACCAAGACCCACTTCTGGGTCAAGCCATACTCCAACGAAAACCCGCTTTGTCCACTCATTCCCGGCCTGCCACGCCCCCGGAAACCATAGGCCGTGCCATAACTTGTTTCATCGGTCAGTGAGGCCGAGGTAACTGCCCGCCGAAACCAGTTCCATGCTCGTACACGTAATTCATGATGACCCGGCAGCGTATAAGTAGACTGCGCAGTTAAGGCGAAGCGAAAAACATAAGCGCCACTCCCTACCCCATCCTGAATATTGTGTAGTTTTTTGTAGTCACCTGTAGGAAAAATCATTCCTGCAAAGAGGTTAAGGGCAGGAATGTAACGTCTTGGGTCGGGCCTTACCAAACGATAGATCAGATCAACAGGGACATCACCTGTTTTGGGCCCATGAGAATGACCGTTAGCATGTTTCCACCCGTAATCAACGATTGTATGAATCTGAATACTGAAGTCTTGAGAAATTCCGTATTTCCAGAGAGTGGAGTTTGAAAACATACGCTGTAAGGGGTGAGATGCTGGTAGCGTTCGCCCGTGTGGACCAAAACTGCCTAGAGGCTGACTGTAAGAAAAGTAAGGTTCGACATTCAAAACTCCTTCGCGTGTTGTGCCAGAGGGGGAAACAAGTGAACCTGTATACCATTGACCGGCATGTGCAGATGAAAAACCACCTGCAAATACCAGAAAGCAAAAAACTGCTTTTTTAACAGACAATTCTTCATCCACACGCAATAAATTCTTAAGGCGTGCCCTCATTTAATTACTCGTTATACAAAATTTCCGTACTCAAAGCCCGGCGTTGAAGATGGGTTGAATATCTTCTGATGTGTTTTTTCCATTCGCCAGAAGCAGCTGAAGAAGTATTCGCGCCTTTTGTGGGTTCAGATCCATAGAAGCCACAAAACCGTAGCGGTCATCGTCAACTTCTACATTACGGTTTACAAAACCACTGCCAACACGGGTAGAGCGCACGACAACTACGCCTGCCTTCGTAGCTCGTTCCATGCCAGCCAAGGCATCACTCGAAACATTGCCGTCCCCCATCCCTGCAATCACGATACCGCGTGCGCCATGCCTGACGGCATCGTCAATCTGCTGCGCATCCATATCTGCATGGGCATATACAATCTGTACGGGAGGCAATTTGTGATCTCTCGGAAGAGCAAGATGATGCTCAGGCTTTACCGGAGTAATAAAACGCACGCTTGCCGGATCAACATATCCAACAAGATCAAGATTAGGCGAACGAAATGTCTGAAGAGACGTCGTATGCATTTTGCTCACACCACGTGCCGACTGCACTTCGTCATTCAAAACCACTAGCACACCCCGCCTGCGGGCCTGCGGATCGACCGCTACTTTCACAGCTTCATACATATTTGCCGGGCCATCAGCACTAATAGCTGTGCTGGGCCTCATAGCGCCGGTCAAAATAACGGGCCGCGCATCTCCAATCACGGTCCCCAGAAAGAAAGCAGTCTCCTCCATTGTGTCAGTGCCGTGAGTGATCACAACAGCATCGGCTTCGTTATTAGAGAACGCCTTCTGAATACGCTCGGCAATTTTGAACCAGACTTTGCTGTTCATGTTCTGGGATGCAATGTTGGAGATCTGCTCTACCTGCAAGTGCGCTAGTTTTTCGACCCCCGGCACACCAGCAATCAACTGCTCTCCCGTTACAACGCCGGCGTCGTATCCAATGGCGGACCGAGGGGCGGCCTTTCCGGATATCGTGCCACCAGTCGCCAATACGAGCACGCGCGGTAACGCTATCTGTTGATGAATCATCTCATGAGGAGCGCTTGAGGCTTCTGTGTGAGAAAAAGCAGGCATAATCGAAGCTACTCCCAGAGTTGCAGCAAAAAGAGGCAGGGCACGCCTAGAAAACATAGGGAATACTTTTCCGGCACGGGAAGAGAAAGGGCTGCCCTCTCTTCCCGTGATTAAAAACAGCATCAGCATCCTTGAAGGGAGCCCTGTAGTTTTGATTATTCCTGAGTTTTCACGAATTCGCCGTGATATTCCTCAACCATCTTTCGCAATGAACGACCAATCGCCGCGTACTGGAATTCATTGAGATTTGCGAGAGAGGCGCGTGCCGATGGACGTGTAGCGCCAAACCCGGTGCCTGGCAGCAGAACAATGCCTGTCTCATCCGCAATCCGGAACAGGATCTCACCTGTGCTGGAACGTTTGAGCATCCACTGGGCAAAGTTGTCGCCGTACAGGGTGCGACAGACGTCTTCCAGATCAATCAGGGTATAGTAATCTACTGCATTCGCGTCCTCTGCTGGCGCTACCCCCAATTCCTGATAAAGCGCGGCTTCCCGACGGCGGATGACGCTCCTGAGCGTCGCTTTATAACGACCTTCATGATCCATCAGCGCAAACAATGAGAAAAGTACCATCTGAACTTGCTGCGGGGTCGAAAGGCCAGCCGTATGGTTTAGTGCCACAGCACGGCTATCCGCCACTAGTCGATCAATAAACTTCAAGCTTGCGGCATCTGTTGTCAGGCTGGAATAGCGTTTTACCAGTGCATTTTTTTCCTCTTCCGGAAGCTGTGCCAATCGCGCATCAATAGCATTCTCCTTATGCATGCCGATTACCCCCAGACGCCAACCTGTTGCTCCGAAGTATTTTGAGAAAGAGTAAACAAGGATCGTATTTTGCGGACAGATTGCGTAAAGCGACCGGAAGCCATCAGCAAACGTGCCATAAACGTCATCGGTCAAGATCATCAGATCCGGGCGTTCTTTAACAATGGATGCAATCTTCTCCAGCGACGCATCGTTCATCTTGACAGATGGGGGATTGCTGGGGTTCACGCAGAAAAAGATTTTTACCGCCGGATCGCGCAGTTTTTCCAGTTCACCTTCCGGATACTGCCAATTCAGAGCTGGATCGGCCTGCACTGGCACAACTTCAAGGCCGTATTCTTCAAGCTGTGGAATTTCGATATAGGGAGAAAAGATGGGCATGCCGATAGCCACCTTGTCTCCCTTTTTGATGAGACTGTTCTGCTTGAGGGAATTGAACACGTAGGCCATGGCCGCCGTGCCCCCCTCGGTCGCAAAAAAATCTGTGGAATCCAGTGCGACACTTCCACCCACCATTTCACGCAGCACGTATTGCGCAACAATTTTTTCGCTCAGGGTCAGCATGCGTGGCGGGGTCGGGTAGTAACACCCCAGAATACCTTCCACCATTTCGACAAGGAATGTAGCAGGAGGGAGCCCCATCTGATCCCTCACGTAGCTGAGGGCATGTCCTAAAAGAGCTGCTTCTTCTTTATCTGCGTTGCTTTCAATAAAGCGGTCAAAACGCCCTTCTATTCCTTCGATCCGCACTGTGCCTCCAAGCCCTGGTGACAGATAGGACAGAGAAAGGCGTGCTTCCGACAATGCATATTGCCCAAGCAGGAAAAAGGCCGCGCGCGGGAGTGTAGCTAGAAAGTTGGGATTGCCACGACCTGCATTAAGCATAACGCGGTCTGCCTTCGACGAAGCCAAGCTTATAAGTGTATCTTTAAGTTCAAATGGACTGAGATCACGAAATTTAGAATAATCGATTGTCATTATTAAGTTTCCTTGTTTTGAATATTCAGGAGAAGGCGACCACAAGTGGTCCCAACAATGTCAGAAGAACGTTTGCAACGGCGTAAGTAATGGCAAAAGCGGGAGTGGGAACGGCGTTACCCGCTTGGTTCAGCACTTCACCAAAGGCTGGATTGGCACTGCGCGCGCCAGCCAAAGCGCCTGCAAAAATAGCTGTATTATTGTACCGCAACACATAGCGCCCGAAGAGCATGGTAAGGACAAGCGGGACCAATGTTACAATAACGCCCAAGAGGAAGAGCGTAATGCCATGCTGCATGATGGTCGCAATGGCCTGCTGACCCGTCTGCAACCCTGTGACCGCCACAAAACCAGCCAGCCCGAAATCCACCAGAAAGGTTGAAGCGCCCTGAGGCATATTCCCCATAACGGGGTGGCGGCTTTGATACCAACCAAACAGCAGGCCAGACAGGAGAGCGCCACCACCACTCCCAAGAGTGAGAGGAACAGATCCAATGTGCATCACGCCCAGACCGATCAATAAACCGGAGGCTATACCTAGTGAATGAAAAACAAGATCAGCTTTAATATTAGGAAGAAGAATAGAGCCAATTTGGGATGCAGTTCGCTGCACATCTACTGATGTACCGAGCAAAGTCACAATATCCCCGTTCTGCACAAGCGCAGTGCTGGTAACGGGAATAGCTTTACCTGCGCGCGAAAGAGCAACAAGATAAACACCATGACGCACAGCAGCCGAAAGTAGCTCGGCACACTGTCCAACCGTTTTTCCCGCAAAATCCTTACGGGACAAAACGACATCACGGCGAATAAGGGAAAAATCCAAACCAGGAATTTCTCCAATTTCCTGACCGATGTTCTGCCCTATAGCCAGAACATCCTGGCGCTGCCCAACCAGCAGAACTTGGTCACCCGGCATTAAAGCCATGTCAGACGCTACGCCCACCGCCTTACCATTACGCAGTACCTGCTCTACTGTGATAGCTGCGGCCATGCTTTCAACACGCGCAACAGTAAGATCAGAATGCGTTAAACGATAGGCCCGTCCAACAAGATTGGGAAAAGCAGAAACCTCTCCCTCCCCCATAACATGTACGCCACCTGCCTGTTCGGCTTCCGCACGGATGGCATCTTCTCGGATGCCGCGTTTCATGAACCACGGCAGCAGGTTTACGCATAAAAGAATTGGGCCGATGGAACCGAAGATATACGTCACAGCATACCCAACTGCGACATTGCCCTGAAGCTGCTGCACCTGCACAAGAGGCAGACCAATCTTTTCCAACGAAGAACCGGCTGTTCCAATAATAGCTGATTGCGTTAGGCCGCCTGCTGCAAGTCCTGCAGCAAGCCCTTTATCGAGATGAAAAATACGCGCTACAGCTACAACGGTGAGCAACCCCGTAATAGCAAGCACAGCAGCCATCAAAATTTCTTTAAAAGATTGCCGCCCCAATGAACGAAAGAACTGCGGTCCACTTTGGTAACCAACGGCATAGATAAAAAGAGCAAACAGAACACTCTTGATGCCTGAATCAATATGAACACCCACCTGACTAATCAGGACAGCTGCCAGCAGAGAGCCCGCGACACTACCGAGTTGGAACGAACCAAAACGAAAGCGTCCAATCCAGCAACCGACAATCAGGGCGAGAAACAAAGCTATCTCTGGGCACGCAACAAATAGACCAGACAGTAGTGCCGTCAATGCATGCACAAAGATATTCCTCAGTATTTATTCAGACACAATAAGTTGCGATATACACTAATTTGTATAATTCCAATTGATAGAAATCAATAAATAATAATTTACATGATTCGCACTTATTGTGTTATTGCAACAATTTCTTATTAAATAATTTATATTATGGTTGTGTGGAGATATTTATTTTATATAATTATTATTTACCACAATAATTAAAATACTATAGAACATTCTAGGTGTGGATATCAGAACAGACTGTATCGCTGCTTGTGAGAAGCATGATGCAATCAGTCTTTTCTGATAGCGCCGGATCTGTTGTCTAGGTCGCGTTGACAAAAGATCTGATCCAGAGCCTTGCTGCGGCGATATTGAGGAAACTCATGAAGGACAGGGCGGTCTTGTCATAGCGGGTCGCGATGCGGCGCATCTGCTTGAGGTGGTTGAACATCCGCTCGATGCGGTTGCGGTCCCTGTAACGTCGCCAGTCTGTTTTCTGTGGAACACTGCGGCCTTTTCGTGAGGGAATAACTGGCAGGATCCCGTGGATCAGCAGGTCCTGGCGGAAACTGTCGCTGTCATAACCCCGATCGGCGAGCATGGCCTTGGGGTTTGGAGCCGGAAGTTCCAGCAGGGCATTTACGGCTTTATAGTCCGAGACCTGCCCGCCGGTCAGGACAAAGCCAAGAGGACGTCCCTGATTGTCGCATCGGGCGTGGATTTTGCTCGTAAAGCCGCCGCGTGACCGACCAAAAGCTTCCGCATGAGCCCCCCTTTTGCGCCAGTGGCCTGTGAATGGGCACGCACCACGGTACTGTCGAGCATATGCTGCCAGTCATCGGTCAGGCCAAGGTCTACAAGGGTTTGCAGCATACCATCCCACACACCTTGTTCGGCCCAACGGCGAAACCGAACATAAACCGAGTTCCATTTGCCGTAGCGTTCATGCATGTCACGCCAGGGGCATCCAGTGCGTAGGATGTGCAGCATACCATTGAGAAAACAGCGGTTATCTCCGGACGGGCGCGCCCAACGTCCACGCTCAGAAGGCAGAAGCGGACCAATTATCGCCCATTCCTGATCCGTCAGATCGCCTCGTGCCATGCCTGCTCTCTCTGCTCCTTACCCCATAGGCAGGAGGTGAATCAGATCTCAGGCTGATCGTATAGATCTTTTGTCAACGTGACCTAGGAAACTTTGATCGAGCAAGACCGCCCTAAAGAAGGCACCCTTCGAGCTAGACAGCGATAATGTCGATTGCTGGCAATCACTGGCTGCTCAGTCCATACCCTGAACGAATGGGCAAGAAGGCCAAGGTCGAAACAGGCAAACGTTCCAGCCGAAACCGCCGGTCGGCTCAAAAGGCTGGTACGCGAGAACCGCGAAGTGCATCAGATGAATGAAGCTCTGCGCAGGGCATCGGTGTATTTCTCCTAAGCGCACCTCGACCGCTCCTCGGAAATGACGGGGTTCGTCAATGAGCATCGCAAAACATACGGAATCGAGCCGATTTGCAAGATGCTACAGATTGCCCAGTCAGACTACTATGAACGGCCACGAAAGCGACGCGAACCAAGCCGCAGATCGGCCCGAGAGCAACGTGATAGAGAGTTGAAGCCCGAAATACTGCCGCGGGTCTTCATTGAAGCATTTCGGTGTCACAGCGTGCGCAAGGTCTGGAGTCAACTTCGTTGAGAAAATTTCACGGCCGCTCGCTTTACCGTAGCCAGACTGATACGCAATCTTGGCTTACGGGGCATGATCCGGGACAACACGTGGGGTAATTTATCCATACCGGTCTTCGTCAATCCCCCGGCGGTTCAGGGTGAGTTGCTGTGAAACTGCCGGAGATGGGGGGGGGGCTTGCCGTTCGTAACGCGAAGCGGACATTCTGCATGCCACCTGTTGGCAGCACGGAAAATGAGCGGACAGTCAGTAATTCCTTCGTAGAAGCCATTCAGATTAAGAGGCGGACTCTCCAGATACCCATATTATTGACGGGCGATCGTAGACGGCCATCGAGACGCTTAGATCACCCCATGCTTGCGTCCCTAGGCTGCTTTTTCATTCATCTCACGAGCGCTGGTCCGTACTCGGAGCCCGATTAGCAGAGCCGAAAAAAGCAAGATCGCGCTGGCGACACCAAACACMCCGACCACACCGCCGATACTGAACATCAGACCACCTACAGCAGCCCCTGCCGCGATGGCAGACTGCACGGAGACCACGACCATTCCACCCGCGCTTTCAGCCTGATCTGGAACCGCATGCGCGACCCAGTTCGACCACGCCACCGGAACGCCACCAAAAGCCATTCCCCATAGGATCACCAGCAGCACCTGACCAGTTATTCCCGTAGGTAACAGGATCAGACCCAAGCTTGCGATCCCAATCAAAACCGGCATAATGACGAGCGTAGCGCGTAGGCTACGTTCAAGTATCCATCCGGCAGCCAGTGTTCCAACAAAATTTGCGATGCCGAAAGCCAGTAATACCAGCGCCAGACCGCTGACATTGATCACCATCACGTTTTCCAGTACCGGGCGGATATAGGTGAACAAGGCATATTGACCCGTATGAACAAGGGTACAGCAGAGCATTCCTACGCCAACCCCGGGCCTGCGCAAAACATCCAGAATAGTTCCCAAATGGGCCGGACTATGGGGCTTCAGAGGTGGAAGTGTGAAAAACTGGAAGGCCAGAGTGAGAACGCCGAGCGCCGCCGCTGCAAAAAAGGCAGCTCTCCACCCATACAGGCCACCCAAATAACTGCCGAGCGGAACAGCTACGACGGTTGCTACCGAAATGCCGCTAAAAATAATCGACAAAGCCCGTGGCAGGAGTGCCGCTGGAACCAGGCGCATCGCTACCGCAGCTGCCATGCTCCAGAACCCTCCCAGGGCAATGCCCAGCAGGACCCGCATAGCAAGAAGTACGATGAGGCTGGATGACAGAGCAGCCAACAGGTTGGACGTGATCATCAGTAGACTGAACGCAAGGAGTACAATCCGGCGATCGACCCGTCGCGTCAGGCTTGCCGTCAGTAGTCCGGAAAACATGGCAACTACTGCCGTTACCGTGACCGCCTGTCCCGCCAAGGCTTCTGAGACGCCCAATCCGGTGGCCATGGGTGTCAGAAGGCTTGCAGGCAGATATTCCGCTGTCAGAAGTCCGAAAACCCCCATGGCCAGTGAGAAAACCGCCATCCATGCAGGGGATGTAGGCTCGGTGTCGCCTATGCTGCCGATGTCCGAGGTGGTTGGCTCCAAAAATATATCACTCATGAAAACGTCCTCAGAGTTGCTGTTGCAACACAGGCTATGCGGCATACTCAGGACGATCTATGACTGTGAATCTGTATTCTTTGACTACAACGCCGGGATATTCCGCCATTGGACCAGATTGCTCCGTCCTCTGACCTCATGAGCGAACTGCTTCTCGGGATGCGTTTGCGTGGCATTCAATACCGTCGCATTCATGCTGGGTCCTCTTTTGGCTTTGCTTTCAAGGCAAAACCCGGTTGCGCCTATTTCCATTTTCTGGCGACCGGAACAGCAAAGCTACTTACTGAAGATGGTGCGCTTCAGACGCTCTCGGCGGGAAATGCGGTGTTCCTTCCGCAAGGGAGTGCCCATCAAATTCTCTCCGACCCGACGGCTCCAGTTCAGGATATCGACCACTACGATGTCGTTCCCCTCAGCAAGACCATGTGTGCGGTGGAGGCTTGCTCCATCGGCACACCCCATACGATTTTCTTTAGTGGCTGCATGGAGTTTGATCTCGGGGGCCTGCAGGGACTTGTCCCCCTGATGCCAGAGATCATGATGATTGACGCCACGAGCCAGCGTTATCTTGAACTCATGCCGATTTTGACAGCCATGGAACAGGAAGCCTGCACCGGGCGCGTGGGAGATGCCGGTATTCTCGCCCGTCTCGCCGATGTTGTGATGGCGGTCATTGTCAGAGGCTGGGTTGAATGTGGGTGTGGAAACAGTTCCGCTTTTGTAACCGCTCTGCGAGAGCCAAAACTGTCGCGCGCTATTCTTGCCCTGCATCGTCACCCCGGACGTGACTGGACCGTCGCGGATTTGGCAGCGGAAAGCGGCCTTTCGCGCTCGGTGTTTGCAAAGCGATTTCAGGAAACAATTGGCGTTCCGCCTTTGCGCTACGCTGGAGATCTGCGGATGCGCATCGCCCAGACCTGGCTCGCTTACGACAGAATGTCAATTGAGAGAGTGGCCGATCGCCTCGGCTATACATCTCAGGCCGCCTTCAGCCGTGCTTACAAGCGGATCACAGGGACATCACCAGGCTACAGCCGTCGGGTGCAGGGAAAATAGTCTCGGAGCCAGTGTTTTCTTGGCGTTTATCAAAGAAATTGTAGATCTTGATCGGTAGTTCATTTGTTGCCTGCTGATATTTCAATGCGGGCATTTCGCTGCCTACGTTAGTCTCCCATCCAATCCTCGGACTGTTTACCAGGGTAAATTCTTGTAGATTTCCGGTTACAACAACAAGCCCCCTGCTCCGGGCATGGTCAGAAATCATCAAATCGTAAGGGCGGATGACACAACCAGGAGCTTCTAGGTCAGCCCTGATTTCTGTCGTGTACGCAGCGACATCATTATCAAACAGCAAAACAGACTGACGCGCGGCAAAATGCTCGATTTCACGCCGGATCTTTGCCGGATTTGAGATTTTTCGGCTCCATAGAGAACTTCGTAGAGCACGACATCTGAGATACAGAGTACCTTGGCGTTCTCATTGATAACGTTCGCCTAGGTCTTTTGGACGATCAAGCAAAATACGGATACAAAAATTTGTATCAAGAAGATAACGGAGCATTAAAAGCTTTCGCGCCCCTGCATCTTGGGCTGCTCAGGCGAGCCAGACGCTTTTCGACATCAAAGAAACTTGGGTGCTTCGCTCCATCCCCCCTCATCAAAAGATGAGAAAGGAAATCATAGAAAACCTATCCAAAGCAGGGGGCGTTCCCACTACATCCGCTACGCTTCTTTCGTCAGTGCTTGGGATCTCATTGAGATAATCGATGCTTTCGTCCAGATTTGCATCACCACAGCGAAGCTATTTGCGGGATAGAACACTAGCGTGGTCGAGCCATTGCAATCGATAACAACGCCGGTAGAAGACGGTTTCTTACCGCACAGACTTCGATGTGTCTCAATGCATCATGAAAATGATGACACCTACAGCCAGCAGAATCAGCATGGCACCGGAAACGCGCTCTAGCCACGGCAGCACCCGGGCGAAACGCTGCAGGATGGCCTGATTGCCAATCATGGCCGCCACCAGAAGATCCCATAGTAACACAACGCTGAACATCCAGATGCCATAGAACGCTTTCCAGCCTGTGCTGGCGTAAGGCCCAGTCAGCATTGTCGCCAGACTGGCATAAAATAGCGCATTCTTGGGATTAAGTATCCCTGACAGGAAGCCCATGCTGGCGGCGCGGCGCCAGGCGCCGAACCAAAGACTGGATCGCGCGACGTGGCTGTCTTGAGTCAGCACACTTCCCAAGCCGCTGGTACCAGCATGCCGAATGAACAGCACGCCGAGATAGAGCAGATAAGCGCAACCGATCAGCTGAAGGATCACGAACCACGTGCTTTCTCGGCTCAGCGCGGCAAGCCCCGCAAGTGCGGCGACGATGAACACGCCGTTGGCGGCAGCAATACCCAGACAGGCACCGCTGGCGACCCGCCAACCGGAAGACAGCGAATTTCGGGCGATCAGGAAGAAATCGGGGCCGGGAGAAAGCAGCGCCAGGAAATGCGCTGCGGCGATCATCAGGAATGGCTGCATTCAGGACACACTCGTCGTTTTTTCCACACAGTGTGCTCACCAAAGCACCTTCTGTATTGAAGAAAATTGCAGCTGTGCCGTCGTCAGCCCCGGAAACGGCCAGGCGTCACACCAGCATGCGCTTTGAACACTCGCTGAAAGTGTGCCTGATCCGCAAAGCCAAGGTTGTGGGCCACGTCTGCAAGGCTGTCCTCGCTTTGAATCCACTCCCTGGCAAGATTGACGCGCTGATTGAGCTGCCAGGCGTGCGGTGTCATGCCGGTGACCGCGCGGAACGCCCGAATGACTTGATAGCGGCTCATGCCTGCCAGGGCAGCCAATTTGTCCAAGGTCGTACTGACGGTGGGTTGCGTATACAGATAGTCTAGGGCTGGTTGAATCTGCTCGGCAAGGTTCGAAGGGACGAGTGGCCTTTCAATAAAAAGCCCCTGTTCGCTGTCGTAGTCCACGACAAACTCGATCAAAGCGGCCTCCTTCTCGATAGGATCGGCTTCTCCGAACAGCAGCGCATTGAGACGACAGAGGCGCGCATAGATCATGGGATCGGTCACAATACGCACCGGCTCATCTTCCATCGATTCAGTTCGAAGGTACTCTCGCCGAACAGCCTGGAGCCATGGGGCATCCAGATGCAGCATCTGATAGCTCCATGCGGTGTTGGGAGCTGGGTTGCACGCATGAACACGCGATGCAGGTATGAAGACGAGCGTGCCAGGAGACAGGAGGACTGGGCCACTCGGAGCGCCTGTAAAGACGCTGGTGCCGCCATCCACAGCACCAATTGAAAAGGTCGGATGATGGTGGGGCTTGTAACAGGCCCAGCTCTGGCAGGCGCGGCGGCTCTTGACGAAAGGCAAGGCCGGATCCCGCCAGAATGCTTGGATATCGCTATGCGGGTCTGCGCATGGCGGGCAGCTACTTATTTTTTCGAGATTAGCGCCCATACAGTCCTTGCACATTGTTATTCTGAGACCGGGTCAGCTAGCCTCGCGCTAAGCAGGACATAACCGCCTGCACCTTGCCGAACAAGAACCGGAAATCAACGCAATCTTACCACTCGCATTTGGAGGGATCGAAGAGCCATTGATTGAAGTCACCATGCCCTGGTTTTCTACGCGGCGACGCTGCTCCGTTCCAGAAATAGAAAACCGCGCAGGTTGTAGACGATTTTGGTCAGCTCGATCCTCATCGCGGCACAGGCGATGCCTACAGTGCAGACAAACAGTCACGTCTGTGACTTCTGATCAGCAGAGAGAGATGCTCGACACGGGATCGAATGATGGATTTGCCAGTGTTGGACCGTTGGATATGACGGGGCATGAGTTTGCGATGCCACTTTTTCCTGTGAACCTTTGAGGCAAAACCTCGCTTTTTCATGCAAGCTTCATTGGCTTTTGACCGGTAGGCCGTCTATGCCCAGACATCCGATGCTGTATTACGGCGGTCGAGCAATCCCTCCCCCAGTCTGACATCGTCACAGGCAGAGGCAGAGGCATCGGTGAAGGGGCATCAAAAACTGACGGCCATGATCCCGATCAGTACAACGGTAGCCCCCGTGATCCGGCGCGTGAGATGGCCCTCGTGAAAAAGCAGGCATGCGAGAAGAGAGCCTATAACGATAGAGGATTCACGCAGGGGGGCAACGAGTGCCACTGGCGCCGTCTGCATGGCGCTGAGTACAAGGATATAGGCTAGAGGGGAAAGCACGGCGACAATAAGGATTGGCTTGATGTTTGCGCGGATAGCAGTCGGGATCCGATGACGCCGACGCAGTGCGCTTGGCGTTAGCAATATGCCCTGTAGCAGCAGCGTGCCAGTATAGTAACTTACTGGTGCGAGATGCAGTAAAGTGACTGAATAACTGTCCCAGAGAGTGTAGCCTGCAATGGTGGCGCCTGTTGCAGCACCCCATAACACACCCTGAAGCGGGTGATGAGTTGCGCGCCTGAACGGATTTCCTGTGACAACGAGAATTCCTGCTATGATCAGGAAAGCGCCAAGCATCGCGACTGCCGTAAGGTGTTCTCCAAGCATGAGGACCGCGAAGAACATCGTCAGCAATGGCCCCGTGCCGCGTGCTACCGGATAGACCACGCCCAGCTCTGCGCGGTCATATCCGACCTGCAAGATCAGGGAGTATGCAATATGGAGCACCGCCGAGACGGCCGCGCCCAAGGCAAGCCGCCAGTCGAGCACCTGTTGCCCCGGGGTTACAAGTGCGGCCCAGATTGGCACACAGAGCAACGCCGAGATGCCAGTATAGGCCCAGACGAATAGCAGGGTATCACCGCGCTTGTATTTCGAAGCCAGGTTCCACATCGCATGGGCGACCGCCGCAACAAGAATTATTTCAACCGTGCCCGGCTTCATCAGGCGAGATCGGGCAGGTCGATGCCGGCTCGTTCCGCCCGTTGGCTACGCTCCGGGTCGCGCAAGGCAAGTGCTGCGGCCAGTGCGTCGATGACGACGAGCTGGGCCAATCGGCTGCCAGCGGCAGCCATCTGTGCCGGCAGTGGCGCTCCACCAACAACCAGTGCAATGTCTGCAAGGGCAGCCAACGGTGTGCCATACTGATTGGTGACCGCGATGAGCGATGCTCCTGCGGCAGCAGCGGCGTCGGCGACACCGAGCGTCGTTGGCGTGCGACCCGTCGAACTGACAGCGATAACGACGTCGCCCGGCCCGAGCAGGCGCGTGGCAATCATCGCCGACAAATAATCCGGGATGCCGATGGTCGTCACGCCAAGTGCACGCAGGCGGAACACGGCGTCAGCAGCAACCGTTGCTGACGGCCCTGCACCGAAGGCGATCACCTGGCGGGCACTCTGGATAGAGGCAACGGCCTTGTCGAGCGCAGTCGTGTCAACGGCGCCGCCGAGCGCCGTCAGAGCGTCGGTGCCTGCACGAATAGATGTTTCGAGCACGGTGGCGGTCGTCGCATCCGCCATGAGTGTTTCAGAAGGTGCCAAGAATTCGGCCGTGCCGCGGGCACGGGCGATCTCAATCTTGAGTTCAGTAAAGCCGCTGAACCCAACCGCACGTGCGGCGCGGATCACGCTTGGTGCCGAAACGCCAGCGCGGGCGGCTACCTGCGCCGCCGTGCTGGTGCCGACGAACAAGGGATCGGTGAGCAGGAGTGCGACCACCTTCTCCTCGCTGGCAGCAAGGTCGCCGGTGCGTGCCTGAATACCGCCGAGCCATTGACCCAATCGCCTAGCAGAATCTGTAATTCCATTACAATAATCTCTCGTCATGTGTAATAAGTTACTAAGCGCGCATCGAGCACACAAGCGTCATGTGCGTATATGCGCTGCATGTGAGCCAAAGATTCCGCGAGGGAGGCCGTTTTCATGAATACGGATATGAGGACCACTGTCGCTGTCATAGGCCCCGGGGCAATCGGCACCGTGATCGCGACGGCGCTGTATGAAGCTGGTCATACTCCGGTGCTATGTGGTCGCACACCGCGCGAGCATCTGACTCTTCAGGATAATGGTCGTCTCATCACCGTTCCCGGACCGGTGAGAACTGATCCAAGACAAATGGATCGGAAGGCTGACCTCGTCTTCCTTGCGGTCAAGGACACGCAAAGCGAGGCGGCGGCGGAATGGCTGTCAGTACTGTGTCGCCCGAGGACCGTCGTGTGCGTGCTCCAAAACGGGGTGGAACAGGTGGAGCGCGTTGAGCCACACTGTCCGCAGGCGCAGGTCATACCTGCTGTGGTGTGGTTTCCTGTTCAGGCGGAGTCCGATGGCTCGGTACGCTTGCGTGGGGGTGTGCGTCTTACCCTGCCTGACATGTCGGCTTCACACATCGTTGTCGAGGCGTTGCAGGGCTCCCGCTGTTCCGTAGAATTGGCCGAGGACTTCCTTTCCCAGGCCTGGCGCAAACTGCTGCAGAACGCGGCAGCCGGCCTCATGGTGCTCACGCGGCGCCGCTCAGGCATGTTTGGCCGGTCGGACATCGCCGGACTGACGCTCACTTATCTGCGGGAATGCCTGGCCGTGGCTCGCGCCGAGGGCGCTGAACTTAGTGATGAGGTTCCTCAGAGCATCCTCGACAAATTCCTGGCATTTCCTGCTGACATGGGCACGTCCATTCTTACGGACCGTGAAGCCGGTCGCCCCCTTGAATGGGATATCCGCAACGGCGTCATCCGGCGTCGAGGTCGCGCCCACGGCATCCCGACGCCGATCAGCGATGTCATTGTGCCACTCCTCGCAGCCGCAAGCGATGGTCCAGGCTAATTCCGTCACAGGAACGATCAAAATTATTTTTGAAATCCCTGCGACCCAATTTTGAAGGCAATGGATAATGACAACTGGGTCTGCGGGATGACGTTCGCCTTAAGTTAAAATCGAGCGGGAGTTGCTCTGCCTCAAACGGTTATTCGGCGACGCGGACCCCCTTGAGCAAGAAAGAGGATGGCACAATTAGACGACAATCATTCATCCCACAGACATTTTGGAGATAAAGTAAGTGCGCCTGCTTTTTTGGTGCTAGCGATATGGGTATTTCTCCAGCGAGTTTTAGTTCAGTCAGCAGGCTCACTGAGGAACCATGCGCTCGCCCTGATGCCGGGTTTCCCAGTCTTTATTCAAGAGCGGACCTTCCAATCTCCCCCTGATCTGTCTGGGTGCTCTATCCCTGCTGAGCAGACAGGCGACATACGCCTACATCCTGGTCCATTGAAGGATTTCCCAATAGCGGACACTATTTATTATGTCGCGATGGCATCTTGCTGATGATGGCGCGCCTTTTCGGACAGCGAGTTCCTATTTGGTGCCGGTCACCCGCGACGGCTCTCCGGCTATGTTGAAAGTGACTTCTGATCCCGATGAGATTCGTGGCAATCACATCATGACGCTGTGGGATGGGCAGGATGCTGCCACAGTTCTGGAATATGATCGAGACACGAATAAATATAGAATTATGTATATATAATTCACATAGAATCTATAAAATAAATAATTTTATATTTAATAATTATTTATAATATCTCCATTTAATCCAATTCTAAAATCTGCCGTTGCTTCACTAACAAGAAGCCTACTGTATTCGCACACTCCTAATTCTGCACATGTTGTAATACGTTCAATCCGCATCAGGGTAGTCTGCTCAGGAAGCTTCATCCACTGGGCAACATCTTCCGACGCTCGGGAAAGGCCGATCGAGATATCTGCATGCGTGACCCGAAGTCCAAGCTCTTCTCGCAGAATGGCCGTTGAGGTCCGGGCAGAGGCCATCTCGCGCGTAATGGCGGACGCCAGATGCCCCGGATAAAAGACTTCCGTGACGCCAAGAGGAGTGTGCTCGCTCCTATATCCACGCCGGATAAACAGAGCCTGTTCCACCGATTCAAAGGCCTTGGCTACCTCCTGAGGGGGAAGACGCATCTGGTAATCCAGCATGATCATTTCCGGCCTTAGCCCCTTGCTCGACAGGATATCGAAGAAGGAATGGATCGTTTTCTGCCGACCGGGTCGATGGAGAGATCCCACAAAGGTCCCTCGCCCATGTTGCCGCACAACAATGTCCCGCTCTGCCAGGGAAGCAAGGGCCTGTCTGATCGTAATCCTGCTCACGGCATACAATCGGCATAGCTCAGCTTCAGACGGCAGACGCTCCACAAAGCGGCTGTCTTTACCGATAAGGCTGGAAATATGTCGGGCCACCTGAAGATAAAGCGGCTCTGCGCCATTCATATCCAGCGCAGCCACAAACACAGCGTCAGGCATAAGCAAGATTTTTCCTATATTGTTGCATTTATGGATTGAAATCTTAGAGAAAATCAGTAACAGGACGTCTTATAACAACTTAAGACGTCTTTGCCGATTCACTCACTGACAGTCCCGGGTGAGAGGCAGAACGAGCCCGTTTTCGTCGTGTCTCCGTGTTTGGCCGGGAGCTTCATCAGTCATGCGTACTTCAATCCTTCTAGGTACCACGTTTCTCGGCAGCCTAGTCTGTCTGCCCGCGCATGCGGCAACCCTGTCGGACCACCCATCCAGCACCGACAAACACCATTCGGCCCCTCATCGCAAGGCAACGTCTCTCTCAGCGGAGCGCTCGGAAGTTATCCGCGTAGCTGGTGCAGCGGCTGGCGGCGGCAGAATGGTCGCCCAGAATGGGGCAAAATCAAGAAGCGAAATTACTCAAGCCTATATTGCCAAACAGGCCCCGACGCCGAACGTGTTCAAACTTCTGGGAAACATGCCCGGCGCCAATGTTGCAAGTGCAGATCCCTTTGGCATGGTCAGTGGAAACATGACGATCCGCGGCATGAACAGCGATCAGATCGGATTTACGGTTGAAGGTGCCCCACTCAATGATATTGGGTCCTACATGGCGTTCCCGACGGAATGGGTGGATTCAGAAAACCTCAATGAAGTGACAATGCAACAAGGGTCAGCCAATCTGGACTCCCCGACGATTGGTGCCTCCGGTGGTCTGGTAACAATGAACCTGATCGATCCGTCCCATAAGATGGGAGGAACCGTGGCCGGGTCTTTCGGTTCCTATAACACCCATCGGGAATATGTGCGCCTTCAGACGGGAGACATCGGCAATACCGGAATGCGCGCATTTGTCGCGTGGTCGCATCTGGAAGAGCCCCATTTCCGTGGTGCGGGTAATGATCACAAACAGCACATCGACGCCAAACTGGTAAAGGACTGGGCGAACGGAAGCAGAAGCTCAGTTGCCTTGACCTTCGACGATTCCATGAAAGTATCCTATCTCAATCCAAGCCTTTCTGCCTGGCAACAGTATGGTCGACACGCCAACTATTCCGTGGACTTCTCGCCCACAGACACACGGTACTGGAAACTGCACCAGAGCCCCTATCGAGTTCTTATTCTCAGTGCGCCGCAGAATATCGTGGTCAATAGCCACCTCGGCTTTGATTTCACGCCTTACTTCTACTGGAACTCCGGAACGATCGCGTCGGCATCTTTAATGTCAGAAAATGCCGTGTACTCAGGGAACCAGCGATACAGCGTTGATCTGAATGGCAATGGCACGACCAATGACAAGGTTATGATGTACACGCCCTTCGGGACACCATACGTCTATCGCCCGGGAATGGTCTCAAAGGTCCACTATACGATCGGCCATCATACGTTTGTGTTTGGTTACTGGTTTGATTGGTCGCGTCAGCGAATGCTCAACCCATACAGCGAAGTGGGCGCAAATGGTGGTCCGGCAAATGTCTGGGGCTACCTGGGTAATGTGAAGCTCTCAGATGGTACGCGACTGGCGAGCTACGACAACCTAACCGTGACACGGGTCAATTCCCTGTTCTTTGGCGATACCTTCAATGCGCTGCACAACAGACTGCGCATTGAAGCAGGCGTCAAAGAATCAATGGTGACACGTATTGGTTACAACTATCTGCCCGGCGCCCAGTATCGCACCAGCATGAACGCTGCCGTGACCACACCTAATCTGGGCGCGCGCTATAAAATAGATAGTCACAGCCAGATCTTTGCGGACGTGGCCACGAACTTTCGGACACCGACGCTTAACGCGCTCTACAACACCTATAGTGCAACCACAGGCAAGGTTGCGACGCTCGCAAATCCCACGCAGAAAACCGAGTATTCTATCTCGGAAGAAATCGGATACCGTTATCAGGATAATATTCTGAACGGCTCAATCACATTTTTCAATTACAACTTTACCAACCGTCAGGTCGCAACGCAGGTCACGATCAATAACGCCCAGATCACACAGAACATCAACGCGGGTGGTCAGACATCGCGCGGTGTGGATGTCGAAATCGGGCTGCATCCGTGGCACCACCTGCACCCGTATATCTCGGCTGAATATCTGCACGCCACGATCGACAATAACTACAAGGTTGGCTCTGATTATCTGAAAACGGCGGGAAAGACGGCAGTCCGCAGCCCCAGTGTTCAAGCCTCCGTCGGGCTGGACTATGACGACGGCACGTATTTCGCCGGTTTCTCGGTCAAATATGTGGGTCGCCAGTTTTCTACTTTCATGAACGATCAGGCCATGCCGGGCTATGTGAATGCTGATATGAACTTTGGCTACCGTATGCCCAAGGTTCTCAACACACATCCAGAAGTCCGGCTCAATCTCATGAACGTGGGCAACAACAAATACCTGTCGGGTGTCTCTGGTATTGCAGCGTCCTCCCGTGCCAGCAAAGGCCTTTATGGGACCACAATCGCATCTCAGGGAACACCGACGTACTATGTTGCGGGCAGCTTTGCAGCGCTTGCAACAGTCAAACTCGATTTCTGATCGGATGCTGATGACCCGTCTGGACCGATTTTTTGGCCTGACCGCCAGTGGTACAACGATCGGACGTGAGGTTATTGCTGGCCTCACAACATTTGCAGCCATGGTTTACTGCGTGGCCGTCAATCCCATGATTATGCAGGAAGCTGGCCTGGACCGGGCAAGTGTGCTGACAGCCACTTGCCTCGTGGCCATTTTTGGCACGACGGTCATGGGTCTGTTGGCCAATCTGCCGTTGGGTGTCGGTGCAGCGATGGGTTCGAATGTCGTCTTTGCGATCATTCTCGTAAAGCAGATGAATGTCCCTTGGCCTGCCGCCCTAGCGCTTGCTTGCGTGACAGGCGTTATTTTTCTGTTGATGAGTCTGACACGCATCCGGGAGCGGATCGCCCACGATATTCCAGATACGCTGCGCATCGGTATTCAGGTGGCCGTTGGTCTGGTGATCATGTTCATTGGCATGCGCAATTCAGGATTTGTGGTCGCCAATCCTTCAACATTTGTCACGATGGGGCCGGTTGGCAGCCCAAAGGTTCTTTTGACACTGGCAGGTTTCATTTTAACGCCAGTTCTCATTGCCCGACGTGTCCCCGGATCGTTAATCCTGTCCATCATCGCTCTCACCTTGGTCGGGTTGTTCTTGCCGGACGGGACAGGGCACACAATCACACGATGGCCAGAACAGGTTGTCGCCTGGCCGCAATGGCCTCACGAAACCGCATTTCATCTCGATCCAATGTATCTGGTGCACCATTTTTTCTATGTGCTGCCAATGTTGTTCTTCTTCCTGTGCACGGAATTGTTCGGGACTTTGGCAAATCTGCTTGGTGTCACCACGGCTGCAGGGATGGTCTCCGAAAGCGGACGTATCCCTCGGGCAAAAGAAGCGTTCATTACCGATGCCCTTGCCAGCATCGTAGGCCCATTGCTCGGAACATCTATTGCCGCCGTCTATTCAGAGTCGATCACTGGCGTCCACGCAGGTGGTCGGACAGGTCTGACAGCTCTGGTCATTGCCGGAGGCTTTTTGACCGCACTGTTTTTCTGGCCGCTGTTCATGATCATTCCCCCTCAGGCCACAGCCCCTTCCCTGCTCATGGTCGGCATGATGATGTTTCAGGGCGTGCGGCATCTTGATTTGTCCAACCTCAAAGAAAGCGCTCCTGCGATCCTGACATTTATTTTCGCCCTCCTGACGGGCAATCTGATCAACGGCATGGCAATCGGAACTTTTTCTTACGTGATCATGGCGCTCGCCACAGGCCGCAGGCGGAGTATCACGCCGGTGGTCTGGGGGCTTTGCGTTATTTTCGTTCTATTTTTTGTCGTATCGGCCAACCTGCACGGTCATCATGCGTGAGAAGATCTATTTTATGTTTTTGAAAAACTGCTTTTCTGCCCTTCTCCTTGGCCTTGCAGCGCTATCTTGCATCACGCCCATATTCCCCGCTGGTGCTGCCCCCACAAAAGGCTATCTGATCTTCGACAATGACTTTGCAGGCCCCGGCGGCACGAACATCCAGTCTGTTATTCCCATCCTCGGACGCAAGGATACTTCAGATTTCCTGGGCTTCACTGTGGTGATTGGGGATGGATGGGAAAACGAAGCTGTCGCTCATCTTTCGCGCTTTCTGGATATTGCCGACATTGCTGCCACGGTACCGGTTATTCCCGGTGCAACACAGCCCCTCGTCAACTCGCGCCCTCGTCTGCTGGCATGGGAGCAGTCTAACGGGAAAATGCCATGGAAAGGCGCATGGCGTGGTAATGCCCCTGATCTGCAACCTCCGGTCGGACCGCTTAAAGAAGGTGCTTCCTTACGGGCCATATCAACGGAAACAGCTGCCCTCTTCCTGATCCGTCAGGTCCATGCTCATCCACATCAAGTGACTGTTCTGGCGGCTGGCCCACTGACCAATATTGCACTTGCCATCAAACTGGATCCCGACTTTGCCGCGCTTTGCAAAAAGCTAGTTTTCATGGGAGCCATCGTAGACGGTAACCTGCGTCAGGTTACGGATAGTGCAGACTATTATACCGACTTTAATCTCATGTTCGATCCTGAGGCAGCGAGTATTACACTCGAAGCACCTTTCCCCGAAATCATCTCAATCGGGGCCGTCGCTAACCCGATCCGTATGACACCAGACATTCGGGATCAGGCAGCTCGTAATCCGGGTGCCGTCTCGGATTATCTGAAGCATTATTTCCGTCCACAACCGATGTGGGATGAACTTGCCGCTGCCATTGCTCTGGACCCTTCCCTCATTACCTCCAGCGTGACAGCCTATATGGACGTCGATCTGACCCATGGGCCCAATTACGGCTATGCTCACGCGTGGCCTGAAGCGACCCGCCCCCATATTGGTGAACGTCCCGTCATTGTCGTAACGGGCGTGGACAAAGACCGGTTTGTCAAAGGCTTTATTGAGGCTGCGAACAGGATGAACAGCCATGATTGATGTAAACAATCCCCTGAACGACCCTGAATTACGTCGCCGCGCCGTCAGTGCAGCGGCCGGCCGCCTGCCGTTTGACATCCTGTTAATCAATGGCTCAGTTGCTGATGTCGCCACGGGTGAAGTCAGGCAGGCCGACGTAGGACTTGTTGGGGCACTCATTGCCAGCGTGCATCCGCCCGGAACACGCGCAGATGCCGGGACAATACTGGACCTTTCTGGCAAGATCATTGCCCCCGGACTGATCGACGCGCATATGCACATCGAGAGCTCCATGGTGACACCCCGCATTTATGCACAGACTGTTGTGCCTCAAGGAACAACAACCGTGTGCTGGGACCCCCATGAAATCGGGAATGTCAGCGGGCTGGACGGTGTCCGATGGGCCATCAATGCAACCAAGGGTCTGCCGCTCCGTATTCTGGTCGAAGCACCTTCCTGCGTTCCGTCAGCACCCGGCCTCGAACGCTCTGGAGCCGTCTTCGATGCTGGTGCGATGGAAGAAATGCTGTCCTGGCCTGAAGTTATTGGAGTGGCCGAAGTAATGGACATGCGCGGCGTCGTGGCCGGGTCTGACCGTATGGAAGGCATCGTCAACACCGGTCTCGCAAGTGGGAAGCTCGTTTGTGGTCATGCCCGCAATCTGTGCGGCTCTCACCTGCAAGCCTTCATGGCGGCGGGTATTGAATCTGACCATGAGTTAACCAGTAAAGCAGACATTCTGGAAAAGCTCCGCGCCGGCATGACATTGGAATTGCGGGTCTCCCACGAAAATATTTTGCCGGACGCCATTGAGGCCTTCAAAGAGCTTGCCTGCGTTCCGCAGACCGTAACACTCTGCACGGACGATATCTTCCCTGACGATCTCCTGCGCCGGGGCGGCATGATCCATCATCTTCGGTTGTTGGTGTCTTTGGGGATGTGTCCCATGGATGCTCTCCGTTGTGCCACTTTGAACGCTGCCATGCGGATCGAAAGAAGGGATCTTGGCCTTGTCGCAGCCGGACGACGTGCAGACCTGGTCGTCTTCAATAATCTGACAGACTTCACGCCTCAGGAAGTTTTTGCGTCAGGTATTCATGTAGCCTCCAATGGAACACTGCTGGCGACACTGCCAGCAGAACTGCCTGGACTTCCGTTGAACACCGTTCGGCGCTCACCAGTTACCCCAAATGATTTCCGCATCTCGGTTCCGCATGCGCGTAAGGCTCTTATCCGTACAGTTCGCACACCTCGCACCACCCAGTGGGCAGAACGGGAAATGGATGTTCTTAACGGTTCACTCGTGCTTCCTGATGAAACAGCCCTGATGGCTGTGTTTAACCGTTATGGTGAGAATACCCCGCCCGGTCTGGGTATTCTGGAAGGATGGGGAGACTGGTCGGCGACGATTGGCACAACCATTCTGCATGACAGTCACAATCTGGCTGTCTTCGGGCGGAACCCTGAAGATATGGCGCTTGTTGCCAATACGTTGATTGAAAGCGGCGGCGGCATGGCTGTGGCGCGTGATGGCCGTATTGTCGCGCTCTTGCCTCTTCCCGTCTGTGGCCTTCTTTCAACCGAGACCCCGGAGAATGTGGCCCGCCAGTTTGCCTCCGTTCGGGATGCCGCTGCGACTGGCACGACCTGGGATGGGCCTACGTCCATGATCAAGCTGGTCACCGGAGCGTCACTGGCCTGCAATCCAGGTCCACATGTGACAGATCTGGGCATTACGGACGGTATGACTGGGGAAATTGTGACAGACATGGTGCTGGAGACCTGCTGAATGCTCCCCCATGACGTCATTGGCATGCGCCGGAGTTTTCACAGTTTTCCAGAAACGGCCTTTCTCGAATATCGCACAGCTGCTCTGGTTGCAGAACGCCTTGCTGAGCTCGGATATGCGGTCCGTGTCGGCCCGGAAGTCATGTCCATGGACGGTGTTCGTGGGTTACCATCGAAAGAAAGCCATCAACAGGCACAAGAGGCAGCACGTGTTGCTGGCGCAAGTCCTTTATGGATTTCCCGCATGCCAGACGGCCAGACAGCTGTGTGCGGCGATCTCAAGCGCGGTGACGGGCCTGTAATCGCTTTGCGATTTGATATGGACGCGCTGCCTGTTCAGGAGATCAAAGACGACACGCACCTGCCTTCCCTAAAGGGCTTTTCCTCATCTTATGAAGGAAGGATGCATGCATGCGGGCATGACGGACATACAGCCATTGGCCTCGCTGTTGCTGCCCGCCTGGCATCTCCTGAAACGATCTGGAGGGGAACGCTCCGCCTAATTTTTCAGCCCGCTGAAGAAGGTGGCCGGGGTGCACAGCCCATCGTCAATCACGGGCTTCTGGATGACGTCGATATTTTTCTGGCTGCACATCTCGGATGTCAGTTGCCCAGTGGGACGATTGCCTTGGCCGCAGACGGTTTCCTATGGGCAGAAAAATGGAATGTGACGTTCAAAGGTTTTGCAGCCCACGCAGCAATGTGCCCCGAGGAAGGGCGCAACGCTCTCCTCGCGGCCGCAATTTCTATTCCTGCACTGTACGCCCTCCCCCGCGATGGTCAGGCAGATACACGGATCAATGTAGGCTTGCTACATGCCGGCCGCACCCGGAACGTGATCGCTGATGAAGCGACCTTAGAAATGGAACTGCGCGCTTCGACCAATGACGGTTTGAAGCGTCTGACATCGGGAGCCAGAAGAACTCTGGAAGGCGCGGCCCTCACACAAGGAGCAACTGTAAATATCGACGTATACGGCACGGCCATCAGCGCCATATCAGACACCAGTATCACGGAACGTCTTCATCATGCTGTGCTGGCCGCCAAGGGTGGAGAAGTTATTCAAACCTGGCCAATTGGCGGAGGCGATGACGCCACATTTATGATGCAGCGCGTGCAGGAGCGCGGTGGCCAGGCTGGGTATTGTCTGATTGGAGCGGACCTCACTGCCCCACATCATGCCAGTGCCTTTGATTTTGATGAAAGCGCGCTGGAAAAAGCTGTCGATATCCTGGTCTCCTTTGTGGAGAAGACCCAATGAGTACACTCTCCTTCTGGCAGGATTTCGCGCCTGACGAGCTTTTGGTTCCGCCTTATACTGACCGGTATCGTGTCTGCTTCGAGGGGAAGCATCTGGATCTTCCCTTGCGTCCCCTCCCTGATGGAAAAACAGCAGTTGCTTCCCTGCTCGTCAATCAAACGTCTTTCAGAGTTTTCGATGTACTCTGCCAGGACCTTGTCCGACAGGCACTGCTTCTTGCACCCGATCTTATTGTTGGAATGCCTACGCTAGGTCTTGGCCTAGCAGCAGCCGTGGCCAAAGGGTGTAATCATGAACGCTTTATTCCGCTGAGTACGTCCCGTAAATTCTGGTATGACGATCAACTGTCATTACCACTGTCGTCAATCACCACGCCGGACAGTAAGAAGCGCCTCTATTTTGATCCTAATCTTCTACCTTTACTGGCAAGCGCAAAAAGAATTTTGCTTGTTGACGACGTAGTCAGCACTGGTCAATCGCTCTTTGCCGCAGTTAAAATATTGGAGAGTATTGGCCACTCTCCTTTCGCTGCTTTGTGCGTTATGACTCAGAGTGAGCGCTGGAGAAGTCGGTTCTCGTTTCCTATTAAAAGCTGCTTTTCATCTCCTTTATTTATAAAAAATGATGAAACCTGGATTGTGGATGGGCTTAATGGTCGTATGTAAGAGCCATTTCGGAAATTCAGGAATGGTCTGACGACATGGAAGTGCATTCTACATACGCTGCGTTTATCAGTATTATTGAGTCTGGAAATCCGATATCTAAAGCGCTCCGGGATTGGCGGAGACTATTTCTTCTAAGCGCAGGCTTCATAACAAAGAGAAGACGGTTGCAACGAGACCGATGGCCGAGAAGAAGTCGTTCGGGGATCTGGCATGACGCGTTGTAACACGGCAGATACAGAGCAATTTGGAAATATTTGTATCGTGATTTGTGACACAGTGGGGAAGCCGAGGCTTCCCCATCAGTACCCAGAGGCTGTTATCCGACCTGACGGAGTTCGGGCAGAGCAGAGCGATCCTCCATCAGATAGGGTCCGCTGGACACGACCTGAATGGAAAGAATACCCGGTTCCCTGCTGCTATTTCCGCTTTGCAGCGGCAACGTCGCATCGCCATCCGTCCAGCGGTGTGTGGAAGATTCCAGTCCATGCCAGCCTGACAGGTTGGACAGGGACAGATGAGCGGTCAG
>NZ_JACRVW010000081.1:0-528 GCF_018812085.1 Gluconobacter sp. P5H9_a
GTACCAACATCCATCAGACATTCTTCACGAGCATGAAGACTGTATTAGGATGGCGTATGAATGGTTAGATGCTCAGACAACAATAAAAACAAAACCAAAACACAGTAGAGCTCTAAAGCATATTATAGAAAAATGGGCAGGAAGATATATATCTCAATCAGACGTAGAAATAGCTGCTTATTTACATCCAAAAATAACAGGGAAATACCCAAATTTTAATTTAAGCGCCAAGTTTACACGCCCACTAGACTCAAGATTAAATGGTATAGGCCAAGCTTTTACTCAAGATTATAGAGACCGATTTGATCCTAAGGTATATTCTAAATCCGAGTAATATTTATACCTGAGCAGCCTGCGGCGCTAGCGCGCTGCATTCGCTCTGGGTCTGCACCAATGTTTTTTTCTGATTATTCTGTCTGCTCATGAAGCAAAGAAATTTTAGCGGCTAAAACTACCGTTTTCCGGTAGTATCAATGTCTGAACTTGATTGAGCGACAGGAGCGGCATGATGAGCGCACACCCGATTGT
>NZ_JACRVW010000082.1:0-528 GCF_018812085.1 Gluconobacter sp. P5H9_a
GGTGTATGCCGTGAGGCGGCAGCGAGCCCGGCAGCGCCTCACATAGAAGGCCGCCCGTCCTGACTGGTCGTAGGCTTCTGCTTCATTCCAATCTTCTGAATGCTCTATGTGGGTGGACGTAGCTTCACGAGGACTGGTGAGCGTTCCCGCCCAGCGCTCGGCCTCTTTGAGTGGGTCAGCCGGTCGGAGCAGCCGGAACAGGTGGTTCTTGGACCATGCCCATTTTCCGGCCGGGTCGATGCGTTCCAGTGGTGTTGAGACGAACCAGCAGTCAGACGGGCCGAGCACTGGATGAGATCGCGCCCATCCTGCCAGAACCGGGCCGACATGCGGAATCCTGACGATCTGCCAGTGATCGACCGATGGTAGGGACGGGGATGCCACCATCTCCGCCGGTGGGTCGGAGTAGTGGCCGGTTTCCTGTGCTTGTCGGGTCAGATCGTCATAGTCCCGACGCAGTGCACGGGCGCGCTCGATGGGGGTCATGTCGTACCGAATTTCTCGTGGGTAATCGGAAGGGGTCAAGGG
>NZ_JACRVW010000083.1:0-524 GCF_018812085.1 Gluconobacter sp. P5H9_a
CCCACGAGAAATTCGGTACGACATGACCCCCATCGAGCGCGCCCGTGCACTGCGTCGGGACTATGACGATCTGACCCGACAAGCACAGGAAACCGGCCACTACTCCGACCCACCGGCGGAGATGGTGGCATCCCCGTCCCTACCATCGGTCGATCACTGGCAGATCGTCAGGATTCCGAATGTCGGCCCGGGTCTGGCAGGATGGGCGCGATCTCATCCAGTGCTCGGCCCGTCTGACTGCTGGTTCGTCTCAACACCACTGGAACGCATCGACCCGGCCGGAAAATGGGCATGGTCAAAGAACCACCGGTTCCGGCTGCTCCGACCGGCTGACCCACTCAAAGAGGCCGAGCGATGGGCGGGAACGCTCAACAGTCCTCGTGAAGCTACGTCCAACCACATAGAGCATTCAGAAGATTGGAATGAAGCAGAAGCCTACGACCAGTCAGGACTTGCGGCCTTCTAGGTGAGGCTCTGCCGGTCTCGCTGCCGCCTCACTTCATACCCCTTGAGCAAATCCCCTC
>NZ_JACRVW010000084.1:0-523 GCF_018812085.1 Gluconobacter sp. P5H9_a
GATATTACCGATCCAGCGGTCGATGACCTCCAAAGTATTAGAAATCACATAGGGGAAGAAAACCCCGCAGCAGCAAGCCGTGTTGCTATTCAGATAGTCGCAGCCTGTGACCGTCTCGAATATCTACCGGAACGAGGCCGACCGGGCCTTGTCCCTGGCACGCGAGAACTGGTGTCCTGCTGGCCGTATGTAATCGTCTATCGCATCGCAGATTCAMCGGTCGAAATCCTGCGCATCTGGCACAGTTCTCAAGACCGATAGACCGCTACCTCGTATCGAGTTGTGTTTACTTGTGCTGAGTTMTGCCTACTAAAATATGAGGCAGTTCCTCTGGGGTAGTGTGGAAGCTGCCCCATTTTCGTGACCTGTCACATACCGAGCGAGGGGCCGTTGGATGATGCGCCGGACGCCTCACCCGGCCCGTCTCCTACACCGTTCCATTCTGGCGCATAGCCACGCTCAACAGCCTCTGACCATTCGGCCTCGAACTCAGATCGGGCGGACGGGGAAATGTATTGCAGAA
>NZ_JACRVW010000085.1:0-522 GCF_018812085.1 Gluconobacter sp. P5H9_a
TTCGCTCTGGGTCTGCACCAATGTTTTTTTCTGATTATTCTGTCTGCTCATGAAGCAAAGAAATTTTAGCGGCTAAAACTACCGTTTTCCGGTAGTATCAATGTCTGAACTTGATTGAGCGACAGGAGCGGCATGATGAGCGCACACCCGATTGTCCAGCATGACGACGCCGAGACGACAGCTTTKGCTGACGCCGTTCGAGACGGAATCCGCGCCGCAGATGAAGGGCGCAAGCGTCCCTATTCTGAGGKGCGKAACGGGCKCCTCTCTTGGGGGACGGAACACGAAAAACCTGCACCACAGCGCGGGTAATCGGGCAAAATTTCATCGTTGATATTACCGAGCCAGCGGTCGATGACCTCCAAAGTATTAGAAATAACATAGGGGAAGAAAACCCCGCAGCAGCAAGCCGTGTTGCGATTCAGATAGTCGCAGCCTGTGACCGTCTCGAATATCTACCGGAACGAGGCCGACCGGGCCTTGTCCCTGGCACGCGAGAACTGGTGTCCTGCTGGCCGTATG
>NZ_JACRVW010000086.1:0-520 GCF_018812085.1 Gluconobacter sp. P5H9_a
TAGTCGTTCATGCGTTTTCTGATGATTACAAGAGTCAGCCGATTGGGGGCTCGGGGTCTCGCGTGATTTGTGGTGTGATTCGGTAGGGCGCAACACGAAAACCCCCGCTGTCTCGGTGAGAGAGCGGGGGTTTTAGAACTGTATTGGTGTGGTTGCGGGGGCAGGATTTGAACCTGCGGCCTTCAGGTTATGAGCCTGACGAGCTACCGGGCTGCTCCACCCCGCGGTGGTGTATGTGATGTTGGTGTGTGGGAGTTTTTATGAGTGGGCTAGGGGACCTGGCGGCGACCGACTTTTCCGCACCTTGAGGTGCAGTATCATAGGCGCTGAGGGATTTCACGGCCGAGTTCGGGAAGGGATCGGGTGTAGGGCCCTCGCAATGGCCACCAGGTCTTCTAGCCCACCCAGTCTTTTTGAGAGTGGGTGGAGGTTGGTGTTTTATGAGTGTGGCTGATTTCTGTGCATGTGTTTGATGTGAGAAGTATGAGCGATTAGGACCGGTTAGCTGCATGCATTACTG
>NZ_JACRVW010000087.1:0-515 GCF_018812085.1 Gluconobacter sp. P5H9_a
GCAGTTCCAGACTACTTCTTCCTTTAGCGGACATTTTGATGCTGGCGCCTGCTTTGGCTATCCCTTGCAGTTCTAATGGCGATTTCATTTTTCATATCCCATTGCGTTTTTTCAGAAATGGGAAAACACTGTCCCCATAAACGGCGAAAGGCCGGAGCAGCGAACTCCGACCTTTCAGCTTAACCCGCCAGTAGCAGTGGACGGGTCAGCTTTCCGAGGGGAACGATAACCCGTTTCCGGGGTTCCCCTCAAGAGAAGATGGCCAGTCCGAGTGAGGATAGACAGTGGCCATTACTTCCAAGACCTCCCGTCCCATGACAAAATGGCAGATTATCCGCCGGTTTCAGGCCATGCTTCGTCGTTTCCGGTCGGAAGGTAAGCTGACTCTTGGGGAAGCACATGCGCTGGCGGTTCTGCCGGAGTTCATGGGGGACGATGGGGCTATGTTCCCTAGTCACGAAGCAATGGCAGAGAAGTCAGGCGCCAGCCGCCGGACGGTTATCAATGCTCTGAAT
>NZ_JACRVW010000088.1:0-512 GCF_018812085.1 Gluconobacter sp. P5H9_a
ATTTTTGGATGTAAATAAGCAGCTATTTCTACGTCTGATTGAGATATATATCTTCCTGCCCATTTTTCTATAATATGCTTTAGAGCTCTACTGTGTTTTGGTTTTGTTTTTATTGTTGTCTGAGCATCTAACCATTCATACGCCATCCTAATACAGTCTTCATGCTCGTGAAGAATGTCTGATGGATGTTGGTACTTGAAGCCAATTTTGGCATCGTTCATTTCTTTGTCAGTAAGCACTGTATCATTTCCTCTTATCAAAATACTTAACCAAATATGGTAATGTTMGATGTCACGAAAATGGGGCGGCTTTTACACCGCTCCAGAGCAACATCAGAAGTATTTTAGTGGCTAAAATACTCCTTGTCCTCTGAGCAAGCAGATGAGCATAGCACAGAGCAGAACAGACCCGGAGCGAGCGCAGCGCGGGAGCGGCGTAGCCCGCCCGTCAGGGCGGCTGGGGGGGAGTAAGCCGAAAAATCGAAGATGACTGTTCCGGCGCCTGCGTGAGCG
>NZ_JACRVW010000089.1:0-509 GCF_018812085.1 Gluconobacter sp. P5H9_a
CTGCCCATTTTTCTATAATATGCTTTAGAGCTCTACTGTGTTTTGGTTTTGTTTTTATTGTTGTCTGAGCATCTAACCATTCATACGCCATCCTAATACAGTCTTCATGCTCGTGAAGAATGTCTGATGGATGTTGGTACTTGAAGCCAATTTTGGCATCGTTAATTTCTTTGTCAGTAAGCACTGTATAATTTCCTCTTATCAAAATACTTAAMCAAATATGGTAATGTTAGATGTCACGAAAAGGGGGCGGCTTTTACACCGCTCCAGAGCAACATCAGAAGTATTTTAGTGGCTAAAATACTCCTTGGCCTCTGAGCAAGCAGATGAGCATAGCACAGAGCAGAACAGACCCGGAGCGAGCGCAGCGCGGGAGCGGCGTAGCCCGCCCGTCAGGGCGTCTGGGTGGGATTAAGCCGTAAAATCGAAGATGACTTTTCCTGCGCCTGCGTGAGCTATTCCCTGCAATTCTAGGGGCGATTTTGTATCTGCATCAGTGATAGTTAATG
>NZ_JACRVW010000090.1:0-507 GCF_018812085.1 Gluconobacter sp. P5H9_a
CCAAAACACAGTAGAGCTCTCAAGCATATTATAGAAAAATGGGCAGGAAGATATATATCTCAATCAGACGTAGAAATAGCTGCTTATTTACATCCAAAAATAACAGGGCAATACCCAAATTTTAATTTAAGCGCCAAGTTTACACGCCCACTAGACTCACGATTAAATGGTATAGGCCAAGCTTTTACTCAAGATTATAGAGACCGATTTGATCCTAAGGTATATTCTAAATCCGAGTAATATTTATACCTGAGCAGCCTGCGGCGCTAGCGCGCTGCATTCGCTCTGGGTCTGCACCAATGTTTTTTTCTGATTATTCTGTCTGCTCATGAAGCAAAGAAATTTTAGCGGCTAAAACTACCGTTTTCCGGTAGTATCAATGTCTGAACTTGAKTGAGCGACAGGAGCGGCATGATGAGCGCACACCCGATTGTCCAGCATGACGACGCCGAGACGACAGCTTTTGCTGACGCCGTTCGAGACGGAATCCGCGCCGCAGATGAAGGG
>NZ_JACRVW010000010.1:0-94567 GCF_018812085.1 Gluconobacter sp. P5H9_a
GGTCATGAACTCCATATCCTCGTTAGAGATGCCCGTTTTAGGAGCTGTCTGGGGTGCCGGCCATATGGGGACCGGCCCTTTTCCTGAACCTCTCCGAACCACCTGATCCGAAGAGGCAATCTTATTGGACTACTGGCTGACGGACACTTAGTCGCCCATCGTGAAGTCAACGTGCAGAATGTGGTGATGCTCAGTAACCGGAGCGCCGTTAACGACGGCGGGCTGGTACCGGGCTCGACGAAGGAAGTCGAGCGCACTTTCCACAAACTCGTGACCACCGGTGGAGCTGACAATCGCGCAGTTTGCCGTGTGACCGTTCGGAAGAATGTCGCAGGAAGCCGTAACTTTACCTTCACGGTTCTCTTCCTGGGCTTCCTCCGGATACTCCGGCTTGGCGCCGTTGATCGGAGACGCGCCAGCCGTGTGATCAGGCACTGCCGGAGCTGGCGGACCCTGCGGAGGAGCCGGAACAGGCTCAGGTGCAGGCGTCGGGCTCGGCGGAACCGGATGCGGCGGCTTGGCGTGTGTGACCCGCTGGATCGCCTTGGGTGGCGGCGGAACACTGATCTTCGGCGGCGGAATATACGGCGGCGGCGGCTGTTCCATCTGCGGCGGCGGCGGAGGTGGTGGTGGCGGAGGCGGCTTAGGCTGCTCCTTGATCACTTCCGTCTTGATGGGCGGCTTTTCGTGGACGAGTTTGCCCACAGCACCGCTCATGAGCGCATAGATTACCGCGCCCATAGCCAGCACGGCCACGACGATCGCGACAATATAGTCCGTCGGCTTGCGCTGCTGTGCGGCGTAGCTCTTCATGTCGAAACCTTCTTACCCCTCACTGACACCGACAATGGATCCACACCTGTACGGTGCGAGATCTCGACCTTGTGTTTGCATCGAGTTCCCTCACCTCACGGACGTGTGATTCGTCTCATGTCGTGAGAACATACCCGATATGCTGATTGGGCAGCCTTAGGGCCATGGTGTCAAGCTGATTATTGCCTGTCCCGAAACGAAAAATTCTCATCTTTCGATCGTCTGGCGCCAATATTCGCAGGAGAGCGGGCGAAAAAGTACACTTTTCCGCTTTTTTTCTGCCTTCAGAAAATCAAATTTCCAAAAACTGTAACAGAATTATAACAAGAAGGCCGGGACAGCGTATTAATTACGCCGCCCCGGCCTTCCAGTTTCGTTTTAATGCGCCAGAGTACTCTTACTGAGCAGAGGCGCTGGCTTCCGATCGTGTTGCCCCAACGCGCTGCGCCAGAGAAGCCGACATGAAGTCGTCCAGGGCGCCGTCCAGAACAGCGTCCGGATTTCCCTTTTCCACGCCCGTCCGCAGATCCTTGACCAACTGATAGGGTGCCAGAACGTAGGAGCGGATCTGATGACCCCATCCGATATCCGTCTTGGCAGCTTCAGTCTGGGCAGCAGCAGCTTCGCGCTTTTGCAGTTCCGCCTCGTACATCCGGGCCTTCAGCATTTCCATCGCCTTGGCACGGTTGCGGTGCTGTGAGCGATCCGTCTGACAGGCAACAACGATGCCTGTCGGGATATGAGTAATACGAATGGCCGAATCGGTCTTGTTAACGTGCTGACCGCCTGCGCCTGAAGCACGGAAGGTATCCACACGCAGATCCGAATCGTTGATCTCCACTTCAATGGAATCATCGACCACCGGATACACCCAGACAGACGCGAAGGACGTTTGACGACGGGCAGCGGCATCGAAGGGCGAGATGCGGACGAGACGATGCACGCCAGCTTCCGTTTTCATCCAGCCATAAGCGTTGAGACCACTGATCTGAATGGTGGCAGACTTGATGCCCGCCTGCTCACCTTCACTGCTTTCAATGAAGGTCACCTTGTAGCCGTGCTGTTCTGCCCAGCGGGTGTACATGCGCAGGATCATCTCGGCCCAGTCCTGGGCTTCCGTTCCACCTGCACCGGCATTCACTTCAACGTAGCAGTCATTACTGTCTGCTTCACCGGACAACAGGCTTTCGATTTCGCGCTTGTGCACGTCGGCTGCCAGCCCACGCAACGTCGCGATGGCTTCCTGCACCAGATCCGTGTCGTTCTCCATTTCTGCGAGCTCGACAAGTTCCAGCGTGCCTTCAACGTCCTGTTCGATCTGTTCAACGCCCTCGATCTGATTGGCAAGCATGGTTCGCTCGCGCATCAGCTTCTGGGCAGCGTCAGAATCATTCCAAAGGTCTGGGTCTTCCGCGCGGTGGTTCAGTTCCGCGAGGCGTGTTGTGGCGACATCCCAGTTAAAGATGCCTCCTCAGCAGTGCCACCGACTGCTTGATCTGTTCGGAGAGGGCTTCGGTCTCAGCCGACATTATAAATACTCCACTTATATATAAGGTGGTTTGGCTGCCCTCAGTACAGGCCGCCTACACCAATGTCACCATCCGATGCCGCAGGTTTCTGGGCCTGAGGCTTGGCATTCGAGGAAGACCCAACACTCGGCGCGCTGGTGTCCGTCATATCGCTCTCAGAATCCGAAATAACGGCATCCGCCCCGGTATCTGCCGCTGTCAGGGCTTCCGTACCAGCACCAAAGCCATGCAGAGCCACCGACGCACCCGGAACCTGATCAGCCTTGAAGCCGTCAGTCGCAGTGATACGGCCGGTGTTGTAGGACGCCAGCGTAATATCGGCCGGAACACGGAAATCCAGCTTCGGCCGGTTGGCGAGCGCCACCTTCATGATCTTGTTCCAGATCGGGCCAGCAATGCGGGCACCATCAGCGTTCCGTCCGAGCGTTTGTGGCGTATCGAATCCCACCCAGACGATCGTGACGATATCCGGAGAGAAGCCTGCAAACCAGGCATCATGGAAATCCTGACTGGTTCCAGTCTTGCCCGCGATGGGGCGGTCAATCCCTACCCCTGCCATGCGGCCCGTTCCATGAGCGATGACATCCTTCAGCATGGCCACGATCTGATAGGAACTGGCCTCGCTGGCGAGAACAGGACGACTATCTGCAATGGAAGGAACAGAGATACTTCCGGGAACCGGCGCCGATGGCTGCACTGGCGCCCCAGCAGCTTCGGTCGATGCCGGTGTAATTGTTGGAGATGACGGATCAGCAGTTGGAGGCGCAGGTGGCGCCTGCAAGGTGGTCCCTAATGCCAAGCCAGGTGCACGCCAGACGATATTGCCGAGGCGATCCTGAATGTCATCCATGAGGGTGGGAGAAACAACATGGCCGCCGTTCGCAATCGTTGCATAGGCCGCGGCTTCCTTGAGAACGGTCGTTTCAACGGCACCAAGTGCTGCGGGCAGCACGTGCGGCATATCATCTACAAGACCGGCCTTGATGGCTGTATCTGCGACCGCCTTCATACCCAGATGCGCGGCCACCCGGATCGTCACGAGGTTCCGGCTTTCACGCAGGGCATCATGCAGGGTGGTTGGCCCCCAGTTGTCGTGCTCGTAGTTCTTGGGGTGCCAGTCGCCATATGAGACGGGGGAGTCATCAAACTTCTCGGACGGAGAAATGCCCTGTTCCATGGCCGCCAGATAGACAAACGGCTTGAAGGAAGAGCCCGGCTGACGCAGAGCCTGCGTTGCACGGTTGAACTGACTTTCGTGGAACGACCATCCACCAACCATCGCCAGAACACGGCCTGTATGGACGTCCATCGTCACGACGGCGCCTTCGACCTGCGGAATCTGACGCAGGGCAACAGAGCCGCTTTCCTGCGGCTCAATCATGATGACATCCCCAGCACGAAGCGGGTGCATCCGACGTGCCCACGCGATGTCTGTTGCCAGAAGAGGACCAGTCTTCGCTTGGCCTTCCTCATTCCAGCCTACGTGAGTTCCACCGGGAAGAATGACGCCCAGACGCCACTCTTTTAGCATTCCGGCTGGACCGGAGACCTTATCGAGACTTTCTTCCCAGCCTTCTGCGTCAATGCCATCAAGATGGATGACCGGGCCACGCCAACCTCCGCGGCTCCGATCGTAATCCATCAGACCTTCATGCAGCAGTTTTGTCGCTGATACCTGAAGGGGCTGATCCAGACTGGTATGAACTTCAAGTCCGCCTTGAAGAGCGCGATCCTGACCATACAAACTGATGAGCTGACGCCGGACCTCGGCCCCGAACCATTCTGAATCCGGCAAAGGTCCAAACCGCTGCTTCTTCTGCGGGACCAGTGGCTCCTTCTTGTCTTCCTGAGCCTGCTCGCGGGAAATGACGCCGTTATCGGCCATCAGATCCAGAACAAGATTCCGGCGCATCAAGGCGGCGTCAGGATGAAGGAACGGATTGTAATGTGTCGGGGACTTCGGAAGGGCAGCAAGTGACGCGGCTTCTGCGTCATTCAGCTGGTCGAGAGGCTTGTTGAAATAGGTCTGGGCTGCGGCGGCAACACCGAAAGAGCCGTTCCCCAGATCCGCCCAGTTCAGATAGATTTCAAGAATCTTGTCCTTGGACAGCACCTGCTCCATTTTGACGGCAAGCAGGGCTTCCTTGATTTTACGATCAAGGGTGCGGGCATTGCTGTTAAGCAACATTCCACGCGCAACCTGCTGCGTAATGGTGGACGCACCGACAGCACGGCGCCCATGGCGGGCAAAAACGTCCGTTACGCCTGCACGGGCAATGGCCATCACATCCACACCACCATGGGTGTAGAAATTGTGATCTTCCGTTGCGAGGAAGGCGCGCTTTACCCGATCCGGAATGGCTTCAAGCGGAACGAAAATACGTCGCTCGTTGGCAAGCTGAGCCATCAGGCGATCATCAGACGCATAGATGCGACTGACGGTCGGGGGCTGATAGGCCCTCAGGCTGTCCACACTTGGTAGATCAGCCACGAGTTTGGCGTAGGTGGTCCAACCCAAGATACCCGCACCCGCAACACCGACCAGCCCGACACCGGCGACGATGGCAAGAGACTGACGGAAACGGCGGAAACGGGGCCCGCGGGGCACACTGGCCCTGGGGTCCTGCGGATTACGGGAGCGAATGGAACGGCGCGTCATACAAACTGCATAGCACTGAAACGAGCCGTTCGTCGCCCCCACTGAAAAGGGTCATTTTGTGACAGTTTACGGCGGCTCGTGATCGTTATGATCCGGCGGCGGATTTCTTCCACGCCTCTTCACCCTGCCGATTCAGCGTAACAAACTCTTCATCGTTGAGATTCAGGGATGCTGCCCGAACATTAGAGGCCAGATGGGCTCTGCTTCCGGTTCCCGGAATGGGCAACATGACCGGTGATCTTTTCAGGAGCCACGCCAGAGCAATCTGCCCTGCATCTGCATGATGCCGATGCGCGATCCTGTCCATGTCCGTACCAGGCTTGGCCAGTTCTCCGGCAGCCAGAGGCGCCCAGGGAATGAAACCGATGTTTTCCTTGGTACAGAAATCCAAAACATCTTCGGACTTACGGTCCACAAGATTGAAGCGGTTCTGAACCGTCGAGACCGGGAAGTATTTCTGCGCGAGCTTGATGTCCTTCACGCTCACTTCCGACAGACCCACGTGCCGGATCAGGCCTTCTTCGCGGAACTTCGCAATTGCCTCGAACTGCTTCTCTGCCGGGCAATCTGGTCCAATCCGATGCAGCTGCCACAGATCTATGCGCTCAACGCCCAACCGTCGCATGGACATCAGCACGCACTGCCTCAGATAGTCCGGGTTTCCGACTGGCTTCCAGATGTCTGGACCATGCCGTGTCAGGCCGCCCTTCGTCGCAATGACCATCTTCTTGTAGGGATAAAGCACTTCACGGATCAGATTTTCCGAGACGAACGGACCGTAGGAATCCGCCGTATCAATAAAATCCACTCCGAACTTCGGGAGGCTTTCAAGGGTCTGGACCACTTCTTCGTGGTCTGGAGGTTCATCCCATATGCCCTTGCCGGTAATGCGCATCGCTCCAAACCCAAGGCGGTGGACCTTGAGATCACCACCAATGAGGAACGTACCGGATTTCTTTGCGTCAATCGTAGCCATGGACTCTTTCCTTTCCGATGGACGCAGGATTCAACAGCGCAACGGCGGAAGGGTTGCAGTCACTATCCCAGCAGGCGCCCGACCATCCGGGCCGTGTAATCCACGACGGGTACAATTCGCCCGTAATTCAAGCGCGTTGGCCCGATAACGCCAATGGCGCCCACGATTTTCTGGGCTTCATTACGGGCTGGGGCCACGATCATGGACACGCCGGACATGCCGAACATGCCGCTCTCGCTGCCGATATAGATTCGCACACCTTCCGAAGCGTCTGCCAGTTGCAGGAGCTGAAGCATGGTCTCCTGCGTTTCGAGATGATCGAACAGCATACGGATCGTGGTGAGTCGTTCGATCTCGGTGATATCCGCCAGCAGCTTGCCCTGCCCCCGAACAAACAGCGTTCCGCCATCAGCGTCCCATGTGGCCAGACCACTTTCGATGACGCTGGCCGTCAGAGCATCAAGTTCATGGCGGTTGACGTCCATTTCCTTGCTGACACGCTCTTTCAGAGTGCCAAGCGTCAGATCCCCCAAATGGGCGTTAAGATAGTTCCCAGCCTCGACAAGCGCGGAATGCGGCAATCCTGCCGGGGTTTCGATGATGCGATTTTCCACCTGTCCGTCTGAACTGACGAGGACCACGAGAACACGTCCCGGACCGAGGGCAACAAACTCAATATGTTTGAGCGTCGCGTCAGATTTAGGGGCCAGCACCAGACCTGCTGCAGATGACAGACCCGAGAGCATGGACGATGCTTCCGCCAGCGTCTCCTGATAGGACCGGCCATGAATTTCCAGCCGGCTGTCGATACTGGCTCGATCTTCGTCAGTCAGGGCACCGAATTGAAGAAGACCTTCCACGAAGAGTTTAACGCCCTTCTCGGTCGGCAGACGCCCTGCGGACACATGAGGGCTGAACAACAGCCCGGCCCGGCCAAGATCTGCCATGACGTTGCGGATCGTCGCGGGAGACAGAGACAAATTCAAGCGCTGCGCCAGAGTGCGACTGCCGATTGGCTCCCCTGTTTCAACGTATTCCTCAACGATTTCCCGCAGGATCGCAGCTTCCCGCTCTCCCAATCCGGAAGCAAAGGAGTTCGGCATGCGGAAGAAGGAAGGGTCAGGTCTGATCATGGTAAAACTGTATGTCGGGGCTGGAAGGCTTCTCGTCAAACGCGGTAGAGGCAGGGCTCGGTTCTGAGAGAGGATTTTTTCGCATGACAAAGCGCCCATCCGGACGCGCCTGTGACGAAGGTCGCGCCATTTCCATTGAAACAGGCTTTGCCCGACATGCGGAAGGTTCAGCACTTATCCGGGTGGGTGGAACGGAAGTTCTGTGCACGGCGTCTCTCGAAAATCGTGTCCCGCCATTTTTGCGCAACAAGGGTCAGGGCTGGATTACGGCCGAGTATGGCATGCTTCCGCGCGCAACCCATCAACGTGGCAACCGTGAAGCATCCAAGGGCAAGCAGTCTGGCCGGACGCAGGAAATCCAGCGCCTGATTGCAAGATCTCTGCGGGCCTGTGTGAATCTGAAGAAGCTGGGAGAACGGACTATCACGCTGGACTGTGATGTCCTGAACGCTGATGGCGGGACCCGCTGCGCTTCCATTACCGGCGCCTGGGTTGCTCTCTCCATGGCTCTGAAAAAAGCCAATCTGTCCTCAGTCATGACAGCCCAAATTGCAGCGGTCTCCTGCGGCCTGACCTCTGCTGGCGCCGTGCTGGACCTGGATTACGTTGAGGACAGTGCAGCGCAGGCCGACACGAACTTTGTTCTTACCGCAGAGGGTGGCATCGTCGAAATTCAGGGGACGGCAGAAACGTCCCCCTTTCAGGAAACCGAGTTTTTTGAACTGCTGCGTCTGGCCAAGCTGGGCACAGCCTCCCTCTTTAAAGCTCAGACTTCCGCACTGGAGACTTTGTAATGCGCCGCCTGTCCCGTGGGTCAAAAATTGTTCTGGCGAGTCATAATGCCGGGAAACTGCGTGAATTCTCCAGCCTACTTGCAGAAAGCGGCATCACTGTTGTGTCTGCAGGGGAGCTGAATCTGCCAGAACCGGACGAAACGGCAGACACATTCATTGGCAACGCTGAAATCAAGGCGCTGGCGGCGGCCCGTGCATCGGGCTTACCCGCACTGGCGGATGATTCCGGCTTTTGCGTCTCGGCACTCGGCGGCCAGCCCGGCGTTTATTCAGCGCGATGGGGCGGCCCTTCAAAAGACATGACCGTTGCGATGGAGCGCGTGCATCGCGAAATGGGTGAAACGCCAGACCGCGCAGCATCATTTGTGGCGGCTCTCTGCCTGGCATGGCCCGACGGCGAAACACATTCCGTAGTTGGGGAATGTCATGGACAGATAGTCTGGCCGCCGCGTGGGGAGCATGGTCACGGCTATGACCCAATGTTTGCACCAGAGGGTCATAGCCGAAGCTTCGCAGAAATGAGCGAGCACGAGAAGAACGCGATCAGTCACCGCGGCCGCGCGCTCGCACTTTTCCTTACTGAATGTGTGGAAGGCTGAGCTCGGCTTCAGACATCCGGGAGAGCTGTGAACTCTCGCGTTCCAAATGATAGGGGCCTGTTGAACAGACCTCTATGGACAGCATACCAGTCCCCTTCCGGAGAGCATCTTCAAGTTCCAGATGCGCACGGCCCTCTGTCCAGCGCGCATCATCGCCTTCGCTGGAAGCCCAACCTGTAATTTCGGGAAATGTCAGATGGGACGTGAGGCGATAAGCGCCTCTTACCGCGTAAAAAGTGATATCCCCGATGAGGACGCCACGTTCCTCACAAGGCGAAGACTGGCTATGTCTTCGTGAGAGAAGCCAGAACGACTTTGTGGGGCTGGAGAGTATGAAAAGGGCATGACTTCCCTGCCAGCGGGCTGGATGAATGAGAGATCCATCATCGCAGGCAAGGTGGAGGCCAGGATCATTTGTAAGGTAATTAAAAGAGGACATGCGTTTTTCCTGCCATATGCAGTGATTTTATTGTCCATCGCCGAGCACGCACTTTCCCGACCATGGACAGCTCCATGAAGCAGACTGCAGTCTCTCATCCGAACCACATTCCTGTCTGCTTCATGGAAATATTATGTCGTGATATGGTTAGGGAACAGTACAAAATCAGGCTTCTGACAGGAAAAACGGTTCCGTAGCCGTTCTGTCAGAACGGCAAACTTCAGGTTTGCATCTCGATCAATGCGCCAGATGTCTAACGACCGGTCCGTGACTGACGAGAACACCGCGCTGCCATACCTGATCCACCTGATCGATATCGGCGATGCTTTGGTCTGGAGCACCACGAACGATCAGAAGATCTGCCCGCTTCCCTGTTTTTAGAACACCGCGATCTTCAAGCTCAAGCAGTTCAGCGGCGTTTCCAGTTGCCAGATCAATGGCTTCCAGCGGTGTCAGGCCAGCTTCTACGGTCAAGGCAAGTTCGCGATGTTCCGCAAACCCCGGCAAACGCGTTGGAGCAGCCCCTGAGTCTGTTCCAAAGCCCACTTTCACACCTGCCCGATAGAGCGTCAGAAGGTTCTTCTGATTAATCGCAAGCGCCGTGTGAGAAGCTGCGACAAGCGGCTTGGAAAGTGTCTGTTTGCGCCAGTCTGCATCTGAAAGCTGAGCCATCAGAGCAGGATCGATGGCAGCTGCCACGAAGGGAACATTCAGAAGCTCCGGATGCTCTGCAAAAAGGTAATTCGCCTCGTCCAAACCCAGAGTAGCGATATACCAAACACCATGGGCCTTCACGGCGTCGATCAGAGCCTGATCAACCGGCTGGTCTCGCACACCATGTGCGAGGATATTAGCCCCTGCATCCACGACAGCTTTGGCAATATCCAGATCATGAATATGGACCGCCACGCGCGTATTGTGCTGATGGGCTTCGTCTATGACTGCCCGGTAAATATCTGGGGACATTTTGGGAAGCGTCTTGCCATTCGGCACGCCGTTCCGGAAATCATCCACCCAGAGTTTTACGAGATCCGTGTGCTCTGCGACCATACGGTCTACGTCCTGACGCGCTTCCTGCGGCGTGGTCGGACGATAAACCTGATCCTGCCCTAACGCTTTCACCATCGCAGCGGGCGGCGCTCCTTCCGGAACACCAATGCCCTGATCAACGCCAAACAAATCTGCACCTGGATTTTTACCTGCGTGCTGCTCCCGCCGCAGATCATCGAAGAGAGGCGAACGGTTCAGGCCAAGAGACGTGACGGTGAGAACACCATAATCACTATACTGTTTCAGGGCCGCGAGAATATTGGCTCGGGTATAGTTCTCACTACTGCCAGACGTTCCCTTAATGATACCGACGTGGCTGTGATCGCTGATCAGAGCTGGCAACAGGGTTTTGCCGCTGAGATCGATATGCCCGGCTCCTGAAGGGGCCGGATCGCCTATGGAGACAATTCGTCCGTCATTAATGACGACTGTAACGTTTTCACGGACGGGGTCCCCTGTTCCATCGATCAGGCGGGCATGATCGAACGCAACAGGTTCTGCCTGCGCGGTGCAGGCCATCAACGTCGCCGGCGCGGCCAGCAAAAGCCCCGCGAAAGCAGAACGAAGTGTCATAATGGAATTTCCCCTCAGCAGCATTCAGGCTGAGGAGAAACGTTCTGTCATGCAGAAAAGACCAATACCGTCTCGCGATTGTGAAAAGACACTTGGAACTTTAACCTTCGAGAGACTGAAGCTCGAACAGACGACGGTAGATGCCACCGTCCTGAGCCACCAGGTCGGCATGGGTGCCATCTTCTTTCAACTCGCCTCGACTGAAGACAAGAATTCGATCCAGTTCCATCACCGTGGAAAGGCGGTGGGCCACCACGATGACGGTGCGGTTCTGCATCAGGCGGCGCATCGCCTCCTGCACCAGGGATTCAGATTCTGAATCCAGACTGGATGTTGCTTCATCGAAAATAAGGATGGGGGCATCTGCAAGGAACGCCCGGGCAATCGCGACGCGCTGACGCTCACCGCCCGAGAGCTTGACCCCGCGTTCACCGACCATCGTGTTGTAGCCTTCCGGCAGACGCTCAATGAAGGCTGCTGCGTTGGCCTGACGCGCTGCTTCCTTGATGTCTTCGATGGATGCCGAAGGCCGGGCATAGGCAATGTTCTCAGCCAGTGTGCGGTGAAACAGCACCGGTTCCTGTGGAACAATGGCAATGTGCGACCGCAGGGAATCCTGTGTGACATGCGCGATGTCCTGCCCATCAACCGTGATGCGCCCACTGTTCACATCATACAGGCGTTGCAGAAGCTTCGTGAGGGTCGTCTTTCCAGACCCACTCGGCCCCACGAGGGCCACACGAGATCCCGGCGCGATATCGATTGTGAGGTCCTGATAGAGAGGTTTGTCCTGGCCCGGATACTGGAAGGTCACGTGCTCGAAGTGAACTTCGCCCTTCGTAAACCGTGCAGGCTGGGCGTCTGGTGCATCCTGAATAGCTGAATCCCGGCGGAAGATGGCGATCAGCTCTTCCATCTCATTGACGGAACGCTGCACCTGACTGACCTGCTGGCCTAGGTCTCGAAGATATCCCTGCACAAGAAACATCATTGTCAGAACATATGCGACGTCACCCGGACCGGCCTTGCCCTGCCACCACAGCATGACGGCAAGCCCAATCATGAGCATCCGCATCACAAGAGAGGCCAGCGCCTGAATATTGGCGCTATTGGTGCCACGCAGCCATGTCCTCAGGGTACGTCCGCGCCAGCCTTCGACGATGGTGTCCAGCCGCTGCTCTTCCCGCTTTTCAGAGCCGAAGGCTTTGACAACCGGATTGCAGGTTACGGAATCCGCGATGGCTGCACCCATTTTCGTGTCCCATTCATTGGATGCACGGGCACTGGGCGCAACGTAACGAAGCGTCAGGATAATTGAGAGCCAGGCGAACAGCACCACCGAAACCGCAAGGACCGATCCCATCAGAGGAGAACGGAACATCAGGACGGCCGTAGTGCCACCGAGCACCAGAACCTCTGGCCCGATCATCAGCAGCAGGGTGTCGTCCAGTGTGTCGATAGCCCACATGCCTCGGGTCAGACGGCGAACAGTCGACCCGGCAAAGGTATTGGCGTGCCAGTCCGTTGAAAATCGCTGCACGCGGGCAAAGGCCTGATTGAGGACCTTGTGCATGATTGCCAGCGTCAGATGTGAAATCCCGACAAAAGACGACCGACGACCAAACAGCCCGATCAAACCAAGCGCAATCAATCCTCCCACCATGAGGAACGCATCATTACGCAGGCTCAGAAGCTCATCGGTTTTCGGGATGGTTGGCCCGGCAGCGTGTTTGGAAATATCCGAGACAAGGCGACCAGCCAGAATCGGTGTGACGACGTCTGCCAGTGTGGCGAGCGCCACACCAGAGAGTGTCCAGGCCAGCAGCGCTGGATGCGCCAGCCAGCGGCGGCAGACAAAGGACAGGACTTCTGTAAAGGAAACGTCGATTTTCCGGCCTTCCTGTTTCTGGCCGGTAAGTTGCGTAGAAGTATCGGACACGAAGAGCTCCGCCGTCTTGTCCCTCAAGGACAACGGCCTGATGGCATGAAATTTTCAGATGTTTGGCGTATCTTGCCGGACAGTCCGGATCAGACGCAACAGCCCGCGCGGAGTTTCAGCCATGACAGACGCCCCCAGACCCATGAGCAAGGCCGCGGCCAAGGCTTTCATTACCGCTCTGGCCGAAGCCAACCCGGATGCGGAAAGTGAGCTGATCTTCCGCAATACGTTCGAGCTTCTGGTGAGCGTGGTTCTGTCGGCGCAGGCCACGGATAAGTCTGTCAACAAAGCGACCAAAGGGCTGTTTGAGCACGCGCCCGACCCGAAAAGCATGGCGGAACTTGGGGAAGCCGGGATCGCGCAGTACATCAAGACAATCGGCTTATGGCGCGCCAAGGCGCATAACGTGGCTCTGCTGTGCGAGCAGCTTCTGGAGCGACATGGTGGGGAAGTCCCCGCTGACCGCAAGTCTCTTGAGGCGCTGGCTGGTGTCGGGCGAAAGACCGCCAACGTGGTGATGAATGTTGCGTTTGGAGCAGACACCATGGCTGTCGACACGCATATCTTTCGCATCGGGAACCGGACCGGGCTGGCTCCGGGGAAAACAACCCGGCAGGTTGAGGATGGTCTGGTGGCGCGCATTCCCAAGGATATGCTGCGACCAGCCCATCACTGGCTGATCCTGCATGGGCGTTATGTCTGTAAAGCCCGCGCGCCTGAATGCTGGCGCTGCCCGGCGACACAATGGTGCCTGTATCCGGACAAGCGTCTTACGCCACCACGGACCAAAGAAGCGGCTTGATCCGCGCTTATTCTGCCTGAGCCAGCGGCAAATTAGGCATTCCGTGTGAGCCTATGGCAGGAACCCAGGGACGGCTCCCACGCCAGCTCCGATCCGAAACCAGCTCTGGACCGCCTCGATGGAGAAAGACCGCATAGGCGCCATTTCTCCAGACCGAAAAGCGATCAATAAACGGAACTCCTGGGCAGGCATTACGGGCCGGAGATGCGCTCACGAACAGGCTTATTCCCTGACAGTCCTGCTCAGACGGGAGACGAACGCCATCCAGACTATCTTTAGCCCGCAGCAGCACCGTCTGGCCTTTGATAGAAACACGGCAGAGACCCGTCATGCAGTCAGGTGGCAGGGAACCCATCGGCAGAGCTAGCGCCCGCTCCCAGTCCTGAAGCGCCAGATTTTCGAGACTGCCATGAGGACCAACCATCAGAACGCCGTCGTTCCTCAAGGCAAGCAACCCTGCATCAGCGGAAACCAGAACGTCCGGATGAGGCGCCATCCAGATGGAGAGAATTCCCACACCAATAGGCCCTAATCCAACGAGACGAGGCCACCCCTTCCAGAGGCACAACCAGCACAACCCGAGAAGCAAGGCAGCAAGCCCCCAGCCTGGCATGGCTGGAACAGGTTCGTAAGCAAACGGGAACATCGCAACTGTGTGCGCGATGATCTGAATAATCCGGATGCCCCACCCCATGACGATGAGCGGAAGACCCGAGGCATGAAGTGGCATCAGGAGCAGGGACAAGAGACCTGCGGGCATGATCCAGACGGCGGCCAAAGGAACGGCCAGCATGTTGGCGAGCACAAACCATGGCTGGAAGACGCCAAAATGCGCCATGCTGACCGGCAGGGTCGCTATCCCCGCCAGAAGGCTGGTGAGGGACAAGGCAGCCAGATGGGACAGGATGACGCGCACTGCCCCACCTTCGCCTCGAAGTCGTACAAGCGGTTCACGCAGAACTTCATACCCGGCGATCAGCCCCATCACGGCGGCAAAAGACATCTGGAAAGAAACGTCCAGAACGGAAGCCGGAGAAACCAGCAGGATGACGAGCGCAATCAGGGCAAGTGACCGTATGGACAGTGCGCGCCGCCCTGTAACAAGAGCCAGCGTGACCAGTGTCGCCATACCGAGTGCGCGGACGCTGGGCAGATGAGCACCGGTCAACAGGACATATCCAATACCGGCAAAAAATCCTGAAACTGCTGCGATTTCTCGACAGGGCCAATACAGAGCCAGACGCTCGAAGGCGGTCAGCAACGCGCGAACAGAAACCGTGACGACAGCCATAACCAACCCAAGATGCAGTCCGGCGACAGCCAGAAGATGCGCCAGCCCGGAGGCAGCGAATTCCTGACGGGTGGAAGCATCAATCCCGCCTGCCTCTCCTGCGAGCAGCGTCGCGGCAATGGCGCCGGTCTGACCGGGGAGCACGCTTTCGATGCGCGCTTCTATGGCTTCTCTCAGTCCCTCCAGGCCTGCCGTCGTGTCTGCACTGTCCACGTGCTGGAGTGTGCCCAAAGCATACCCACTCCCTGCTGAGCCAGAGAACCAGGCTTCCTGTTGCAGATCGCGACCGCCCGGCCATGACGGAGCCGAAGGAGATCTCAACATTGCTCTGATCTGAACGATACTGCCCGGTAATGGGGATGCGGAATCATCATCACGAAGTTTCAAACGCAACGTACGTTTGAGAGGCGCCATTCCTGCATCGACGGGCGTATCGAACGTTGCGTGCGCCAGAACAATCCGTCTGCCGCCCTCATCGCTGCCTGGCCTGGGAGGCAGTGTTTCTAGCGCGATAACCTGCCCTGTTACGACAGAGGCTCGCGTTGGCAGAGACGGCATGGGCGGTTGTCGGCGTGTCTGCCATGAGGCGTCCAGAAAGCCGATCAAAAACCCTGAAAGTACCAGGAATAGAAACAGTAAGGTCGGACGCTTTCGCCAGAACCAGACGGCCACCGCTACGCAGCCCGAAATACCGGATGCAGGCCAAAGAGGGGGTTCGGAGCGGAGTGTCAGATACGTGAGGGCCCCCAATGCAACCGCGACAGGGAGCCAGCAAAACAGCCGCCGCCCCTGCTCTGCCAAAATCCTCTCAATCAGCGACGGGCGGAAGCCACCACTGGCTGGCGCGTCCAGAGAGGTGTCAAACTCATCAAGCAACAGAGTATCGGCAGGAGATATCGGACGGGTCACGGGCAGAGCGTAACGGATTTTAGTCCATCACGCTCTGCCGTAATTCCTGTGTCCGTCAGTTATGAAGGTGCAGCGCGCTTCTGAGACCCGCAGCGTCCCGTTCCAGCTCGAAACCCGCGCTTCCTGGCTGGAAGAGCCGAGCGCTGGCGAGCCCTCCCGTCACGACAGGGTCGAAACCGGCGGCCTCAACCAGATCCTTGACCTTGAGCACCGCCGCCGTGTCATCGCCCGCGATTGGTACGGCGAGACGTGGGTCTGGCCGGTGTGCTTCGGCACGCAGGCTGGTCATGTCGATGGAATTGAAAACCCGTACGACATGCGCAGAGGGAAAATATCGCTGTGTGGTGATGCCTGCGCCATCTCTGAGAGCAACATCAGCAATCCATCCGTCGCGACCCACATAGGGATTGGCAGGGTCAATTATGACCTTGTCGGTCAATGTCCGGTTCAGATCGCGCCCGAGAGCAGGTATCGCGCCATAGGGCACGGCAAGCACCACGACTTTGCCGAAAGCAGCAGCCTGAAGCGGTGTGCCAGCAGACGCCAAAGGCCCGAGCGTCTGCGCCAGAGCTTGGGCGTCCGCAATATTACGGGCGGAAAGCATGACACAGTAACCTGCCTGTACCCAGAGGGCTGCCAACGTTCTGCCAACCTGCCCGGAACCAATAATACCGATTCTTGGGAGTTCACGCTTCGAGTCGGCCATTGCTGCGCTGCCAACGGCAGCCAGTCCGGCAACAGCGGCCAGGAAAGGGCGTCTGCGGAGAGGAAAATTCTTCATGAAGGGTGCCATTCTCGGGACAGAGAACCGCCCTTACCCTGGACGGGATCAATCGAAGGGAAAGTCAGCGCATTGATCCGAGCCAGTTGCTCCGCAGATGGCGCGCTCCGCAGAATGTCGAAAGACTGGCTCGGCGGATAAGCCCCGATGACTGTGAAATCGTCTGTGGAACCGACGTTACAGTGACCGGTTCCTGCCGGGAGCAGTGCAACATCGCCACCGCGCACCTCGACTTCCCGCCCTTCAGGGCCACCAAGAATCAATCTGGCGGAACCGTTAGAGAACCCCAGAACCTCATGGCCCAGACTGTGATAGTGATGGAAGGAATAAACCCCGTTCCGCCATCTCGCAGGCCAACCGTTCTGACCGAACAGTTGCTCATAGGCGTCTTCACGGCCCACGCCGCTCTCAAGCACGTTCCGATAGAGAATGACGGGCAGACGCTCGTTGTTGGGCACCCATCCGTTTGAACGGAGCATGAAGGTCTCAACGCGTGCGGAAGACGCAGCGGCCTTCCCGATGCGGCCACTCCCCAGAGTCAGCCCGACCCCCGTCAGCATGGCGTTGAAATCTCGCCTGTCCATGATCACCCCCAGTGGAAATACTGGAGTCAGGATAGGGAACGCGTCCTTGGTGCAGGAAATCACACACGCTTGAAAAACCGGGTTTTTCTTCATGTAACGGCGTTGTGACACTCAAAGGCAACGCCTTGCAAAAGAGTGACACAATCCGAGGTCGAATGATGCGGATGGTCCGTGCCGCACGACCATGATATGAGAGCCGCATGACCATCCGTACGCGCTTTGCACCCTCCCCTACGGGCCTGCTGCATGTTGGTAATGCCAGGGCTGCTCTGTTCAATTTCCTCTTCGCACGCCATCACGGTGGCGAATTCCTGTTGCGGATTGAGGACACTGACAAGGAACGTTCCACCCAACGTGCCGTGGACGTCATCTTTGACGGCCTTGCCTGGATGGGAATCACGGCCGATGCCGAGCCCGTTTTCCAGTCAGCCCGTCAAGACCGCCATACGGAAGTCGCTCTTGAGCTTCTGGCCAAAGGCGAAGCCTACAAGTGCTATTGCACGCCAGAAGAACTGACGGCCATGCGCGAGAAGGCCATGGCCGAGAAGCGTCCGCCCCGTTACGACGGCACCTGGCGTGACCGTGATCCGTCCGAAGCGCCGGAAGGTGCGCCTTATGTGATTCGCCTGAAGGCACCACGTGAAGGCGAGACCGTCATCAAGGATCTGGTACAGGGCGAAGTCCGCGTTGCGAACGTGGAAATGGACGACCTGATCATCCTGCGTTCCGACGGTACGCCGACCTACCTGCACGCCGTGGTCTGTGATGACCATGACATGGAGATCACCCATGTCATGCGCGGTGATGACCATCTGACGAACACCTTCCGTCAGGCCATGATCTACCGCGCAATGGGCTGGGATCTGCCGCACTTCGCTCACCTGCCGCTCATTCATGGCCCGGATGGCGCCAAGCTGTCCAAGCGTCACGGCGCGCAGTCCGTCGTGGACTTCCGCGAGGAAGGCTATCTGCCGGAAGCCCTGTGCAACTACCTGCTCCGTCTGGGCTGGGGCCATGGTGATGCTGAGGTTCTGTCCCGTGAAGAGCAGATCAAGCTGTTCGATCTGGATGGCGTCGGTCGTTCCCCGTCCCGTATGGATTATGTGAAGCTGGCACATCTCAATGGTGTCTGGATGCGTCAGGCTGACGATGAGCGCCTGACCAACGATGTTCTGGAGCGTCTGCAAGGCCGTGAAGGCGTTGTTGCTGATGACCGGACGCGCGGCCGTGTTCTGGCCATGATGTCCGGCCTCAAGGAACGCGCCAAGACGCTGGTCGAGCTGACGGATAACGCTGCCTTCGCAGGTTTCACGCTGCCTCTGACCTTCACGCCCAAGGCTGAGAAGCTGCTGGACGAGAACGGTCGCAAGGTTCTGGAAGGCGTCGGGCATGATCTGGCAGCTCTGCCGGATTTCACAGCGGAAGCCATCGATGGTGTCCTCCGCGCCTATGCCGAGAAGAACGAACTGAAGCTTGGGTCCGTAGCTCAGCCGCTCCGGGCAGCCATGACAGGGTCCACGACATCTCCCGGCATTGACCTGACGCTGGCCGCTCTTGGCCGTGACGAGGTTCTGGCCCGCATTGCGAGTGTTCTCAGTGCCTGAGCGGCCATCCGTCCCCCGGCATCTGCTGGGAATCGAGGGGCTAACAGCGGGGCAAATTGCTCCGTTCCTCGATCTGGCGGAGAGCTATGCACTCCTGAGCCGTTCCCGTTCCGCACCACGTGATGCATTGCGGGGCCGGACAGTCATCAATCTGTTCTTTGAGGACAGCACCCGTACCCGCACCAGTTTTGAGCTGGCAGGCAAACGCCTGGGGGCAGACGTCATCAACATGACGGTCGCGACCAGTTCGGTAAACAAGGGCGAGACGCTGCTGGATACGGCGTCCACGCTGAATGCCATGCGCTGCGATCTTCTGGTCGTGCGTCATGGACAGTCCGGCGCACCGGCCCTGCTGTCACAGAAGGTCGAAGCCAGCGTGGTGAATGCTGGCGATGGCACGCATGAACATCCAACTCAGGCTTTATTGGATGCTCTGACCATTCGGCGCCATTTCGGGCGGCTGGAAGGTCTGATTATTGCGATCTGCGGAGATGTGGGTCACAGCCGGGTAGCGCGATCCAATATCCATCTTCTGACCGCAATGGGAAATACGATCCGCCTGGTTGGACCGCCAACGCTTCTACCGTCCGCCATGGCAGAGCTTGGGAACGTCACGCTGTATTCGGATATGGACGAGGCCCTGAAGGGCGCAGACGTCGTCATGTCCCTGCGGCTTCAGAAAGAGCGAATGGGCGCCGGTCTCGTACCAAGTTCGCGCGAGTATTTCCGCTTTTTCGGTCTGGATAGCCGCCGTCTGGCACTGGCTAACCCGGGTGCGCTGGTCATGCATCCTGGCCCCATGAACCGAGGTGTCGAGATTGCCTCTGATGTAGCAGATTCGGACCAGAGCGTGATTGCTGAACAGGTGGAAATGGGTGTGGCGGTGCGTATGGCCGTTCTTGATCGCCTGTCACGCGCACGGGTGCCCTCATGACGATTACTGTTTTTGAAAATGTCCGTTTGGTCGATCCAGCATCTGACCGAGATGGCATCGGACGCCTGACGGTTGAAGACGGCCACATCGCCGCTATCGACAGCCCCGAGACGCCAGAAGGCGCGCGCGTGATTGATGGTCAGGGTGCAGTTCTGTGCCCTGGGCTTGTGGATATGCGTGTTGCCTTGGGTGAACCGGGCTTCGAATACCGAGAAAGTGTGAAGTCAGGCGCACGGGCTGCCGTAGCGGGTGGGATTACCACCATGGCCGTTCTGCCCAACACCTCTCCAGCGATCGATAATCCGGCTCTGGTGCATCTTCTGAAGGTGCGCGGCGAAGAGACGGGTATGGTCTCCATTCACCCTTATGGCGCGCTGACGCGCGGCTGTGAGGGTGGAGACATGGCTGAGCTGGGCTTGTTGCAGGATGCAGGAGCTGTTGCCTTCACCGATGGCACGCGTGCTATCACAGACGCCAAGCAGATGCGCAATCTGCTGTCCTATTCGCGCTTTCTTGACGCGCTGGTTGTGCAGCACCCGGAAGAACCTTCGCTGGCAAAAGGCGCCTGCGCGACCGCCAGTGCGCTGGCGGTCCGGCTAGGCCTGCCGCAGGTTCCTGCCGCTGCTGAGGCGATCATGATTGCCCGCGATCTTCGTTTGGCCGAGATGACTGGGGCGAGACTGCATTTCGCGCACGTCTCTACGGCCGAAGGGCTGGATCTGATCCGAACAGCTAAAACACGTGGCGTCAAAGTAACATGTGACACAGCGCCCCCTTATTTCGCCATGACGGAAGAAGACATTGGGGACTTCCGTACCTACGCGAAGTTCTCCCCACCGCTCCGTGCGGAATCAGACAGGGCAGCGGTTTGTGCGGCCCTTGCTGATGGTACGATTGACGCCGTGGCATCTGATCACGCCCCGGCAGATGCGGATGACAAACGTCTTCCGTTCGCGCAGGCGCGTGCAGGTGGGACAGGTCTTGTCACGCTCCTGGGTGTTACGCTGGGCGCAGGACTACCTCTGATGGATGCCCTGCGTCTTGTCACCTGTGCTCCTGCCGCTCTTCTGGGCATTTCGGCTGGAACACTGGCAATTGGTCAGGATGCCGATCTCTGCCTGTTCGACCCTGATGCCGTTTGGGAAGTGACGGCTGGCGAACTACCGGGCCGGGCTCAGAATACGCCGTTTGATGGTCAGAAGCTGACAGGACAGGTCCTGCGGACCTTCCGACGAGGCCGTGAGGTCTTCACGGCTGAGGGCTTGGCATGACGCTGTCTCATCCCAACCTGCTGCTGGTTGCTGCAGTCGCGTATGTCTTAGGCAGTATTCCGTTCGGATTGATTTTGACCGCCCTCAGCGGCGGCGGGGACATTCGCCAGATCGGCTCTGGCAATATCGGCGCCACGAACGTTTTACGCACCGGTCGTAAGGGCTTGGCTGCGGCTACCCTTCTTCTGGATGCCCTTAAAGGGGCGCTGGCCGTCTTTCTGGCGCTTCGGTTCGGTGGTGGCCCGCCGTCACTCGCCATGGCCGTAGCGGCAGTCTCGGTGGTGGTCGGACACTGTTTCCCCGTTTGGCTGGGATTCAGGGGCGGCAAGGGTGTTGCCACGGGACTCGGGACAATCTGGGTTTTGTGCTGGCCTGTTGGTGTGGCGTGCTGCGTGGTCTGGCTCGCCGTAGCGCGGATAAGCCGGATTTCGTCAGCTGGAGCGCTTTCAGCATTTCTTGTCGCGCCGATTTTGATGGTTGTCGTGCTGGGCCGGGGTGCTAGTTCTCCCATTCCTGTCGCGACTTTTCTCATCGCCCTCCTGATTTGGGTGCGACACTATAGCAATATAGTCCGTCTGCTGACGGGCAACGAACCTCGAGTGAACGCCAAGACAAAATCATCCTGATTTTAAGCAACCGTTAATGAAATTCGGATAGGAGCGAGAACATGACGACGTTTTCTGCTCCACCGTTCCGGTTGTCTAATCAAGAGCGACTCGACGCGATGCGTCTTGCTCGCACGCCGGGCGTGGGTCCGATCAATTTTTCCAGGCTGCTTTGCCAATATGGCAGCCCGACTGCTGCTCTTTCCGCACTTCCTGAACGGATGCGTCAGGCTGGTCGTCTGGATTTTCCGGTTATTCCATCGGCTAACCAGATGGCCGATGAAGTTGAAACCCTCCGGAAAATGGGCGGAAATGTTTTGATCCGGGGGGACGCCAATTATCCCCTGATGCTGTCCTTCATCAAAGACGCTCCACCTGTGCTCTTTGTTCAGGGAGATCCGGCTAAACTCTCTCTGCGCTCTGTCGGCATTGTGGGAGCACGCAATGCTTCTGCTGCGGGCATTCGCATGGCCGAGAGCCTCTCTGCCGAGCTGACGGACTCGAAAATCTGCGTTGTTTCAGGTCTGGCCCGTGGGATCGATTCGGCGGCTCATGAGGCAGCCCTTTATCCCGGCCTGACGGCGGCGGCTGTCGCTGGAGGGCTGGATCACGTGTATCCGCCAGAAAATGCAAAGTTGCAGGCCAGTATTGCCGAACGCGGGTGCCTGGTGACAGAGGCGCCATTGGGTACCGTTCCCCAGGCACGGCACTTTCCTCGCCGCAATCGGCTAATTGCCGGGATCTCTCTCGGATGCGTTGTTGTGGAAGCCGCACTGCATTCCGGAACGCTGATTACGGCCAGTCTGGCGATCTCATACGACAGAGAAGTCTATGCTGTTCCGGGCTCGCCACTCGATCCCCGGTCTCGCGGCGGCAATGAGCTTTTACGACGCGGAGCGACGCTCACGGAAAATGTGCAGGATATTCTTTCTTGCCTCCCTTCCAAGCTCCCGGCTCCCCTTTCACCTCCATGGGTAAAGCAGCCGCACCAACCTGGTATTTTGCAAGGCTTTTCAGAACCTTACACAGCATGGAATGTGAGTGCGGAGGATCACTGGGAAGACCCCGATCTTGTACTGTCTGAGGTGCTTCCGCTTCTCTCCATGACACCGGTAACAGTTGACGAGGTGATGCGCCGCTGCCAGTTCTCCGTTTCGGCAGTACTGTCGACACTGACTGAGCTTGAGCTTGGGGGTGTCGTGGAGTTCGTGCCCGGCGGGCGCGTGGCGTTACAGCCGAACAGGAAGTGACGCGGAAGACCGGAGTGGCAATGACAGACGTTGTGGTAGTCGAGAGCCCATCAAAGGCCAAGACGATCAACAAGTATCTGGGAAGCGGGTTTACCGTTCTTGCTTCCTTCGGCCATGTGCGGGATCTGCCGCCCAAGGACGGGAGCGTACGCCCGGACGAGAACTTTGCTATGAGTTGGCAAACGGACGACCGGGGCGCCAAACAGATTGCGGCCATTGCCAAGGCTCTCAAGGGAGCAAAGAACCTCTATCTGGCCACTGACCCGGATCGCGAAGGTGAAGCAATCTCGTGGCATGTGCGCAGTGTCCTTGAAGAAAAGAAGCTCCTGAAGGGAATCGACGTTCATCGCGTCACCTTCAACGAAATTACGAAATCTGCCGTCACTGCTGCGATGGCTGGCCCACGTGAGCTGGATCAGCCCCTGATTGACGCTTATCTGGCCCGTCGTGCGCTGGACTATCTGGTGGGCTTTACGCTGTCGCCAGTGCTTTGGCGTAAGCTGCCGGGCAGCAAGAGTGCCGGCCGCGTGCAGTCCGTGGCGCTCCGCCTCATTTGCGAGCGTGAAGCCGAGATCGAGGTTTTCAAGCCGAAGGAATACTGGACCGTTACTGGCGGGTTCAATACTCCGGCGAAAGCCGCTTTTCAGGCGCGCCTCACCCATCTGCGTGGCGACAAACTCGACCAGTTCGATCTCAATAACGAACAGCTGGCCTTTGAGGCTCGTGACATCGTACAGGCAGGTCAGTTCACCGTTCGCTCTGTCGAGCGCAAACGGACAAAGCGCAACCCACCGCCGCCATTCACGACCTCTACGCTTCAGCAGGAAGCCTCCCGCAAGCTTGGCATGAGCGCGCAGACAACGATGCGCACGGCCCAGCAGCTTTATGAGGGCGTAGATCTTGGTGGTGAGACGATCGGTCTGATCACCTACATGCGAACCGATGGCGTCACGATGGCCAAAGAGGCAATCGGCGCGATTCGCGGACATATCAGCAAGGCGTTTGGGGACGAGTACGTGCCGGATTATCCGCGTGCCTATTCGACCAAAGCCAAGAACGCGCAGGAAGCGCATGAAGCCGTGCGCCCTACGGATGTGTTCCGCACACCTCAACAGGTCGCTCATGCGCTGTCTCCTGAACAGCGGCGGCTGTATGAACTGGTCTGGAAGCGCGCCGTTGCGTCACAGATGCAATCTGCCGAGCTTGATCAGGTTGCAGTCACCCTGGCGGATGCCAGCGGACAAACACTGCTCCGGGCAACGGGTTCGACGATTGCCTTCGATGGCTTCCTGAAGCTTTACATCGAAGGCAAGGACGATTCGAAGGCGGAAGACGACGACGGCAAGCTGCTTCCTGCCATGAAGGAAGGGGACCGCGTCGCGACGACGGCTGTTGATGCTGAACAGCACTTCACCCAGCCGCCGCCGCGCTACTCCGAAGCGTCTCTGGTCAAGAAAATGGAAGAGATCGGCATCGGTCGTCCTTCCACATATGCCTCTGTTCTAGGCGTTCTGCGGGACCGTAACTACGTTCGACTGGAAGCAAAGCGCTTCCTGCCGGAAGACCGAGGGCGCCTTGTCACAGCATTCCTAACGTCCTTTTTCGAGCGTTACGTCGATACCGGCTTCACAGCGTCTCTTGAAGAACAGTTGGATGACATTTCCGGTGGGCGGGCTGACTGGCACGATGTCATGGCAGCCTTCTGGCATGACTTCTCGGCAGCCGTAGATCAGACAAAAGATCTGAAAATCTCGGACGTCATTGACGCTCTGGATGAAGATCTGGGCGATCACTTCTTCCCGCCCAAGGACGACGGTACTGATCCTCGGGTCTGCACATCCTGCGGCACAGGCCGTCTGGGGCTGCGTCTTGGCAAGTTTGGCGCCTTCATCGGTTGCTCCAACTATCCGACCTGCCAATTTACGCGACGTCTGGTCGCTGATGACGGTGCGGATGAGGGCCTCAAGGACGGTATCAAGGTTCTGGGCCAGCATCCGGACACCGGTAAGGACATCACCATCCGTCGTGGGCCCTATGGACTGTATGTCCAGCAGGGAGAACCCAACCCGGAAGACAAGAAGGCCAAGCCCAAGCGTACAACCATTCCCACGGGGCTGGACGGCAACACCATGACCATGGAGCAGGCTCTGGGACTTCTGTCCCTACCCCGCCTGGTTGGGATACATCCGGAAACAGGGGAAAAGATCGAAGCTGGCCTTGGACGGTTTGGGCCCTATGTGAAGATGGGTGCGATCTACGGCACGCTGGACAAGGACGATGACGTCCTGACGGTTGGGCTGAACCGGGCAGTCGACAGCCTGGCGAAGAAGCTCGCCTCCATCCGCAACCTGGGAGCACATCCCAAGGACGGTGAGCCGGTCATGATCCGCAAGGGTCGTTTTGGTCCGTATGCGCAGCATGGCCAGTTGATCGCCAATCTCCCCAAAGATCAGGACATGAACGACATCACGCTCGATGCGGCCGTGGCGCTTCTGGCGGAGAAAGGTAAGCCTCTGAAGGGTGGAGCCAAGAAGACGACTGCTAAGAAGGCTCCAGCCAAAACGGCAAAAAGCAAAAAAACTTCAGATGTGGATGCAACTTCTGCCGAAGAAGCTCCGAAGAAAAAGACGACCCGCGCCACAACAAAAACTTCGACGGCGCGGAAAACAGCCGGGTCTGCAACGAAAAAGCGGAAAACGGCGGCAGACCCTTCCTCAGACGCCTGAACCGTTACTCTTGAGGGGGTGTGACTCACTTGCACACCCTCCAACAATGTCATTGGTGTGTCTTTACCGGGGCCGAAGTTTGTGGCGTGGTCAAAAGATGGATGGGGTAACAACTTCCTTCTTTCCGCCTCTCCTCAAGGACCCCTCTTTGCGCCATGCCGCACGTCCCATGATCCTGTTTCTGTCGCATATTCGCGAGACGGCGTGCCGCCCGGTTTTTATCCTCAGCCTTGTCACGCTGGCGCTGGGGGCACCCGTCCGGCCAGTTCTGGCCCAAGGCACGCCGCCAGCAAGCACACCTACTGCTCCTGAGGCTGCACCGGCTTTCTCTGCCGGGGTAACGAGGGATGTTCTCGTGGCAGCTCTCGGGTTTCTGGCCCCTCGGACCCTGGACGCTCACCCCCCCCGCGAATTCTGCATCTGGGGGCTGGACGGTCTGACGGCGATTGATCCTACGATTATCGTGACAACGAACCCTGCCGAGGACCACGATGGTCAGCACACACCTGAAACCGTGACGCTGACGCGCGGTCAGAAGCTGTTCTTCAAGCGCTCCCTTCCCGCCGACAACAACCGCACCGGATGGGCAGATCTTGTAACTGCCGCCATGGACTCTGCCTGGACTCATTCATCCACAATCCGGGAGGCAGGCGATGATGCGCTGCTTCAGGGTTTCTTTGATGAGCTGTTCAACCACATGGACCCCTATTCGCGATATCTGGGACCAACGCCGGCTGTCGCGGACCGGACACGACGCACGGGTCAGAGCGGTACGGTGGGCCTAACACTGGGGCAGCAAGGCCATTCGATCGTCGTGACGGCTGTGAATGCCAACGGGCCCGCCTGGGAGGCTGGGGTGGACATGGGGCAGCGCCTGATCTCGGTGAACGGAAAGTCGACCCACGGTCAGTCTCCGGACACTGTGCAGAGCTGGCTGGAAGGCAACGAACGTACGGCGGTTTCTCTGGCTCTCGCGTCCAAGGGAAAACGTCCGGCAACCTTGAAGATCATGAGAGCGCAGGTTCCGCCTGAAACCGTTTTCGCGGCTACGGTGGATACATACACGCTTCTGAAAATCACTTCCTTTTCGACCCAGACGGCTGAGGAAATCAGCCAGTATCTCGATCAGGTGGTGGAAGATGACACACCTGATGGCTCTGGTGCCACGCAGGCAGCAGGCAAAGCAAAGCGCCCTGCGGGGATTATCATTGATCTGCGCGGGGATCGTGGCGGCGTTCTTCAACAGGCTGTTACGGCTGCCGCCCTGTTCCTTGATCATGGCGTAGCAGTCACGACGCATGGCCGCGATCCTCAGGCCAATCACATCTGGGCCGTTCAAGGCGGCGACATGACAAGTGGAGCGCCGATTGTCATCCTCGTGGATGGTCGCACAGCAAGCGCAGCGGAAATTCTTGCCGCAGCCTTGGCCGATCATCGCCGCGCCGTCGTCATTGGCAGCGAGACCTTGGGCAAGGGTCTGGTTCAGGTGATTGGCCAGATGCCCAATGGCGGCGAACTGTTCGTGACATGGAGCCGCAATCAGGCCCCGCTGGGCTGGCCCATTCAAGGTCTGGGCGTCATGCCTCAGGTTTGCACCTCCCGGGGGAGCGATGACCTGCATGCCCAGCTTGACGCTCTGAAAAACGGGAATGCCCCGCAGGCAGGAGCCGTTCAGATGGCTCGAGCAGCGCGCTACCCCGTTCCTGTTGCCCGAATTCTGGACATTCGACGTCATTGCCCGGCAGCGATTGGGACAGACGCAGACATGGACACGGCAAGATTCATGCTGTCTTCTGCTTCGGCCTACAGGGCAGCGCTTGAAGCTGTCCCTGACGAAAATACCGCACCTCTGCACTAACTTTTCAGGATATGGACGGAACTTTCATGGGTGCACGTTTAAAAACAGGTCTCTGGGTGCGCGCCGTGATGCGACGGATTTCTTCCGACGGCACGTCCGCCATGGTCCTGAAAAAAGGTGATGAGGATGCCGGAGCCGTCCTGATCGTTCTCAGGGACCGCGACGACAATGTCGCCCTCCTCCGTGAAAATGGTTCGGACTGGATTCGGGCAGACGTTGAAGGTGCTGCCGGACTGGAAGACTATCTGGAACGCCAGCGTCGTTATGATCCGGACCTCTGGGTCATTGAACTGGAAGTCCGGAATGTAGCCACGCCGCTGGAACGAACACTTGGTTCGCGTCGCGCAGATCTGGACGTGATGCACTGAACTGTGGGAGGGAGGACACACTGGGCGACGAACATGCCCATTGTGAAACTTTCGCATCACCCATTAAAGGGTTCGGCGCGTTGCCATCGCCTGTAGTTTCGGCAAGAAGACTTTCAAATTGGGTTGGTTGGAGAGAAATGACATGATGCAGCGATCCGTTTTCAGGACCTGGCTTGCCCGGGCCGGGCTCACTGCAGGCGTTTCGATGCTGGTCATGGGGGCCGCAGAGGCGCAGCCGGTCAGGGGACTGTACGTTTCCGGGTCTGGCGGCGCGAGCTTCAACCAGGATCAGACAGTCCGTCTTTCTCCTGTCTTCCCGAGCGGCCGTGACCACTATCAGGCAGGCGTCACGGGACTCGGCAGCGTTGGCTGGGGCCTCGGAAACGGGTTCCGGGTCGAGGTTGAGGGAAATTACCGCAACAATCGTCTCCAGCAGTTCAAGAGCAGCCTGTTCCCGTCTTCTGTCGGTGGTCGCCAGCAGAGCTACGGCGTGATGGCAAATGCCCTATTTGACATGGATATCGGGCAGTCCTGGGTTTATCCGTATTTCGGCGCAGGTGTAGGCTACGGCTGGCAGTCCATGAACACCTATGTTCATGCACCCAGCGGTGCATTCGACCAGCACGTCACCGGTACGGCAGGAAACTTCGCCTATCAGGGCATCTTCGGTCTGTCCTTCCCTGTTCCCTGGGTGGTTGGTCTCTCCGCCACGACAGAATACCGTTTCTACTCCCTGCTTGGGCCTAACGGTCATCACGCTACGGCAACAGGCGTTTACGGCGGCTGGGACCAGAAACAGGCTTATGGCTCTTCCACGGGCAACCGCGATACCCGCACGAACTTCAATCACTCGCTGCTCCTAGGCCTGCGTTACGAGTTCAACCCGGCTCCGCCGCCTGCACCACCGGCTCCAGCAGTGATCGCTGCGCCCGCGCCAGCCCCGACACGCACGTATCTCGTCTTCTTTGACTGGGATTCGGCGGCTCTGAGCGAACGTGCGAAGTCTGTGGTGGCTGAAGCTGCCAAGAACTCCACTTCGACCCAGGTCACGCATATTGAAGTCAGCGGATATACGGACACGTCCGCTGCCCAGCCAGGGGCACGCGGTCAGGCTTACAATCTCGGCCTCTCCAACCGTCGCGCCGAAAGTGTGAAGGCTGAGCTGATCCGTGACGGTGTGGCAGCTGGCCTAATTTCCACGCAGGGCTTTGGCGAGGCTCACCCCCTCGTCCCGACAGGCCCGAATGCTCGTGAGCCTCAGAACCGCCGCGTTGAAATCGATTTCAAGTAAGGTTTAGCCTTACGTTTTAAACGGCCTTGAAAGCCGGCGCCCTTGACTGGGCGCCGGCTTTTTTCATGTCTGATCCGGTAAAAATGATACAAAAAAAGCGGGGATAAACCCCGCCTTTTTCGTCACGAAGCTGAAGAGCTTCAGTGCTTGCGACGTGTCGTCTGACGCGTAGCTGTCTTCTTTTTCGTGGTGGTTGTAGCAGCCTTCGGCGTCGGTGCCGTAACAGCAGGCTTGGCAACAACAACGCCGGTCGCGTCCACAGTGATGTGTACAACGAGGTGTTCGCGCTTCTTGCCACCACCTGGGATCAGCTCCGCCGTGAACGTGTCTGCACCAGCATAAGCCGTTGCAGGGGTATAGTTCACGTAGGTGTGGCCATCGTAGTTGTAGAGGAAAGCCTTGCCATGTGACGGCGCAGGATTCACACCGAAGGAGGAATAGCTGCTGCCGAAGGACTTCTGCACGGAGATCGCGCAGAGGCCATCGTCACTGCGAACGGTCATGTCCACGTTCATCGTGCCATCAGCGGCGGTTGTGACCGGCGAGACGTGGCAGACTGCAGAAACCTTCTGGTAGCCGAAGGGGTTCGGCGTCACAGAGCGTTGAACGATCGCCTGCTGTGCGCAGCCGGAAAGAAGCAGGGAAAAGGCAAAGGCCGATCCCAGGGTAATGACGGAACCTCGCAGGCGCACGGTCAACTCCAACGCTCGTGACAGACTTAATGCCGCGCTTCCCGCGACAAGATAGACGTTCGCATGTAGAACAGGACGAGGCGGGGTGAAAGCCTGTCCGTCTCCCTTATGCGCACTTTCAGGGCTTTTTCTGCGGTCGGCGTGATAAATTACAATTGAGAACGCGAACGCCCATTTTCCGCCACGAAATTATGTTGCAGGTAAAGAGCTTGCCGCACGTTTCTCACATGCGGATTCATCTTTCCGCGGGCCGCAAGCCCGGATTATGCTGTCTGTCTGTTTCCGGCCATCAGTCCCGGCCTTGTGGAGTTTGTCGATGCCTTCGTTTTTCCGTCGTTCCTTCGTCCGTCTGGCTGGTGCTGGCCTGGCGTGCACAACACTGTTCGCCGCTCATGCCACGCCAGCTTTCGCAGCTGAGTGCGGCAACTCCCCAGCTCATGAAGCTTTTGACGTCGCGGGCCTGAAGTCCGAACTGATGGTAACGGCTCTCTCCTGCAAGTCGCAGGATCGCTACAACGCGTTCGTTGCCAAGTTCCGCCCGTCCCTTCTGGACGCGGAAAAGCGCCTTGATGGCTATTTCCGCACCACATACGGCCGCCGCGCTCAGGCAGCTCACGATGATTACATCACGCAGCTGGCTGATGTGCAGTCCCTTGGTGGCCTGAAGTCCGGCACGGTCTTCTGTGAACAGCGCACAGCCATGTTCGATGAGATTGATGCACTGGAAACAGGATCTGATCTGGCTCACTACGCCGAAGCCAAAGATGTCGCCCAGCCTGCGTCCTATGAGAGCTGTGCAGCACCTGCCACGGTTGACCGTCGCCCGCGCCATGGCACAACCAAAAGCACCACGACGCGTCGCACGCACCGCGCCTGATCTGCTGCCGAAAGTCAGTCGTTCTGTTCCATCCGGAAGCGTTCTCTTGACGTTCCGGACTGGGACGGCGACAACGCAGACATGAGCGATCTGTTCGAGTCAGGCAAAGCAGGAAATACCAAGGCGACTGGCGGCCGCAAAGGCGCCGTCAACACGGATTATGGCGCACAGGATATCGAGGTCCTTGAAGGACTGGAGCCTGTTCGTCGTCGCCCTGGAATGTATATCGGTGGCACGGATGATAACGCCTATCATCACCTTGCCTCCGAAATTCTCGATAACGCCATGGATGAAGCCGTAGCCGGCCATGCCAGTAGCATCGAAATGCGACTGGAAGGCCCACGGACACTTATGGTGCGCGATAACGGTCGCGGCATTCCAACGGACCCTCATCCCAAATTCCCGGATAAATCCGCGCTGGAAGTGATCTTCACGACGCTTCATGCGGGCGGAAAATTCTCTGGCAAGGCGTATGATACGTCTGGCGGCCTGCATGGTGTCGGCAGTTCGGTTGTCAACGCGCTCTCCGACAAGCTTGAAGTGGAAGTCGCCCGGGACCGGGTACTTTATCGGCAGGATTTCTCCCGTGGTGTGCCGCTTGGCCCTTTGGCCGAAGTCGGCAAGGCTCCCAATCGCCGAGGCACCACGGTCCGATTTTCGCCTGATCCGGAAATCTTCGGGAATCTTCATTTCTCCGCATCCCGCCTGTACCGGCTCTGCTGCTCCAAGGCCGCTCTGTTCCGTGGCGTCATCATTCAGTGGAAATGTGATCCGGAGCTGATCAAGGCTGACGACGAAACACCAGTCGAAGCCACGATCCAGTTTCCGAACGGTCTGGAAGATGCCCTGACGGCAGAACTCGGTCCCAACCCTGATCTGTTGACGCCCCTTTGGGCCGGAGAAGCCGAGCTTCCTCTGGCAGCCGACGGCCGGACAGGTGGCAAAGTGGAATGGGCTGTCGCGTTTCTGGAAGCTGGCACATCCACACTCACCTCCTACTGCAACACGATTCCCACGCCGCAGGGCGGCACGCATGAAGCGGGCTTCCGGGCCGCTCTGGTCAAGGGTTTCCGTTCCTGGGGGGACCAGCGCAAGGTCAAACGCGCAGCAGCGATTACGGCTGAAGATGTTCTTGGCGCCGTTGCGGCCAAGCTTTCTGTCTTTATTCGTGACCCGCAGTTTCAGGGCCAGACCAAGGACAAACTGACCAATCAGGAAGCCTCGCGTCTTGTAGAAGGCGCCCTGCGTGACCGAATCGACCATTGGCTCGGTGGGAATCCGCAGCAGGCCGATAACCTTCTGGCATTCATGGTGGAGCGCGCTGAAGAGCGTTTGCGCCGTCGTGAAGTCAAGGAAACAGCGCGGAAAAGTGCGACGCGCAAACTGCGTCTTCCCGGCAAGCTGACAGACTGCACCCGCGAGAACGCCTCCGAGACCGAACTGTTTCTGGTCGAGGGCGAATCGGCCGGTGGCTCTGCGCGCCAAGCGCGTGACCGGGAAACGCAGGCGGTTCTGCCACTGCGTGGTAAGATTCTGAACGTCGCCTCCGCCACCGCCGACAAGCTCCGCGGGAATCAGGAACTCCGTGACCTGACGGAAGCTCTTGGCTGCGGTCTGGGGTCGTCTTTCGACATCAGCCGCCTTCGCTACGGCCGCGTCATCATCATGACAGACGCGGACGTCGACGGTGCGCATATTGCCTCCCTTCTGATGACGTTCTTCTATCGCGAAATGCCGGAACTGATCCGTCATGGGCATCTGCATCTGGCTCAGCCGCCGCTATATCGCCTGACGCATGGGGCAAAGACGGTCTATGCGATGAACGATCAGGACCGTGACAAGCGCATCAAGGCGGACTTCAAGTCCAATGCGAAGGTTGAGGTGTCCCGATTCAAGGGTCTGGGCGAGATGCCTGTGAAGGATCTCAAGCAGACGACGATGGACCCTGCACGCCGGACGCTTCTGCGAGTGGTCGCTCTTCCTGAAGATCGCGCGCTGACAAGCGAACGCGTGGAAAGCCTCATGGGACGCAAGCCGGAACTCCGATTCCGCTTCATTCAGGAGCACGCCCGTTCCGTCGAAGATCTTGACGTCTGAACGTGACCACTGGTGTGCAGCCTGTTGAAAAATACGGACAACTTAAGGCGGTAGGGCTACTGATCGGGGGGATATCCTCCTTCCAGATCGGCGCCACTCTGGCGAAGGGGCTTTTTCCGCTCTTTGGTCCAACCGGGATGGTGGGGCTGCGTGTCTGTATGGCCGCACTCATTCTGCTGGCCATCTGGCGCCCGACTCGCATGACCCTGACACCAGCGGCCCTGAAGCTGCTGCTGCCTTATGGCGCGTCTGTTGCGGTCATGAACTTCTGCTTCTATGTGGCGCTGGTTCGCCTGCCACTGGGGATCGTAGTTGCACTTGAATTCACGGGTCCGCTGACGCTCGCACTTGCTGGGTCACGTCGCTGGCTCGACCTGTGCTGGGTACTTTTTGTGATTTCCGGACTGTATCTGCTGCTGCGCCCAGAGACGGCAGCCGTTGCCGGATCTGCCCATGCTCTGGATATATTCGGAGTCTGTGCAGCACTCCTGAGTGGCTGCGGGTGGATCGTGTACATCCTCACAGGCACACGCATGGGGAAGATCCTAGATGCGGGGCAAGCGACAACACTGGGTATGGCAACGGCGGGGATTTTTCTTCTCCCCTGCCTGATTCCCACAATTCCCACCGTCATCACGCATCCGTGGCAAGGTGGAGCGGCCCTCAGCGTGGCCGTTCTTTCCTCGGCCGTGCCTTATATCCTCGACATGATGGCCATGCGTCGACTTCGGCCGAAAGACCTTGGAATTCTGCTGAGCATGGAGCCCATGCTCGGCGCCGTTTCAGGCTGGATCTTTCTGGGCGAAGCGCTGTCGATCACACGATGGGCAGGCGTTTTGTGTATCGTTGTTGCGTCTCTCGGCAACGTTCTTACAGCCCGGAAAGCCACTCTGCACTAACCATCCGGGCAAAGGATAATCAGACGCTTTCAGCGACCCAGTTCCGGCGTTTGGTGGCTTTGCCAATACCCGGGTTAAAGCAGTTACATGGGTCCAGACTGCGATAGTGTTCGATCATCTCTTCCGGCGCATCGTAAAGATGACCGACGTTATGCTCGGCAGGATAACGGGCGCCCCGGGCCTCCAAACCTGGCAGCATGGAGTGCTCCACGGCCATGGCGTTGTAGCCCTTTTTCACCACGTAATCCTGATGCATCACGTGGCAGAAGAAGTGGCCGTAGTAGAGTTTGACGATAATCTTGTCTTCAATCTCTTTCGGCAAAGTTTCAAACCACTCCCGGTCATTGCGCCGCAGCGCCACATCAAGAGCAACAATATCTTCTGCCGTCTTTGAATGAACGGCACGGTAACGGATGGCCGCTCCGGCTGCGGCAAAGCGATGAAGGAAGGCCAGCTTGCCTTCTTCCGGGGTGCAGGCAAAGAAATCGCCAGACGTTTTTGAGTACCAGTCTTCAAGATACGCTTTGACGGGCGCTGCGAGCTCCGCTGACACCTTGAGCATGAGATGATGCTCGAAACGATCCCGGAAATCACACATGCGTGCCGGGAGCTGTTTGGGAATGACCTTACTGAACGCCTGAAGAAGGAGGTCACTCAGGTGGCCTGAAATGCCCGGGATGCGCTGTACGGCAATATCAAACCGGGATTTCAGACCGAAGAACGTGGGCAGGAACCGTGTACCCATGTAGCGAATGATGGCCGTCGTATCCTTGCCGTAGACCTCGGCAATATTGAACGCGTCGCGGTGGATATATTCCCCAGCGATTGGCAACTCATCGAAGCTTGTGAGGATATGGCGACGCAGGTCTTCCAGATCCTGCGTGCTGTTGGTCCCGATGTAGAATACTGCTGGATTCTTATTGGCCTTGAAGGTGTCGAGGCGCACGGCGAACACAACCAGCTTTCCAGCGCATCCGGCGGCTTCATGCCAGCGGTTGGGGTCCGCATTAAAGCGTGCAGGCGTTTCAGCATCCACGTCCCGCACATGCTGGGCATAACCCGCGTCATGGCCGCGGCCTGCGTTCCAGTCGATGGCACTATCAGGAAGCTGCCCAGTCTGAACGGCAGAGAGAATCTGCTCTGGATCACCTTCGAGGCGGATCCCTAGATGGTTGACGAGATGCAGTTTCCCATCTGCCCCCATCTGACCAAACAGGGCCATTTCCGTAAAAGCCGGACCGCGCTGGACCAGCGCGCCGCCGGAATTGTTACTCACACCGCCAAGAACGGAGGCACCGATACAGGATGAGCCAATAACCGAGTGGGGCTCGCGGCCAATCTTGGCGAGCTTTTCTTCCAGATCATGCAGGGTCGAGCCAGGAAGACAAACAACCTGACGCCCCTCACCGATCAGGTGGATGCCATCCAGCCGGTTCGTGCTGATGATGACGATCTCGCGGTCATAATCGTTGCCGTCCGGTGTAGAGCCACCGGTCAAGCCGGTGTTAGCGGCCTGCATGATGATAATCTTGCCGCTTTCAGCACAGAGCTTGGCAGCTTTCCACAGTTCAACAAGGTTTCCCGGCTGCAGAACGGCCAGCACATCGCCGAGCCCAAACCGATATCCTTTACGGAAGCGATAAGTCGCGTTGGGCTTGGTCAGAACATGACGGCGGCCAACGACCGAACGAAGGGCATCAAGGAAAACCGTGTTCCCGCTGGAGCTGGCCGGCATGTCTGTATTCTTCCTTCAACGTTTCTGGCGTTGCTACCTTCAAAGCGCAGCCAGCGGACTCCATGGTTCCAAAATTACGCCTGTTCAGCGACAGGCTTACAGACACACCCGCAAGGGCACGCCGTCCATGCCTCAGATCAAGCAATGGGATCACAATCGGGCGACTATTTAATACGCCCGAAAAGACGCTCGATCTCGCTACGCGTCAATTTTAACCAGGTTGGACGGCCGTGCGAACAGGTATTGGCGCGCGGAGTACGCTCCATTTCCCGCAAAAGAGCATCCATTTCTTCCGGTTTCAGGCGTCGGCCCGCGCGAATGCTTCCATGACAGGCCATCCGGGCCAGAATGGCATCCAGACGATTGGAAAAACTATCCGTATTGCCAGCATCCAGATCCGGATCATTGGCGAGTTCATCCGCCACATCCCGCAGAAGGCCCTGAACGTCCTTTGTGCCGAGAAGGGCGGGGACTGATCGGAGCAGCACGCTCCCTGCACCAAAGGATTCGAGGTCTATCCCCAATCTGGACAGATCTTCAGACCGTGCCAGTAGAGCCTCAGCATCCCGCCGTGGCAGATCCACGACTTCAGGCAGAAGGAGCGCCTGAGACCGTAGAGTCCCGCTGGCATACTGCTCTCTCAGGCGCTCATGAGTCAGACGTTCATGAGCCGCATGCTGATCCACGAGAACCAAATCCCCATCAGGGGCAACGGCAATAATGTATGTATCAAAGACCTGAGCTACCGAAGCGCCGAGCGGAAAAGAGGCGTCAAGATGCTCTGGGACAGGTTGGGGCGCACGCGCAGTTGGCGCAAAACCGGCTTCCTGTTCAGCAAAGCCCGATCGATCGGGAGCGAATGGCGCTGCCTTTGGCACACTTAAGGGCAACGATGCTGCTGGTTCTGCCCGGAACTCATTGAAAGAGGGCAGTTCAACAGGAACGTCTGGCCGCGACGGGTAGGAAATTGAGGGACGCGATGGACGTGACCCAAAGCTGGCGTGGATTCCGCCTCCACCGCTGGACCCATGGCCGAGGGCCCGACCMAAACCGCCAATGACGAGTGCCCGGACTTCAGCTTCATCCGCAAAACGCAGTTCTGTCTTGGCAGGATGTACGTTCACATCCAGTCGCTCCAGAGGCACCTTGAGATGAAGAGCCATCACCGGAAAACGCCCCCGTTCAATGACGGGACGATACGCCACACGGATGGCTGTCCGCAGCATGGGATCTGTAACCGGGCGGTGATTGACCATGATGAACTGGCCCGAACCGGTAGCCTTGGTTTTGGCAGGGCCGCATGCAAAGCCGGAGAGGCGTATATGGCCGCGCTGCTCATCAAGCGGGATCAGCGTGTCTGGCGTTGTCTCCAGAACCGTTGCCGTCCGGGCGATGGGGCTTTGTTCCGGCAGGTCAAACAGGACCTTATCGTCCAATATGACGCGCATGGCGCAATGTGGCGCGCTCAGAGCCAGACGGCGCATGACCGATTCGGCGTGGCTATTTTCCACGCGCGGGCTTTTGAGAAACTTGCGTCGCGCTGGTGTGGCAAAGAACAGATCCGTAACCACAATGCGCGTACCCACCGGACCGGAAGATGGGTGCGGCGGCGTAATGACGCCTCCATCGACACGAATGCACCAGGCCGTGTCAGATTCGGCTGTTCGGGATGTAATGGACAGGCGTGCGCTTGCCCCAATGGATGGCAGGGCTTCTCCACGGAAACCCAGCGTGCGGATCTGAACGAGACGTTCGTCCTGCAATTTGGAAGTGCAATGGCGCTGGACCGCCATGTCCAGCTCTTCCGGCGTCATGCCGCAACCATTGTCCGTGACATCGATACGATCTGTACCGCCAGCGCGAAGGGCGACCACAAGACGCGTGGCGCCAGCATCAATCGCGTTCTCGACAAGCTCTTTCAGAGCCGCAGCCGGCCGTTCAATAACCTCACCCGCCGCGATCAGATCAACAACATGACCTGACAGCCGACGGATGATCGGGCGTACAAGGGAAGGTTTTTCAGACAGGACGGTGACTCACAATCCTGAAGGCCGGGAGAGTGCCGTTTACAGCACGCCCAGAAAGTGGCCGCTCTTTTTCTTGACGGTCGGGGTGGCACCTGTTGCCGGGTTACGACCCAGAGCCGAGTTCTCACGAATACGGCGGTTTTCAGCGTCCCCGTCGACCACGGAGCCAGCCTGGCCGCCCTTCCAGAACATCAGGTTGTCAACGAAGCCTGCATCGGCAGCACCGAGCTCGGCATTGTTGGGAGCACCAGAAGCCTTGTCCACCTGACCAACCAGCGCGGACTGGCCGCTGCTGTTTTCGCCGCCAAAGGGGTGCAGCGCTGCATCCGGAGACAGCGTTTCAAGAGCCTGCATCCGCGGGCTCTCGTCCGGCCGGTGCGCATCGGCAGCGCCGGGAAGCTGCATCTTCTCTGAAGGCGGCATGGACAGCGGGGCACGCGTCGTGACGGTATATTCGTCCGGCATGTAGCGTTCCATGCCGAAGGCCCGCTCCAGATCGCTGCCTGAGCAACCAGACAGCATCAGGCCGAATGAAGCAATTGCACCCATCTGTACGCTGAGACGGGCAACTGGAAGACGGTTACGGCGCATTGAGGGACCCTGGGACGCAATCATGATGGGTATAGTCCTACAGTCCGCACAGCGTGGGGGCAAGCTCCCCTTGCTCACTGCGGCTGGCTGTTACGTTCAGCAAGAAGGGAGTCAATCAGCCAGACCGCCACCCCGCACACAATACCGGCATCGGCAATGTTAAAGACATACCATGACCAACCGAAAGCGTGGGCATGCAGAAAGTCCACAACGGCACCATACCGCAGGCGGTCAATGACGTTACCGATGGCACCACCCGCGATGGCCCCGCAGGCCCCGGCGACCAGTGTCCGGCGCGTTTTTGTCATGGTCCAGACCAGCAGGCAGACAGCCAGCAGCGAGACCGTGCAGAAGACCAGAGGCCCTTTACTGCCCAGACCACCAAACATTCCAAACGTCACAGCATGGTTCCAGACCATGGTGAAGTTCAGGAATGGGAGGATCTGGACAGACCCTTTCTCCGGCAAATTATAGCCGTAAAGAATCCAGTCCTTGCTGGCCTGATCCAGAACGAGGACCAGAACTAGCAGGGCGAGCCCGAGAACCAGCCGCCCCATACGGCTCATACCTTCCTGCCAAAGGGACATCAGGCACTCACCACACTGAGGCAGCGACGGCACAGAGCCGGATGTTCGGCGCTTTCACCAACGTCCGGCCGGACCTTCCAGCAACGGGCGCATTTATGACCCGGCGCACGCTCGACCTGCGGACCGCCATGAGCAGTTTCGCCGGGCAGAAGCTCAATCTCCGCGTGGGACGTGATGAGCAGTTCTGCCCAGTCAATTCTGGTAAGAGACGCTGCTTCTTCCTGTGAGATCGGAAGCGTTACACTGGCTTCCAGAGAGGCGCCAATGACGCCGTCACGACGGGCTGTTTCCAACTCGGTCGTGACAAGACGGCGGTAGGCGCGGATCTCGTCCCAGTTGGCGCCCAGTTCCGGGTTGTTCCACGCGGCCTCAGGCTCAAAGAACTGCTCCAGATGGATGCTGCTCTCTTCGCCAAACCGGGCACTCCAGGCTTCTTCTGCTGTGAAGACCAACACGGGTGCCAGCCAGGTGCAGAGCGCACGGTGCAGAGCATCCAGAACCGTGCGGGAGGCGCGGCGCGTCAGATCAGAAGGAGCGTCGCAGTAGATCGCGTCCTTACGGATATCGAAATAGAACGCGGACAGATCCGTCGTGCAGAAACCATGCAGGGCCGGATAGACACCCACCCACTGATGCGTCTCTACGGCCGTACTGATCAGACCGCGCAGTTCCGAGAGGCGATGCAGAATGTACTGCTCCAGCGGTGGCATTTCAGCGTAAGGAACGGCCTCTTCTTCCGTGAAACCATCGAGCGCACCCAGCAGCCAGCGCAGCGTATTGCGCAGACGACGGTACAGTTCGCCTTGCTGCTTCAGGATCTCGTTGCCGATGCGCAGATCTTCGTTCGTGTCAGAGTTCAGCACCCACAGGCGCAGAATATCGGCGCCTAGTGAGTCCGTGACGTCTGCCGGGGCAATGACGTTCCCAAGCGACTTGGACATCTTGCGGCCCTGCTCGTCCAGCACGAAGCCGTTCGTCACAAGGGCTTTGTAGGGGGCGACGCCACGTGTGCCGACGCTTTCCAGCAAGGATGACTGGAACCAGCCGCGATGCTGATCAGAGCCTTCCAGATAGACGTCTGCCGGGAAATTCAGGCCTTCCTGCCCCAGAACGAACTGATGCGTGGAGCCGGATTCAAACCACACGTCCACAATATCGAAGACCTGTTCGTAATCCGCCGGGTCACGGTTGGGACCCAGGAAAACAGCCGGGTCTGTGTCGTACCAGACGTCCGCACCCTTTTCGTGGAAAGCCTTGACGATCCGGTCCATGACGTCTGCATCACGCAGAACTTCACCGCTTCGCTTCTCAACGAAGACGGCAATCGGCACGCCCCAGGCGCGCTGACGGGAGATGCACCAGTCCGGACGCTGCTCGACCATGGATGTCAGGCGGCGACGGGCAGCCTCAGGCACGAAGGTGACAGGATCAAGCGCCTTGAGAGCCTTCTCACGCAGCTTCGTTTCCCCATCCATCGCGATGAACCATTGAGGTGTGGCGCGGAAGATGATTGGGGCTTTGGAACGCCAGGAATGCGGATAGGAATGACGGATCTTGCTGCGCGCCATAAGACCGGTTGCTGGTGCGTCGTCATGTTCAGCGGACTGACGGGCTTCCGTCAGCAGATCGCAGACCGGGTCAGCCGCTTTGAAAACATGGATGCCTTCGAGATGCGGAACCCATGACGCATATCGACCATCATCCTGCACCAGTTCCGGCACTTCGATGCCGAATTGGCGGCAGACGATAAAGTCATCCTGACCATGAGACGGCGCCATGTGAACAAGGCCCGTACCAGCATCTGTCGTGACGAAATCGCCCGGAAGCATCGGCACGTCATATTCATAACCACGACCACGTAGCGGATGAGCGGCAATAGCGCCTTCCAGCGCGCTGCCGGGCAGCGTGTAAAGAATGTGGTGCGCGCTGATACCGGTTTCAGCGCAGAAGGCCTCAACCCGATCTTCCGCGATCAGCAGGCGCGCGCCCTGGGGGACAACGCTGGCTTCCGTGATCTCGTCAGCACGCAGAACCACGTAGGTGATGTCCGGACCATAAGCGAGCGCACGGTTGGCTGGAATGGTCCACGGCGTGGTGGTCCAGATAACGGCTGAGACGCCATCAAGGGCGTCACCCGGCGTCGGGTCTTTGATGATCGGGAAGGCGACGAAGATCGTGGTGGAATCAACGTCGTGGTATTCGATCTCGGCTTCGGCCAGCGCGGTCTTCTCAACGGGGCTCCACATAACAGGGCGCAGGCCCCGATACAGACCGCCATTCAGCAGGAACTTGCCGATTTCTCCAACGATCTTGGCTTCGGAGCTGTAGTCCATCGTGACGTAACGATTGGCCCACTCGGCCTGAATACCGATGCGTTTAAAGTCTTCCGCCTGCTTGCTCACCCACTCTGCGGCGTACTGGCGACATTCCGCGCGGAACTGAAGCAGGGGAACCTGATCCTTGTCCTTGCCAGCCTTGCGGTACTGTTCCTCGATCCGCCATTCAATCGGCAGACCATGACAGTCCCATCCCGGCTGATAGCGGACTTCGAAACCGGACATGCGATGCGCACGGTTGATGACGTCTTTCATCACCTTGTTCAGCGCATGACCAATATGAATGTGCCCGTTGGCATACGGAGGACCGTCGTGCAGCGTGAAGACCGGGCGTCCCTTCCCTTCCTCACGGATTTTCCCGTCCAGATCCATGGCTGCCCAGCGGGCAAGCGTCTCGGGCTCACGCTTCGGCAGGCCACCCCGCATGGGGAAGCCGGTGCGCGGCAGGAACACAGTATCGCGGTAGCGATCCTGCTGTTCTTTGAAGGTCGTATCGGACTTGTCGGACATGGGACGGGCCAACTTTGGTCATTCACACAAAATAAGGGGGACCATATGGAGATTGGGCGGGGATGTGGTCAAGTCTTCTAAGGGTAAACCGCGTCATGTTCTGCCAAAAACGCTGTTATTCGGGCCTTCAAGACAATTGAATGACAGGTCTGGTCATGGATTGTTTCAGTGGCAGAAGCATGATCTGTTTTGGCAGAAGATCTGTACGGGGGCATTTTCATGAAGACATTCTGGCTGGCTGCGATCCTGGCGATTGCTCCTTCTCTCGCGGTAGCACAGGCCCCTCGTTGTCCGGCGCCGGCAGCTGTTCCGTCCAAATCTGATCTGCCTCATCTTCTGATGACATCCCAGGACCGCGGTTTTCTGTGGAAAGCCACGAAAGATGGTCATACGTCTTGGCTGTACGGCACTGTTCATGCCTCTCGCGAAGAATGGTTGATGCCTGGGCCGCTAATACGGTCCGCTATCCTGCAAAGCCAGGCTGTTGCGCTTGAACTGAATCTGCAGGATCCCCAGACACTGGCAGCCCTTCGCAAACCCGAAGAACCGACCAACCGCGAAAGGCTGATTGCTTCCGGGCGGAAGAAAAAACTCGATGCCCTGGCAGATGAACTCTGTATTCCCACGGCAGGCTTTGCCACTACGGCAATCGGCCTTGAAGCGGCCGGGCTTACCGCATCAGCTGCGCGCGCGGATGGATATTATCCCGATTATGCCGTCGATCTTGTCCTTCAAGGAATGGCTGGCAGCCTGAAAAAAGAAGTTATCGCTCTCGAAGATGTTCAGACACAGCGTAACCTCCTGATCTCCCCCAAGCTGTCCGAAGAAAACGCCTTCATTGATGAAACCATCAAGCAGATTTCGTCGGGGGAAGCGCGGAAAGACGAAGATCAGCTTATTGCGATGTGGGGACACAGCGATCTGACGCGACTGAACCAGTACAAACAATGGTGCAAATGTGAGCGGACACCACAGGAGAAACGCCAGACGTTCCACATGATTGATGAGCGAAATGCAGCGATGGCCCAGAAAATTCTGACCCTTCATGATTCTGGAAAGTCCCTGTTCGTGGCAGTTGGGTCTTTACACATGGCGGGCCCACAAGGACTTCCTGCGCTCCTGAAAAAGGACGGTTTCGACGTTCAGCAGATCGTACCTGCGCCTTCGGCAAAAACGTCGCTGTAAACAGCAGGCGCTTTGCCTGAACGAACTGGGGGCGGTACAGTCCGGCAGCAGTATTTTCTGCATTCGGACAGGGCGGATGGTGATCCCGGCATGAAGCGCGTTTTCAGCAAAATCTTTTCCCGCCTACCCGAACGTGAGGCAGCCCCCCCGTTGCCTTCTCATATCGAAATCATCCGTGAGAAAGCCCTGAAAGGGCACCATCTGGAAATCGTCCAGTGGGGGCAGATCCTGCTGGAGAGCATTTATGTTCCCAAAGACCCTGTCGGGGCATTGGAATGGTTTACCATTGCCGCAAAGGCCGGGTTCGGGCCGGGACATAATATGCGGGGCCGGTGTTTTCAATTCGGCTGGGGATGCGAGGAAGACCTTCAGGAAGCGGCCCGGTGTTATGCAGCAGCGGCTAAAGCTGGAGACGAATGGGGCCGTTATAATCTGGGCATTCTGACCATGCGGGGCATCGGGCAGCCCCAGGATCTGCCAAAGGCGCTTCATCTGTTTCGAACAGCGGCGCACAACGACCATGCCAAATCCATGAACCTGTATGCACGTTTTCTGGAAGAAGGCTGGGTTGTGCCCCAAGATCGCGCGGCAGCCTTGGACTGGTATCGGAAGTCAGCAGAAGGCGGAGATTACCGGGGGCAGCACAACTATGCGACGGCGCTGGTGGATGCTGGCCAGATTGACGAAGCGCTGGGCTGGTGGCGCAAGGCTGCTGTGGATGCCACGTCTGACATTCTTCTGGCGATGAGCAAGAAGCTGGTCCTTTTGGGGAACAAAAGAGATCAGAATCTGGAAGAGCGCGTTCAGGAACGCCTGAAAGAAATTGGCATCTGCTCTCAAGGAGAATAATATACTCCTCGGTGCTGTATTCCCATGTAGCCTGAGCTTGACACACTCTGAAGTTCAGAGCTCAAAAAGACGTCCTAGCGCCCGAGAAGACGACGCGCCTGTTCGGCATCCTGAACAATCTGAGCCTTGAGTTCCTCAAGCCCCGAGAAGCGCTTTTCATCCCGCAGAAGCGCAATCAGAGCAACGCTCAGGGTTTTGCCGTAAAGGTCTTCCGAGAAATCAAAAAGATGGACTTCAAGGCGGCTTTCCTGTCCATCGTTTATGGTCGGACGTCGGCCGATATTCGCTACTCCGGGAATGATCCGTCCATCTGGCAGTGTCACCTGAACGGCATAAACTCCGCGTGCGGGTTCGAGATGCTGACGAAGGGGGATGTTCGCTGTGGGAAAACCGAGAAGACGTCCCCGCTGATCCCCGTGGATGACCGGCCCGACGATCGACCATGGTCGGCCCAGTTCCAGCGCAGCCCGTTCAGGATACCCTTCCTGAAGAAGGCGGCGAATGCGGCTGGATGAGATAGGGCCGCCCTCATCCACTAACTGCGGTACAATCGTCAGCCCGACACCCTTTGGCGTCAGAAGCGCTGCCAGATCGTCAGTGTTGCCGGTTCTGCGATGACCGAAGGCAAAATCTGCGCCACAGGCGACGTGACGGACACCAAGAGCCCCCAAGAGCACATCATGAACAAAGGATTCTGCGCTTAACCGCGAAAAATCCTTGTCGAAGGGAATCTGGAAAACATGGGCCACGCCCTGCTCTTCCAGCGCCTTGGCGCGGACATCCGGAAGCATGAGGCGACACGGTAGATTCTGAGGGCGAAACAACTCTCTCGGATGCGGATCAAACGTCACAACGGAGAGCGGATGGTCAGGACGCGCTGCACGAAGACTATGCAGCAGGTGCACATGTCCCCGATGAACACCGTCGAAGTTCCCTAGAGCGGCAACCGTGCCGCGGGCGTCCTTCGGAATATCTCGCCAATCAGTGTGCAGGGTCATGCGGGGAGACTGAACTTCTGGGTAACGTCATTCAGATCTGCCGCGTGAAGAACACCCGTGTGCGGAACTGTGTGATCCTGTGGGCGCACGAGCTGACAGACCTGAAGACCAGCTTCTATCGCAGCGTCCAGCTCGGCTCCAATGTCGGAAAGGAAAAGGATATCTTCCGGCTTTAAACCGCAAGCTTCTGCAATTTTTGTATAGGATGCCGCATCTTTCTTCCCGCCTGTGGAAAGATCGAAGAAGCCGTCGAACAGGGACGTCAGGTCACCTTGTTTCGTATAGCCATACAAAAGCTTCTGCGATGGAATGGAGCCCGAAGAGTACACTGCGAGACGCAGGCCGCCCTCAGACCAAGCCTTCAGGGCCGGGGGAACATCCTTGTAGAGATCTGCACGGAGCGTGCCATCTTCAAAACCCTGCCGCCAAGTGATGCCCTGAAGTGTTTTGAGGGGCGCCGCTTTCTCGTCCCTGGCCATCCAGTCCTGACAGACCTTCAACGGATCTTCTCCAGGATGGGAGATGACAATATCTGCTCGTGCGGCCACAACCTGCGGGTTTGTGTGGTCTTCGATCAAATCCGGAAGGGCTTTGGCTGCATAAGGGAACATGACGTCCCGAACGAAAGAGATCGGCAGGGTCGTGCCTTCGATATCAAGCAGGACGAGACGGATCATGTCAGACTTTCAGGAGGAAGTGGAGACGTCTGCGGGGAAACGCTCGGCGATATCATCGCCTGTATATTGCGCGATCCATCCAGTTGTGTCGGTGAAAACGCGCAGAGCGACCACATCCGGGGATGGGCCAGCATCAAACCAGTGCGGAATGCCTTCCGGCACAGAAATCAGGTCTCCAGCCGTGCAGAGAACCGAATAGATCCGGCCGTGAATGTGCAGGACGAAAGCGCCCTGACCATGCACAAAGAACCGAACTTCATCTTCGCTGTGCGTGTGCTCCGAGAGGAACTTTTTGCGCAACTCTGGCAGATTGGGCGTGGACGCGTTGATGCGCACCACGTCTGCACTTCCCGCGCCCGTTTCACCCATGAGGGTGTCGAGATAGGGGCGATATGCGTCCAGAATTTCGTCCGTAGTCGCGTCTTTTGCAGGCGTGACAGGCGGCGTCCAGCGTTCGAAACGGATATTATGCGGACGCAGGGTCTCGGCGATTTCCCCGGGGGTGGTAACGTCGAGAAGGATCGTTTCGGGGCTGTCGTCCCGATAAACAGTCAGTCTGCTCATGGTTCAGCGTGCCTTCTGGAGACGGGCGAGATGGCAGGCAAGCAGGAATTCAAGCCCTTCAAGCCGCGCCAATGCTGTGAACATGTCTTTACCCCAGACATAAACGCCATGACCGCGGATCAGGTAACCCAGACGCATGTCCGACAGTTTCGGAGCAACAACTGTCGAGAGACGGGCGATATCCTGATCGTTGTGAAACAGGGGCAAATCCAGGCTGGTGTCGTGCGTTGACTGCCCTTCGAAAACCTTCAGCACTTCATAGCCCGCGAGGGTGATCGCGTCTGTTGGTTCATCCATGGACAGGATAGTGGCCGCAACAGAGTGGCCGTGCAGTACAGCCCCGATCGACGGATCATGCGCATAGAGCTGGGTATGCAGCAGGGTTTCCGCACTGGCACGCTTCGTCGGGTCCAGCGGCACGCCTTCAGGGGTGATCTGGATCACGTCCTGCTCTGTCAGGAAGCCTTTGTGGCCTCCTGACCGCGTGATGGCGATGCGGCCATCTGCCAGACGTACGGACAGGTTGCCAGCTGTAGCTGGAACCCAGCCGCGCTGATCCATCCGCTGGCCTGCCCGGACGATTTGCCCGGCGGCCTCGATCCATGCCGTATCAGACGTCGTGTTCAACATCAGACCTGCGTGCGGTGCGTGTCGCTGTTGGTGGTCGTCTGACTATAACCGGGCGACTGATTGGGGGCCGAGATATGACCCGGCGCCTGATTGGCTTCAGGTGGCGTCATGTTCTCATCTTCGCCCATGTTCTTCTTGAAGGACTTGATGCCCTTCGCAAAGTCTCCCATCAGGCCGCTGATCTTTCCACCGCCGCCAAACACGACGAGCAGGACGACCGCCAGGATCAGCCAGTGAACGGGGCTCATGCTGCCCATAATGTAATACTCCGAAAAGCCAAGGCTACACCTTCATGTGGCAAGGCTTGGGCGTTTGTGCAAGCGTTCGCTCAGGACGCATCATCCCGACCAGAGGCCGAAACGAAGCCATAGGTCGGATAGGCCCGGCGCCCCAGGCCGTGAATGGGTGCCCACCAGACCCGGACCAGAGTCCAGTCATGGCTGGGTGAAACATCCGTGATGGGGACATTGCGATCGATGCGTCCTGGTTCCCAGTTAGCATGATCTACAAGGATCGTGTTTGAAGAAATCTGTCTGCGCACGATCGAAACATGCCCACTCGGCACCCGGGACGTTGCCCGGAAGACAAGAACTGAACCCGGAATGGGGGCATGGCTCCGGGCATAATGCCCTGCTGACTGACGCCACCAGGATGCCGCACTGCCCCGCAACTGAAGACCTGTCCGGGACCGGGCATAGGGTGCGCACTGGAGCGGCCCGTTGAAACTGGCACGACTGTATTCGCGACTACCGCCACAGGCTGTGAGTGACAGCAGCAGGCAGAGTGCCAGTTTTTTCATGGGCGGCTCCGGAAAGCGATGATGCGGTCTTCTGCTTCTTCAGTGTCCATTTCCAAGGCTGTCTGCACGACATCCCTGGAAAAACCATTGCGCGCAAAGATTCCCATGACGCGAACCGGATCCTCTTGCGGACGGTCCGGGCGGCAGAAGGGGCCGACGCGACGTTTGCGCGCCAGAACGAGCGCTGCCGCCAACTCTGCCTCGCGCGCCGTTTCATCCGATCTTTCGCCCAGCGATTCGTTGAGCGCTTCCTGCGTGGTCGTCTGATCAACGCCCTTCGTGGCCAGATGTGCTGCGACAGCCCTACGAGAACGTCCGGTTCGGGTCAGGTTCAGGGCACGGGAGCGGGCGAATCCGGCATCATTGACGGCTCCGAGTTCTGTCATGGCGACAATGACGTCTTCTACGGCTGGTCGAAGAGTTCTGATTGTGGCTTCGGCATCTTCTTCAGACAGCCCGGCGTGCACTGCACGCGTGCCCCATCGCCGAAGACGCCGTTCCAGCGTCTGGCGCAAGCTATGCTCGGTTGTGGCAAAGCGAGCCACGTGCGCCAGTGCCATTTCGCGTAGTGCCTTGAAATCGGGAGCTGTTGGTATGTCCTCCATAGCAGAAGAGTATGCTGCGAAGAGGGCATTTACGGCAAGATCGGATAGGGTCATCATTCAAGCCATGAGCGACTCTCTTTCAGCCCGCCTTGAGGCGGCTGTCTCCGCCCTTCCTGTTCGTTTTCCTGGCCCCGGTGGGGCTGTGGCTGTCGTGAAAGATGGCGAGGTTCTTGTCCGTCACACATGGGGCTACGCCAATGCGGAGCGGCGCCTGCCGTTCACACCGTCTTCCCTGTTCCGCATGTGCTCCATCACGAAGCAGTTCACCTGCGGCGTATTGCTGGATCTTTTCCAGGACCCGGCGGAACTGGATGGAGATGTGGACGACCGGTTGCCGCAACTGGATGAGCCAGCGCCAGGGGCGCTTCATCTTGCACACAACCAGTCAGGCCTGCGTGACTACTGGGCTGTGGCGATGTTGCATGGCGCACCAGTCGAAGGATTTTTCGGGGATCGGGAAGGACGTCGCGTTATTGACGGCACGCGTACGCTCCAGTTCCAGCCCGGTACATCTTACTCCTATGTGAACCAGAACTTCCGGCTGCTATCTGACATTCTGGAAGACAGGACAGGGCGGAGTTTCGCTGAACTTCTTCAGACGTCCATTTTCAATCCCGTGGGTATGGAACGGGCCATTCTGGCAGCCGAAACACGCGCCATGCCGGACGGGACTGTTGGATATGAAGGAACCGTGGAGAGCGGTTTTCGCCCGGCTGTCAATAACATCTGGTGGACCGGGGATGCAGGTCTGGGCGCATCGCTGGATGACATGATTGCCTGGGAGCGTTTCATTGATGCGACGCGCGATGATCCTGACGGGCTTTACAACCGTCTGACAACGCCGGTGACCTTCCGCGATGGTGAAGTCGCACCTTACGGATTTGGGCTGCAACGGACATCACTTTTCGGACGTGATGTGACGATGCATGGTGGCGCGCTTAGGGGTTGGCGGTCCCACAGACTGCACGTCGCGTCTGAGCGCCTGTCTGTCGTTGTGATGTTCAACCATATGTCGCCTGCACAGGTTGCAGCGGGCCAGATCCTGGCAGCAGCACTGGGTGTTCCCTATGAGCCGGATCGGGCGACACAGCCGCCTCATGAATTGTACGGCACCTTCATTGAGCGAGAGACCGGGCTATCCGCGCGAATCGAGCCTGCTCCCGGCGGAGCCAAGCTTCGATATCTGATGGTACCGGAAATGCTGGAAGGTGTTTCCGCCTCGCGGGCTGAAACACCGAGCGTCCAGATCGTTCGTCAGGGAGACGAAATCCGGATGGAGCGGCCGGGTGAAAACCGCATGGGCATTCTCACCGCCTGTGACGAAACCGCTGGTGAAGACATCGAAGCACTTGAAGGCGTTTATCGCTGTGAAGAGCTGGATGAGGCGGAAGTCACCATCGAACTGGCAGGTGGCGTTGTCTATGGCGGTTTCTCAGGCTTTCTGGGCAATGGCCGGATGGAACCGCTTCAGAGACTGGCACGGGACGTCTGGGTTTTGCCGTGCCCTCGGGCGCTCGATCATACGGCGCCGGGCGATTGGACGCTGCTGTTCGAGCGGGATTCTTCAGGCGTCAACACGGTAAAGGTCGGATGCTGGCTGGCGCGGGATCTGGTTTACAGGCGCGCCTGACAACCGTTCTTTGCCCGCAAGGGGTTTGACGGATCGTATTTCTGCCGCACAGTATGTGTCTGCGGAATCTTTGGCCCTGCCCCGGGCGACCGGGGCAGGGTTTTCCGATTCTGCAGCTTTCATTCACCCTGATCCAGGATCGACGATCATCATGATCTCCTCCCTCATGCCCAATTACAAACGTGCCGACCTTGCTTTCGAGCAGGGCGAAGGCGTCTGGCTGACGGCATCCGACGGGCGACGATATCTGGATTTCGGGGCTGGCATTGCCGTCTCTTCGTTGGGCCATGGCCACCCGAAGCTGGTAAAGACCATTGCGGATCAGGCCGCGAAGGTCATGCACGTCTCGAACCTTTACCGTATTCCGCAGGCTGAAAAGCTTGCGGATCTTCTGGTGAAGAACTCATTCGCGGACTCTGTGCTGTTCTGCAACTCGGGCGCTGAAGCGAACGAGGGCATGGTGAAGATGATCCGTCGGGCGCAGTACGAAAACGGCCATCCCGAGCGTACGCGCATTCTTTGCTTTGACGGCGCGTTTCACGGTCGGACATTGGCCATGATTTCTGCGACCGGAAATCCTGCATACCAAAAGGGGTTTGGGCCTGTTGTTGAAGGGTTTGACCATGCGCCGTTCAACAATACCAATACTCTGCGCGCGGCTATTACGCCGGAAACTGCCGGTATTATCGTGGAGCCCATTCAGGGTGAAAGCGGCATCAAGCCAGCGTCCGAAGTCTTCATGAAGGCCTTGCGCGCAGTCTGTGATGAGCACGGCATCTATCTGGGCTTCGATGAAGTCCAGACCGGTGTTGGCCGGACAGGAAAGCTGTTTGCGCATGAATGGTATGGCATCAAGCCGGACGTCATTTCCATTGCCAAGGGCATTGGTGGCGGCTTCCCGCTCGGGGCTGTTCTGGCAACCGAAGAGCTGGCCAAACATCTGACACCTGGCTCGCACGGGACGACATTTGGCGGCAATCCATTAGCTTGTGCGGCAGGAACGACAGTTCTGGAAGAAGTTCTCAGCCCCGGCTTTCTGGAGCATATCTGCAAGGTTGGAGAGGCCTTTGAAGGCATGTTGCGGGATGTCGTGAAGCGTTCACCGGGCGTTTTTGACGATGTCCGCGGCATGGGTCTGATGCGTGGCCTGCACTGCGTGCCGCCCGTTGGAGAAGTGATGCCGCTTGTAACGGCGGCCGGGCTGCTGACCGTTGGTGCGGGCGATAATGTGCTGCGTCTGGTGCCTCCGTTGATTGTGACGGAAGAAGACTGTCAGGTCGCCTGCAAGAAATTGATCGAAGCTGCCGAAGCCTACTCGGCCGCCCATAAGAAAGAACAGGAGAAAGTGTCGTGAGTTTGGCAATTGCCCCCCGGACAGCAGGAACGGAACAGCAGATGCCACGGCATTTTCTTGATATTCGCGACTTCAGCGGCGAAGTCATCCGACAGATCATAGATCTGTCGGCCCGCATCAAAGCGCTGCAGAACAATCGCAAGGCCCCACTGCATCCGCAGCGCCCTCTTGAAGGACGCACCCTGGGACTAATGCTGGCACAGCCCTCCACCCGCACACGTGTTTCATTCGAAGTGGGTATGGGGCAGTTGGGCGGCCAGGTGTCCGTCCTTTCACCAGGAGACATGCAGCTTGGCCGTGGGGAAACTATTGCGGATACGGCCCGCGTTCTGTCGCGCTTTCTGGATGTGATTGTTCTGCGAACCGGTAAGGACGAGAACCTGCGTGAGCTGGCAAAGTGGAGCACGGTTCCGGTCATCAACGGTCTGACGCCGGTCTCTCATCCCATCCAGATTCTGGCAGACGTACTGACATTTGAAGAGCATCGTGGCCCGATTGCGGGAAAGACGCTTGCGTGGATTGGGGACGGCAACAACGTAGCCACTTCCCTGATGGAAGCGGCAGCTCTGCTCAAATTCAATGTTCGTCTGGCAACGCCAGAGGGGTTCGCGCCCAGTGAGCGTGCTGTTGCCTGGGCACGCCAGAATGGTGCCTCCATCGAGGTCTTCCAGAACCCTGCCGAGGCTGTCGTGGGCGCAGATGCTGTTCTGACAGACACGTGGGTCAGCATGGGGGACAAGGATCGCGATCAGCGCCTTGCTGCCTTCCGTCCTTATCAGGTGGATGCGGCCCTTATGGCAAAAGCTGCACCAGATGCCCTGTTCCTTCACTGCCTGCCTGCCCATATCGGGGAGGAAGTGACTGCCGAGGTGTTCGAAAGCCCGGCGTCTGTTGTTTTTGACGAGGCGGAAAACCGCCTTCATACGCAAAAGGGCCTGCTTCTCTGGGCTCTTGGAAGAGAGAACGGGTGATCGATACACCGCCATTTCTTGACAGGGGACGCCCCAACGTCCCGAACATGGTCGTTTCAGGAGGGATTGTGCCATTTCATCTGGCACAGTCTCCCGTCCGTGGACGCCTGATTCGACTCGGAGCGCTGGCAGACGCCATCCTGTCACGGCATGATCTACCGGATGCTGTCCTGACCATGGGTGGGCAGGCTCTTGCACTGGTTGCGGGCATGGCGTCTGCCTTGAAATTCAAGGGATCTTTCTCCCTTCAGATCAAGGGAGACGGCCCTGTCTCCATGCTGCTGGCTGATGCCACAGATACAGGCGATCTGCGTTTTACGGCCCGGCTTGCGGAAGATGCTGACCCTGCAGCGCTACCGACATCCCCCAAAGAGTTGCTTGGTAACGGCTACCTCGCCTTCACGATCGACCAGGGTGCGGATATGGACCGCCATCAGGGTATCGTGGAGCTGACGGGTGAAACCCTCTCTGAGATGGCCGTCCACTATTTTCAGACCAGCGAACAGCATGACTGCTGGATCCGCCTGTTCTGTCTCAAGACGGTTGACGGCTGGAGCGCCAGTGCTCTGGTGCTGGAACGGATCGCAGATGAAGGCGGCATCGAGAATGCCGCTCAGGCAGAGGATGCCTGGGAAACGGCCTGCACGTTTGCCGAAACATTGCGAGACCAGGAAATTTTTGACGAAACACTCGAAAGTGGTGATCTGATCTATCGTCTGTTCGGGACGTTAGACGTTCAGATTGCTACACCACGCGCTCTGGCTTACGGCTGCCGTTGCTCCCGGGCACGACTTGCCTCAGTTCTGGAGCGCTTTGGCGAAGACGATCTGGATCACATGGTGGAAAACGGCGCTATCACGATGAACTGTGAGTTCTGCAACGTCGGCTTCCGTTTCACCCGTGATGAGCTTGGAGAAAAACCTGCATGACGCTTCCACTGCTCGACGGAATCAGGATCGACGGCCTTCCCGTCGAACAGCTTTATCCAGGCTGGGTAGCCTTGGAGCGCCACCCGATTGTTGGCCAGTTCGAGGTCATTCTCTTTCAGGATGAAGACAGCGGACGACAGGCCTGCTGGTGGATTGAGGATGGAGCGTACAAGGGCAGTCATGTCATGGCGCTTCACCCGGATGTGCAAGACCGCCTTCTGACTGGCATGGACCCGGTATTCTGGCCTCTGGCAGAAGGGGTGCTTGGCGGTGACATCCGGGACGATGCTGTCTCTTTCAGGACTGACCTTCCTTCGACAGCTTTTCGGGAGCTGTCGGGTCTCTGGCTGGGACGACATGCCCCCCATGCCATTTTCATTGCTGCAGGCCATGCGGATAGCGGAGAAGCCCTGACCTGTCCCGATGGGAAGCCTGTGGCAGAAGGGCGTATGAAAGCGCTACTCTCGGCCCGAAGAGGCACAGACGTTCTGGTTGTCTCCTCTCCTTTCTCTGCAATGCCTGTCCGGGCGCAGATTGAGATGAAGCTGGGAGGCGCGACAGCCTATCGCTTCCACGACGCACTGGAAAATTCGGTTTTCTATCTTGTGTGGGACGAAGCGGCACCTGAAAATCGTCCGTCGTTCTACTATCCCAGCGGCCCACTCCTGATTAGCGATAATCCGTCAGGGCCTCTGATTCCAGGCTGGATTTTGGAGTGGTTTGCACGACATTCCGAACACGCCGGTCTCATCAGAGCTGCGCGTCCTTTCCTTCCGGAAGATTTTGGTGTCGGCCAGGCGTCGTCGCTACGGACGCCCCGCGTTCCTCAGGCGGCTGCGGCGGCGGTTGTGAAACAGGCTGATTCTGAGCCAGAAAAGACTTCTGATAACTGTCCGGAAGTGACGGAAATTCAGGAATCGGAGCCTGTTCAACGTCGGTCTTTTTTGCCGGAGCTTCCGTTGGAGCCGCCTACGGTATTACAGTCCCCGCACAAGAAGGGACTGTTCGGGCGTTTCAAGAGCCTATTGGGCCGCGACGACCAATAAGATCATGGGGAATAGCGTGATGGGTGTACGGTACTGGTTCGGAGCAGTCGCTCTGGGATTATCACTCGGTCTTGCGGGTTGTGCAGATGATGAGCCAGCGCAGACATTCCCTCCCGCAGACTACAGCTATTTGTCGCAGTTGCACCTGAATGTGGCGACAATCAACATTCAGGATGAAGCTGTTCCGGCCCCAGGTTCCCTGAGTTCGAAAGCCCCTACGCCCCCCGATCAAGCCCTCAAACAAATGGCGAACCAACGACTGGTTGCCAGTGGACAGCAGGGTCAGGCAGCATTCATCATTAAACAGGCCTACATTTCTTCAGAGGGCGAGAATGCGATCTCAGGCGCCTTGGATGTGCAGCTGAATATTGCCGATGCGGGAAATCTGCATACGGGATATATCCATGCACGGATCAGCCGAAAGCTCGACACCGGCACCAAAAGCGCTACATCCCGCGCTTCTCTCTATGCCCTGACCAATCAGATGATGCAGGACATGAATGTTGAGCTTGAGTTTCAGGTCCGTAAAAAACTCATGAGCTGGATGACAGATGCGGTAGGAAACCCTCTGGTTGATGGCGGCGTGAAGCAACAGGCTCTTGATGGATCAGGCAGCCCCACACCTGCGACGCCCGCAAAGCCTGTCCCACAGGACGTTCCGGCCGTAATCACAAGTACGCCAAGCGTTGCCGCCCCCATTCAGCCCAGCGTTCCAGATGCCATTTTCCCCACGGGCGCAGGTGACGACAGTACGGCTCCGGCGACTACGGCACCAAAGCAGAAGTCTCCTCCTGCAGGTGTTCTGCAACTTCCATCCAATATAAAAGCCAGCGACTCAGCAGGGTAAATAGCGCTTATCGCTAAATGATGATCGAAAGTTCTCTGGCGTTATGACCTCCACCCATCCTATGGGGTCTGACATCTTTCATTCCGGATATGTTTGTTTTCCGAATATGACCTTCCCCTTATGCTGGAGAACAGTGTGCCTTCGACGGAACCGACCGTGACCCGCCCTCTTCGCCGCAGTTTCGTCAAAGGCCTGCTTGGGTCCACATCATTCTGGATGGTTGGCGGCCATGCCCACTGGGCCGAGGCTCTGGCCGAAGAATCGAAACAATCCTACCACCCTTCCTTCTTCACACCTGACGAGTACCGTCTCCTAGAATCCGCTACGGAACGGCTTTTTCCGCAGGACCAGCATGGGCCAGGTGCGCGCGCATTGGGCGTTGCAGAGTTCATAGATCGTCAGATGGAAACACCCTACGCACAGGGAGACAACTGGTACATGTCGGCCCCTTTCGTGCAGGGGCCGGCTAATCTCGGCTATCAGCTCCCGTTTGTACCGCGCGATTTGTATCGCAAGGGCCTTCAGGGACKGGAAGCCTATACCCGCCAGCAACATGGAAAAACCTTCCCGGATCTTCCAGTTGCAGAGCAGGAGGCCATCCTGACGGCACTGGAGGGCGGCTCTGTCTCGTTGGGAGATATTCCTGGCCGGGTTTTCTTCGAGCAACTCCGAACCAATACCCTTGAGGGTGTATTTTCTGATCCTCTTTATGGGGGCAACAGAGGGCTGGGCGGGTGGCTGATGCTGGGCTTCCCGGGTGCTCGGGCCGATTTCATGGATTGGGTCAATCAGGACGGCGCAGCCTATCCGTTTGGTCCGGTTTCCATCTCAGGTGAAACGGCCTGAGGGGCTTAAATCATGACAAAAAAACACGTAGATGCTATTGTGGTCGGAGCTGGCTGGGCTGGTGCGATCATGGCGAAAGAACTGACCGAGGCCGGACTATCCGTCATCATGCTGGAACGCGGCTCTGAACGTACGACGCCCGTAGAAGGCGCTTACCCGGAATCCATCGATGAACTGCGGGGGGCAATTCGCAAACGCCTCTTCCAGAACCTTTCCCAGACGACAGTCACGGTCCGCAATACCATTGACCAAACTGCACTGCCCTATCGTCAGTTAGCAGCGTTCCTACCAGGCGAAGGTGTTGGGGGAGCGGGGCTTCACTGGTCAGGCGTCCATTTTCGCGCTTCGCCAGAAGATCTCAGGCTTCGTAGTTCAGTCGTGGAGCGTTACGGCGAGAAGTTCATTCCTGAGGACATGAACCTTCAGGACTACGGCGTGACCTATGCGGAGCTGGAACCTTTTTTCGACAAGGCCGAAAAGGTTTTCGGGACATCTGGTGAAGCCTATCGGGTCAACGGAAAAATTGTCGGAAACGGTAATATCTTCGATGGAGACCGGTCGGATAATTTCCCGCTCCCGGCCATGCAAGACACCTTCACAGCCTCTACCTTTCGGGATGCGGCATCTCAAGTGGGCTATCATCCCTATTCCCTGCCCGCAGCCAATGCATCCCGCCAGTATACGAACCCGTATGGCTGCCAGATGGGGCCTTGCAATTTTTGCGGGTATTGCAGCGGGTACGACTGCTACCTCTACTCAAAAGCATCCCCGAACGTGAACGTTCTGCCTGCTCTCCGGCAGGACCCTCGGTTCACTCTTATTTCCGATGCGCACGTTCTTCGTGTCGACTTGGACAGCACCAAGAGCAAGGCAACCGGTGTCACGTATCTGGAGACGAAAACGCAGAAAGAAGTGTCGCTCTCCGCTGATCTCGTCATTCTGAGTGCGTTTCAGTTTCATAACGTCCATCTGATGCTCCTCTCGGGCATCGGAAAGCCGTATGATCCTGTTCAGAACACAGGTACCGTTGGGCGGAACTTCGTTTACCAGACAATTACTTCGTCGCGCATCTGGCTTCCGCCGTCCAAATATACCAACCAGTTCATTGGTGCAGGTGGCGTTGGTGTCGCATTTGATGACTTCAACAGCATGAATTTTGATCATGGCCCGCTTGGCTTCATCGGAGGGTCTCCGGTGTGGGTCAATCAGGCCGGTACGAAACCCATTGCCGCAGCCATCGGGACAGGCGGCGGGGGCACACCACGATGGGGCTCAGCGTATAAAGGCGCTCTCATCGACAGTTATAAGCACTCTATCGGGGTGGATGCACATGGCAGCAACATGGCCTATCGGGATGTTTATCTAGACCTGGACCCGACGTGGAAAGACGCTTACGGCCTGCCCTTGCTTCGCATGACTTTCACGTGGAAAGATAACGATATCCGCATGAACCAGTACGTTGTCAGCAAGATTGAACCACTGGCAAAAGCCATGGGCGCCACGAAGACCAATCTCGTTCATCTCAACGCTGGCCAACCTTTTGACACGCGTCACTATCAAACCACTCATCTCGGCGGCGGCGCAGTTATGGGAACAGATCCCAAAACAAGCGCGCTCAACCGCTACCTTCAAAGCTGGGATGTTTCGAACGTGTTTGTCATCGGCTCCAATGCTTTTCCTCAAGGGATGGGATATAATCCCACAGGCACAGTCGCGGCCCTGGCATATTGGGCGGCCTACCACATCCGTACAACCTATCTGAAATCTCCTGGTCCATTGGTGAAGGCATGAAATTTTTTCCTTTTCTGGCCTTTACCAGCAGCGTTCTGTTCTTCAGTTACGATGCCTCAGCCAATGATGAAAAATCTGCCCTGATCGAAGAAGGCCGCTATCTTGCCGCCGCCTCTGATTGCGCAGCCTGCCATTCAATCCATGGGAAACCGGAATATTCTGGAGGAGTATCGTTTTCTCTTCCGATCGGTATAGTTCATTCCACGAACATTACCCCCGATATGGAGCACGGGATCGGCAAATATTCAGAGGCCGAATTTGGGAAAGCCCTGCGAGAAGGCATTCGCCGAGATGGTGCAACGCTTTATCCCGCAATGCCCTATCCATCCTATGCCCGCCTGACAGATCATGACGTCCACGCGCTCTACACTTATTTCCACGACGGTGTTGAGGCATCATCCGTAGCAACACCGGACAATGGTATTCGCTGGCCACTTTCCATGCGTTGGCCGCTGACATTCTGGCGCTGGATGTTCTCTCCTGCCCCAGTCAAGGCTCAAGCCAAGACGCTTCAGACATTTACAGATCCACAGATAGCCCGCGGAGCTTACCTGGTGGAAGGTCCAGCCCATTGTGGAGCCTGTCACTCACCACGTGGTCTTGCAATGCAGGAAAAAGCTCTTACAGCGGCCGATAGCGAGGCCTTTCTGTCAGGCGGAGTAGCCGTCGATGGATGGGTCCCCACCTCTCTTCGTCAGGAAAACCGGACTGGCTTAGGTCGATGGAGCGAAGAGGACATCGTCGCGTTTCTCAAAACCGGACGAAACATGCAGGGAGAAAGTTTTGGTGCCATGACGTCTGCCATTGTTCATGGCACGCAACACCTTTCTTCCGCAGACCTTCTTGCCATGGCCAAATATCTGCGCACTCTTCAGCCTTACGACAAGACGCAGAAAAACTGGGTCTATGACCCAGCATCAACCAATGCTCTGCGTAAAGCCGATGTTTCCGCGCGAGGTGCCAAAGTCTATATCGATAATTGTGCAGCCTGTCATAGAACAGACGGCAAAGGATATCCTGCTGTCTTTCCGCCGCTTGCGGGTAACCCTATTGTCATGGGAGAAAATCCGGCGTCACTCGTTCATATCATTCAGAGTGGGGCAACATTACCCAAGACCAAGACAGCCCCTTCTGCCTTTACGATGCCGGATTTCATGCATCGCCTCAGCGATCAACAGATCGCAGATGTCACAACGTTTATCCGTCATGCCTGGGGAAACAACGCCTCTGCTGTCAGCCAAGAGGACGTTGTAAATCTGAAAAAAGACATGCCGCCGCGCAATATGGTGGACGGCGAAATTTCATTGAACTGAGGCTACGTGACGAGGGGATCATCCAATTCATGTCCCCTCATCTGCCTTAAGGCAGGAAACGATACATAACGCATCCGGAATAACCAGAGCCACCCGGTGATTTCGTTCCATCTGCAGATGTAGAGTAGGAGCCACCGCCGCCAGCGCCAAAATGGGTAGCGCTACGGCCTCCCTGGTTTCCACACCGGCCACCGCCACCCCAAGGACCGTTACCGCCGTAGCCTGCGAAAGTGCTGGCATTCGTTTGACCGTCCCCCCCCGAGGTTCCGATCTGATTCCAGACAGTTCCTCCTGACGCTACGCCTCCTTCGCCACCAGCAGAGCCCATCGTACTGTAAAAATAACCGCCCTGACCGCCGCCAGCCTGTAGCAGGGTTTGACCATTATAACTGACAAGAGAGGTACCACCCGTCTGCTCCGGTCCACCACCTGCCCCCACTGTCACGTTCAGCGTGCTACCAGTTGTCAGATTAACGCCATAAATACCCGAAGCATCTCCGCCACTGCCGCCGCCACCGCCAGAAAATGATCCGTTTAGTGTCATTGAATTAGACGATGCGCCGCCGCCGCCGCCGCCTACAACACGCAGTTCCACACGAGACGCCCACACTGGAACAGAAAGCGACGTATTGGTTGTGACAAGCTCCATCGGCTGCATAGCAGCGCGAAGCAACGTCTGTGTTGCCAATTCAGGAATGGTTGGCCAGAAAACCTTCCCTGCCTGAGGCTGCACACCTGCAAGAGACGTGACGCCCTGAGGCACATTCAGAGTATACAGCGCAACGACTGCCCCGCCTTTTGGAGCCGTTGGGGTATCCGTCGAAACGACAAAAGAGAGGCCTGCCCGTCTCCGTGTTGGTAAAGCATTTCCGTCATTATTTACGCCTGCCTGCGTCTGCGCGGGATTTGAGGCATTGAAAAACGGCAGGACGGTCTCGTCGACATCCTGTTCAGCGCAAAGAGCGAAAACAGTATAAGTCGCGCCTGTTCCTGGAACAGGCACCCTCACATCCTCATCAGTTGAATACTGGCATGTTGTAGGCGTTGCATCCGCCTCATAGCCCCCACCAGCGCCGCCCAAAAATGCAGCATCCATGGCACCGGATGTCGTGATGGAGCCTGCCCCGATTGTTACAGACAGATCTGAAAGAGAGGGTTTGCAGATCAAACCCGAAGCAGCTGTCACGTCGCGCCCGTAGAGCATGTCAGACAGGTGACCGAGCGCGGCCTTTCCATACCTTCCTACGCGCAGCAGATCCGTATCCATTGGAATTGATCCTGCGTATACAATTGCCCGATCCATTATTTGCTCACCTTGACCCAGCCTGTCACGCCGCTGGCTGCTGTTTTTTCGATTGCCTGATAAATTACGTGGGCATCAGCCGCATGCCCCAGCGCCGTTTCCACGAAGAACTGTCCGCCCTGTCGGCTACCGTATCGCAACCCTGCGCCCCCATATCCATATCCCCCACCTTCCGCCGGCATCGCGGATGATGCCAATGCATGGCAATCCGCTGCATTCAGGGGTTCAAAAATGGTGGGAGCGACACCTGTAACCGACAATAGAGCGTTGAAAACAGCCTCGCGGGTGTTTTTTTGTGCCACCAGTGATAACACAATGCGGGCGCGATAATCTCTGTCCTGCTCTGATGTGCGGCGCGCTAAACCGTCTGGTCCAAAATAATCAGCAGCCAGCATATCCAGAAAAGGGCCACTCATCGTCATCAGGCGCGTCTGCTGCTGACACTCCTCCAGCAATGTCCATATCCCAGCCAAAACGGCTGAAAATCCTCTCAGAACAGCGACAAGAACTGGGGCAGTTTCGTCCTCCAGATCCTGAGGAACAGCCGGGAACCAGCCAACAGGCAGGAGACTTCTCAATCTTGATGCAAAATCATCGATGGATCCGGGAATAACCCCCGTATCCAAAAGAATTTTTCCATCCGTCGCTCGAAGGACCGCTTTCTGGCTGTCGTACAATCTAGCCATACTTCAACCTCCAGTCTGTTCTGGAGTCATCAGCGGGATACGATAATCCGTTCCATTGACGCTGATATGCAAAAAGCCCCCCCCCACTGTCGCAGGCAGAGTGCCTGCAACATTCGTCACTGGGGAAGAAATTTGCAACTGTCCTCCCTCTTCCGGAAACAAACCAAGGTTTGACGATCCGTTTTCGCCACTTTGCACATACAGACCAGCGGCCTGAGTGCCTGCCCCGGGTTGGACCTGCAAAGTGTTGTTGGGTGCCGCAGCACTTGCGACTGAAAAGAGTGTCTGTCCTTCGATATTGCTGAACAGAATTCCATTATCGACAAAGTCCTGTCGTACGCCCTTCGAACGCTCTGTCACGGTAGAGCGGACAAATGCTCCAACATTCCCTCCCGAAACCCCACTAACGACTTCTGGTGTGTGCCACTCCAGAGCATGATTACGCGCAAGAGACAGGGCGGAGGCATATCCATTATCTGTCCCGTTGGTGCCGCTTAAAGCAGTTGCGCCGAAAACAATACCAACCTGCCAGGCGTTAGGGTTTGAAACAAAAACGACCCCTGCAGCAGCATCGGAAGTACCCGTGGTTTGACCGCCACCAGCACCGAGCTGAATGCCATAAACACCACCACCGACATTGGGGGCATACGGCGTAGACTGACCAATAGCTAACCCACCAAAATTGACCGCTTCAAGTTCCATGACGAACGTCGGTTGATAATTCACACCAGCCAGACGCCACGCCTCTCCATAATAAGCATAGGCTGTGGTCGTCGTGGGTGCAGATGTGTCATCAGCGACGCCCCATGACGCAATGCCGATCGTGCTTGGTTGAAACCCCAAAGTGTCTGGTGCCGTTTTTGCATCGGATGTCCGGGACGCTGCGACAAAGGCACTGTTTCCAAATTGGGCCACCGAGGCGCATTGCGCATCCTGCAACGCCCACGGACCAATCGAGGTGGCGTCCATTGTCTGGGACAACCACTCATTTTTGGATGCTGCCTCCCGATCACTCAGTCCCGGATTAGCTGCAGCATCCCCAATCAGAACGCGATCAGCAAAACGACTGATCCTTGCTCCTTTGTCCTGATAGAATGCCCCACTTGGCTTGGAAACTGCTGGAGCGCCTGCAAGCTGGGAAGCCGTTGCGGTAACGGTTTGATGGCCACTGGAATCTGCCAGCACCAGAACTTCATCGCCCGTCAACGTTTCAAGCCGCGGGTATGTATTGAAAATAGGCATAGCCTTCCTTCTGCCCCGATACCGTTGGCAGGGGGCCTGTCTGGTCAGTTCTGAAGAACGTTGATCTGAATTGTGCCGACTGTCAGAGCCTGCTCGCCATTCGCAGCAATATCGGCTTGTCCACCATTCAGGCGGACATCCAGAACGGAGGTAACCGTCACGCCTGCCCCGACATATGCCAGATACGAAAGGCGGCTATAGGCATAACCTGAACCGACACCCGTGCCTGCGATATCTTCGCTCAGAGCCTTCTCAATCGCACTTGCGGCTTGCTGAACCATCACCGACACCGGCACGACGACTGTCATGGTCACGTCAACCGCGAGCGTCTGGGGCGGTTTGACCGCAAAACCCACACCCAAGGCCCGAACAGCATCCACAGCCTCATAAACCTGGGTCAGAAGCACATCCGAAGGCGAGCCACTTCCGTCATTCACAACAACCGTAAAATACCCGGTCTGCACAGTTCCATCAGCAGCAACGCCATCTCGCAGCGAACTCGATAATCCTGTCTGAACACCAGCAACCGCATTCCCGACGGCTGCTCTAGACGCCGAAGCTTTTGCTGCCAGCCATAGAGGAAAGCGCGCACGAAGCTGCGCGTCTGTTTCCTGATCCGCACCGTTGAGAAAGGCGGCTGGGTTGGTAACGGTATCAATGCCGGAAATAGCTGTGCCCATCAGACAGAGCGCACCAACAGACACATTGCCACTTGACCCCGCAACCTGACATTGCACCGGAACCGATATGCTCTGCATATCCGTCTGCCGAACATACCCACCAGCAACTTCGGACCAGACGGGCAGGTTACTGTCTTTAATCACTGAAAATGAGAGGCCAGAAACAGTGCGAACAATCGCTCCTGGTACAATGACTGCCGATTGCTGGGATGGCGAAAATGACATCATCGTCACCATCCCAGTAGATGCAGTTCCCGGCAAACGCGTCATTCCGAAATCTTCGACAAAACTATCGCAATCCTCAGCGGAGGAAGTTGCCAGACGTGTGCGAAGCAAGGTCTGTAAAACAAGATACTGCAGCCATAACCCTATGCCACCGACGCCTTCCATCAGTGCCCGGACGGGCGACCCAACGGAGACATCCAGAAGCTGCGCACAGGAAGACTGCGCCGTCGCCACGGCGGTAGAAACCGTCGTAGCAAACGAGCGAAGAGAAAGAGACATTACGTCCTCCGGAAGCGCAGAATATAGCTCCACGCTTCTTGTTTAGGCAGAAAAATCCAGTGTTTGCTGTTGTCTTGTGGCAGCATCGACATAGGAAATATGGCACAGACAAAGACCGTCAGCGCCAGCGCTCACAGTCACATCAACGGAATGACCGGGATCAACTCCCGGATCCTTTAAAACTTGCACCCGAATGGCAGCCTGCATGACGGACGGGATAATAACCTCCCCAACCATACTTTGCAGGCCCACCCCATATTCCGGCTGCCAGATATAATCACCAGGATTGGTCAACAAACGCCTTAAGAGCCGCTGACGTGTTTCTTCAGCTCCGGAAATGACGTGTAAGCCGCCTTTACCCAGAAGCAGATCTCCCCCACACAAATGACTGATGGAACTCATCCAACAGGTCTCCCTGTCATCTGGCTGCCCATCAAATGTATGTGCTGCGCCAACGAGTGCTGATCCGTTTGAATATCGCCACCGGAAACCATCAGGCCAGTTGCCGAAAATACAGCCGTTAAGCCGCCTACACTCAGCGAAATACCATTCTCTGCGATATGTAGCCGCGAGTTTCCTGCCCCTAAAATGACCCCGTCACCACCAATCTGACACCAGCCTGCCTGAGAATTTACGTCACCAGTTTGGCTGGTCATTTCTTTTGGCGGAGCACCACATCCTGCCCTGATCAACATGGTTCCAGGTTGAATAGCCTGACCATCCAGGGGAGAAACGGGCGCGGTCACGACCGTATCAAACACAGCCCCAATAGCAATCAGATGCTCACCATCACCTTCAAGTGGTAACAGAGCAACGTGGGTCCCTGGTTCCGATGGACAGGATACACGCAGATTTCCGGCCTGCACGCCCGCCACATCCGGTATCCACCCCGTTTCCACATTATCGGGCTGAATACGAACCTTGATGGCATGGTTCACAGGGTCAACTGCTGACACAATTCCAAGAACAGCATGCGCACTTCTGTTTGCAAAAGCAGCAGCTACCATTCGCGTATCACTCATGCCCCACTTCCCCGGTTACGCAAAACCACATGCTGAATAAACCCATCATTCACGGAAAAACGGGAGACAACCTGATCCACACCCAGCGTCTGCTCCGTTGGTCCCAATGAAATCTTTATAAATTGCCGTGGGCGCAGCCCAATAATACCCGGCATTGAAATCCGGGCAGACATTGCGTGGGCAGAAATACGTTCATACTTCCCACGGGCCAGCCGTCGCAGATCTTCCAGACGACGGCCCGGCACACGAAAGCTATGAAGTGCCATCACCCCCGGTGGTGCATCCTGAAAGAATGTTTTGCCATCATAATAGACATGCGTGCTGCTCCGCTGTCGAGAATCCCACGACGCCATATGCACCACAATGCCCGATAGCAATTGAAGATCTCGTGCAATATCTGTCTCAAATACGGCATTTCGAACATCAATAATTTCAGCCGTTTCAGCATTCACCCTAAACGGCTGACAGACGAGCGTTCTTCCATCAGCATAAAGGTCGCATAATGCGTCCCTCGCAACCGTAAAGGCCAGATCTGCGGCCGTCTGAAAGCGATGCTGGGATAGTAGAGCCCCTCTTTTATGCTCTATTTGCCAAAACTGACCCATCATATGATCAGAGCCATCGTCAGGAAGAGAAATCCGGGTCTCAAGTGCCGCGCTTTCGGCAATATCCTGCAACAGATCAGAGCCCGTATGGTTCAGCCAGGAATCCTGCACCCGAAGGTCTATAAGGGCCGCAAGAGCGTCCCGACACTCCATTTCGACCAGAGAATGCTCGTCAATACTCCGAACATGATCAACACGCCCTTGGAACAAGACAGTCCAGGGTCCTGAAGAAATTTTAAGGTCCCTGATTTCAACAGAAATCCATGGGCTTGAAAGTTCACCTTGTTCGAACCAGAACAATACCTGTCTGACCGACTGTCTTTTTTTTGCGAACGTCAAAACTGCCGTATCGCAAGACTCATATCTGTTGGAGTCCAGTTCAAAACTTTTGAGCGCAAGATCCGGATTTTCTATCCCATCCCATAAAATTCGAACTTCAATCTGCCGTGCCGTCATCCTCCGGCCTCATCAGGAAGCCCGGATGAAAAAGTGAGGTCTTCCACCGGAATTTTCAGAGGCTGAACTGTTTCAATTCTGCTTAAATCTGGATCTGAAAGCCCATTACTCTGAGCAATTCTCCACCACTGGCAAGCATCACCCAGTTCACGCGCCGCAACATGAAACAGCGAAATATCAGCAGCCGTTACAACAATATCTTTCATAATTCCTCACGCCTGTACCACCGGCAACTGCGTAGAAGCGCCTTGAGAGTCACTGATATAAGCCAGAGAACGATTCACCAGACCGCCAGTATCCGATGCCGCACTGTGCAAACCCGCGTTCCCAGCAACCACTCCCAGAGAAGACGTGTCCGCGATCGCTATACTTTCCAGATTTCTTCCCGTGCTATCCATGATGGACATCAATCCACTCCCTGCGGCCGTAAGCTGCTGGGATATGGCCGCCACGCTGGACCGAGTGGCCGCAAGATTCACACCACTCTGGCTCAGAACATTTGTCGTACCCAGTGCATCAACGACTCTGGCCGCGCTTCCACCCGTTCCCACTAAAGTGGCCAATGGCATAAGCTGCCCAACGATGGAATTAACTTGCCCAGTCCCAGTAAAAATACCTTCCGAAATCTGCGAAACCATATCTGAAATAATGTTTATCCCACTCCCGGTATCATTTCCGAGAATGCCTGAGAGTGACGTTTGATCTGTCGCTGAACCCCTGGCTTCTGCAGGCCTTTCCAATGTAAGTTCGTATGAACAGACGGCCCCCTTCGCTTCATATGAATAAACAAAGCGAGCAATCCAAACATCACTTGCTATGCCTGCCGCGGAGAATGCTACAGGCTGGCCTGCAATGCGCATCCGCTCCACAGCCTGTGCCCGAGCCTGTGCATTCGGCCCTAAAAATCGTCCCCGTAATTCCAGTCGGCCAGGATCGTTTCCAAGCGTATCAACAACACGCCCACCTCCCGGCAGCCTGTGCACGACCATCATCTGATGGCCGCCAACCTCAAGTCGATCAGGAACTTCAATGCCGCTCAGAACAAGTGAACCAAGCGTAACTGGAGCAGATGCGCCTAAACGCCCAATGGAACCAATGGCGTTTTCAATTGCAGAGAGCGTTACACCCATTGCAGCCCTCCTCTAAAATCATCCAATTCCAATGCTGCGTCCAGGATATTGGGGAAATTGAATTTCATCGACGCCTCCCATTGCGCGGCGCGCGGCAAGACGCGCCATTTTTCCAGAATCGCAGGCTTCTCTGCGCTTTCCCTTATCGAACGGCGGCATTTCTAGCCTGGAAAAATGAGACGGCTGGGTTGGGTCATTTTCTTCAAATTCAGGCTGCCGTACCCGACCCATTTTCTCGAACGATATTGGCCGGAATTGGGGTGGGACTGCTGAACAATTTTCCAGCCCTGGCATGCTTATCTTTACGGCTGGAGCAGACCTGGTATCAATTGCTCGGTGCCGTATTTCAGGACGAAATATACGTCCAGAAACTGACATATCTCGAGGAAAAACATGAAGTGTAGAGTTACTATGCGATACGCGCATGTTTTCGGAAAAAGAACCTGCCGCCACCGAATTTTCGCGCGCTTTTCTAAGCTTAACGGAAGGTTTTTTGACGCCAACTGCCTGCATATTTTTACGGTTTTTCTGCAAGACAGACCCGCCAGACTTCTGCGATTTAGTCTGCAAAAAATGTATGAAATTTTCTCGCCGTGCCCGTATTTCAAAAAACTGGTTTTGATTTCGTCCAAATCTGAAAGCACTTTCCGATTTATTCTCGAAATGCGTTCCGGGACTGCCTTCCGGAAAGATATGGCTCTTAACTGACGCCCGTCGTGGCATCGAATAAGGCTCCGAATTTTGTTTAAAAGCGATACTTCTTTTTTGGTAGTTCTTCACAAACCTGATCGCGGGAATAACAGACTTTCCTGCCCCTCCGGAAGACTGACGCAAGACATTCCGAGACAACAACCTTCCAGATGAAAGAATATCTCTCCACAATTTATTCGTATGCATGCCTATTCCCGGTACTGTCTCTGGTCCCAGTCAAAGACATGACCTTCCCGCTCTGCCGTCACAACACACGCAGCCATCCGCCTTGCACGAGACCACGACTTCAATAAATCCCAGGGCACCCCATGATCCAGCAGATACAACATCTCCTGAAACGCAGAGTGCCCACTTAGTTTTTTGCTATAGAGACCACCATGTTTTCATCATTTTCCTGATGAAAGCAGGGATAAAGCGCTGCAATACCAATCTTCCCGATACGTCGCGCCAGATCACGAATTTCTTCTTTAGTGCCTGGCATCTGCACCGGAACACTGTCGATAGCCGTGACTGAACAGATCATTTCCGCATATCCCAGCCATGCAGCAGCCGAAGCACCAGTCACAGCAGAGCCTGCTGCCTCGATCAGATCCAGCATATCTGCAGGATCGATTTCTTTTAGAGAAAGACAACGGCCATCAGCAAGATGGACTTCTTTCGGAAGCATACTCATGAAATCTTTGCCCTCGTCGACGCAAAGAACTGCACCGTCTGATGAACCATTTGATCCGACTGCCAGGCATCATTTTTCAGTTTGATGGATACATTTGTGTATTCCCACGTACTTGTCGTGCCATCCGGTTCTGTCACGTACTGGTAAATTGTACCGCTCCCAACCGTTCCAGCATTCCAGTAAGCCGCTTCAATAGCAGCGACCAGATTGTCCAGCGCCGCGCTCGCACGCGCGATCTGAAATGAACCACGCCAGCCATTCGGAACATTGAACTCGACCGGCATTCCATTAAGCGGACTCGCTCGCAGAGCATGCGTCTCCTGTGATGCCCCGAAAGACGTGACATCACGCAGATCAACCCGCTGGCCGTTCCAGAGAACTGTAATCCGGCAGTCACGACCAATACTGTAAGGATTTGCCATGCTCAGACGCTCCCGCCCGCAGTCGTCACCGTCACGGAGGTGCCGCCCTGCAAATTCACCACAAATTTTTCATTGATGCCCTGGTACCGCACAGCCACGTCAGCCTGCACATATCCCAACGCAGTCCGCGACTGAGGATTATTCGAACTGTCACACACCACGCGGTAGGGCAGTTCAGCATTCTGAACGCCTAGAATGCCCTGAGACAACAGAGATGACAGGAAGCCCAGCAGGGTCGAACGAATGTCGGAAAAGAGCGTATCATTCACCACCTTTCCGACATACGCTCCCATGCCACCAGCAAGGGATGACGCAATATAATTGGTCAGACGGGTATAATTGTCTCCATTTACCGTCGCTTTACTTGACGTATTGTGCCCACACCGTAGTGCCCAGTAAGTCCCGCCCGGCGCCGGATTGCAGATAACATCGATCCCGGCCGTAAATAGTGTGGACAATTCGGCCATGGAATAGGTTGCACTGCTCCCCCCTAATCCCGCCTTTTGGCTTCCGACAATACCCGAAAGTGCTTTGTTCAGGCTCGACTGTTCAGGTGAAAGTGCAGAAAGAATGCCTGCAGCAAATGCCTGAGGGCTGACAAGCATCATGCCATTGACGTCATCGTTCCACCAGATCCAGTCACCAAACATCAACTTTACGGCTGAAGAGTCCAGACCACTGGCAGCTTTGACGGACACTGCATTGCTTACACTGTCATATGCGGGGCTTGCCGCCACCATATAGACCCCTTCACCGAGGCCAAACGCCGCCTGCGAAGAATAGGACGCGCTATCTGTTACACCATGAAGGGTGGCAACGGCACATCCCTGACCCCTCAGAGCATACATACCCGTCCGAACAATATCGTCTTTCCCAAGAAAAGCTGCCGTATCGGGCGCCCCACCATCCAGTCCGCCAGACAACGTAACGCTTCCAGAAACTGGATCAGGAACTGCATCTGGCAAATGGATCGTCACCAGAGCTGACAGATCCTGCGCGACAGCGGCTTCCAGGATGTTCCATGTCGCACCTGAATAACTTGCCGCTCCAAGAACCGGATGCGAAACTGCCAGCCCATAACCCGCCCCCGTTGCGGTCAGGGTCACAACGATAGCATTACCAGCAGTTCCGGTATGAACAGCACTGAGTATAACGCCCCCCAAAGAGGCCGTTGCGTTTGCATCCGTTCCATCTGTTACACGCACGACAACAAACGATGACGCCCCTTGCAGAGCCGCAATATTCACAGCCAGCCCTGCATCCGTCGCTTTGTTCTGCTTACTCCCAAACGCAGAGAGATAATCACTCATGCCACCCACTGGCACCGGAAGCCCTACCGGGCCCCATCCTGCCGTTCCAACGATACCCAGTTTCGATGACGAGGCACCCGTCAGTCCCAGCGACTGTGGCTGCGCAATCTGTACATAAAGGTTAGGAACCGTAAGCGCAGTCGTATTCAGCGTACCCGCCTGATAAACCAGAGACATCCGGCGATATTTCCTTCCAGAGAAAAGTATATTATTCCGAATAAGGAACAAATTACTTTTTTTATTGAATTGATTTTATTTTAATTGGGCTGACAGACGACAGTACCAAACTGGTTGACCATCATCCCTGGATATGAATTCTGAGCTGCCTGAGAAGTTTGTACAGCCTGCATGGCCTCAAGAGCATGCAGAACCACACCATTATCAAAAGCAGGCTCGATTACGCCGAAACTGCTAGTTTGATCACCAGCAGAAACAGCACCGGCCCCAAACATCATGTCAGACGACCACTGAACCTGAAGGGTGTCAAAAACCAGATCGTACAAATAATCCCGTCGATACAATGCCTGATTTTGCATCGTATCAACGTCCTCAACACTTACGAACCTAAGCTGCGCCTGCCGACCATCCAACGTGGAAATCCAGCTCTTCTCAGCCAGTTCCGTATCCAGAAACTGTCCAAGCGTATCACGAACACCAGAATCAGCCGTCCAGAGCGAAACCCTATATCGCTGATTCTGTCGGCGGTTCACCCTTACGGACTGGCCATACCCAACAACGCTTCCGACTAAGTTATGCCCCGGAACCTGAACAGAATTTCCGTCTGCAAGACCTTTTGGGAGTTGTCCGGCTAAAGCCAAAGCCACAGTTTCAGGAGTGTCCTGCTCAGTCACGGCATAGGCGGCTGAAATCTGAGTTTTCCCCGCCTCGTACCAAACACCGACAACACCTGAAGGCGCCCCATCAGACGGAAAAGCAATGCAAACAGCTTGCGCACTCTGCTTCACCGACACCGTGGGCAGAACACGCGCCTGAACCTGCCAGGGGCGCCCCAAAGGCTCAGGCACAACAATACCTTTCTGAGGTGCCAGTGTGACCGTCAGGAAATCCGTATTATTCCGAATATTTTGAGCTGCAAATATATCACTCGGCAAAAGCCACCCGCGACGAACGATCGTCTGCCGCCCCGTTACAGACGGCTTTTCGAGGCCTTCTGGATATAAAATTCCCGCACACACATAAGCCAGAGCCAATCCGACCTGAGAAGCATCCGCCATTTTTCTCTCCTCAGACCTGTTGCAGAGACATGGTGCAACGCAAACCCCAGTCCGACATCTCGGCAGCGTTAATCGTGTACGTCGTATCCAGGTCCGTCGTGACCGTCATATAGGGTTGCAACACGGTGCCGGGCAGCCGCGGCAAATACATGACGAATTGCCCGGGCTTGGCTGAACCCGGAATGCCACTCCCAGACCCCTCTCCTTTGGAGCGCAAAATAATCGCAGCAGGACATTCCTCAACGACGTTCCCTTGCGTCCCAGAAACGCCACTGATCTCTACAGTCCGATTACATGCCACACATAGCGGAGGTCGAAGGTCATCCACGGCCGCAACAAAAAACGTATTTCCCCCGCAAGTCAGAATATCTCCGACCACAGTATCTTCACGGCAATCCGTAAGCACATATTCCATAACCCCACCCCAATTGGGGGATCTTGAGAATGTAAAGTCAGCACTCGAATCAAAAGCGAGCATCGGGTGTGCATAAATATTTTGCATGGGAGACAACGGATTATCCGGCCGGTATTGCTCTCCGGAGTGACCTAAAATCCCTGCTGCTTTTGCATACCCTCGACAAAGTCTGGACGCGATCTGTTCCGCCCGCATCATGCCCCCTTCAGATGATGACCAATCGACCATCCTGCAATTCCAAACCGCCTGTCACCCCAAGAAACGCGCATAAACGCCGACGCCATAACGTCAGAAGCATCACGCGATCACGCACTTCATGACCGTTGTGGTACCAACTCGCAGCCTGTGCCGTGTCCAGATTTTCAGACGCCCCCAAAAGAGCCGTTTCCAACGGGTAAAGCTGTGAAAGGTACAAGCGCACCTGCTGCAGTTCTGCGCCGGACAAGCTGTTAATCCGCCATTCCAACGCTCCCTCAACCTGAAAGAAGCGCCAGGATTCCTGCCCTGTCTCCCGCGATCCAACTGCCGGATACCCGCAAAATCGCCGAACATCGACCTTTTCCCCGTCCGTCAATGGGCCCGAGGAAAGGCTTGCAGTCCCAGACATATAATCCTCCTCCACCAGAAGAACCCCCATGGAATCATGGAGGTTCGAAATCAGCTTAGAAGGTCATGCCAAGTGCATCCGTGCCCAGGCTCTCAATGATAACACCACGCTTGAGATAGCTATTCGTCGCCGTGGGAATAACGTTTGTATCTGCCGTCACATCCGTCGGCAGCGCAAAACCCCCAATCCAGTACCAGGACTGAGCGATAATCTGACGCAGTCGATCCAGTGGCTCACGCGTCACCATTGCAACCCCATCCACCATCTCAATCAGTGCGCGATCAGCGTCTGGGATGTCCGAATGGCCGGTCAGCGCACAGTCACCCTCGATCAGAGCCCCCTGACCCAACAGCAGAGCACGATGAATAGGACCAGCACCAAGAGAAAGCTGCTGAGGGGCCTCTGTCGTCGGAATAAACCGAACACCCAGCAGCTCAATCACCTGTCCGGAACGATACTCTTCCGAACCGTATGCCCCCCGATAAAGATGCTTGAAATCATCGTCACGGAACAGCGATAGAAGCTGAATATCATCCAGATAACAATGATATGCCCCATTGATCATAGGAACGTTGTTACGGCGAAGCGTCGCAACACCAGCCAGAACCTGCTGAATACCCAGCGTATCCGCGAGACCGTTTGCACTCGCCGTCTGTAGAGCTGCCGTCGTCAGACGGCCATTCGGACGGATCACCTTCGGTGCCGTTGCCGCAACTACCGGCTGCCCAACGGCACCATCCGCGACAGATACGCTGCCGGAAAACGTCATCTGCCCGGAAATTCCGCCGGGCGCCGTAGAAACATTGGTCGCGTCAGCTACCACGCGAACAAGCGTGTACACATCCGAACCAACAGTCACAGTCATGCCATTGCTGGATCCAATCAGCGTAACCTGACCATTAACAATGACGGACTGAAATCCCCGAATGTCATCAACCTGAATGGTGTCGCCTTCAGCATCAAGCGCAACACTAACGCGCGTATTTCCACCCAGATAACCACCTACTCCATTCTGAGCTCCACCAAACAGCGTATTGCGTGCAAGCCGGTCCAGAGACTGCATGGCCTGCACACCATTCGTGTTGGCATTTGCAAGAAACTGCGATGCAATCCCCACACCACTCGTCACCATATTCAGATCAATCGTGTCGCCATACTGATTGATCGAAAGAGTGTATTGCTCAACAGACCAGCCAGAAGGGCTCATTCCGTTATCGAAGTTGGTATTGCCCGTTGGATTCAGCGGTGTCGTAACAGGAGCCTTCAGACTCTTACGCGTCTTGGTAAGAGTTTCACCAATAGCGTTAGGGAAAATCTCGCGGTCAGCAACCTGTCGAAATCCCAGTCGAGATTTGAGACCGTTTTCAAACTCCCGTGCCAGAAAACCCTGCTGAATCGCGGCCTGAAGCTGAACTGGAAAATTTTCGATGCTCATGAATGTCATTCCGTAAATATTTATGAAAAATTCCGGCATATTTGGCCGGTCAAATATTTAATTCACTGTCGCGCTATCAGGCCCGGGCCAGAAACTGCCACTTGCGCGCTTCGTAATCAGCTTCAGTAGCTGCGCGCGCATCAAAAGGTTCAATGCCGCCAGGCTTCGGTGCCGGGTACCCAACTGTTGTTCCACTCGAATATCCGGGCCGCACAATTTCTCCGAACAGATATGCACGCTCCTGCCGTGCCTGTTCCAAAGCCTCAATCACTCCCACAACCGCGCCATCCTCAGTGCGGGTAACACCGCCCATATCAATCAGACGAACAACATCTTCAGGATTATACGCGCCCAAACGAACAGCCTCTGACCGCAGAGCCGCAACCATGATTTCACGATCACTTTCCTGCTTCACACGAGACACAATTTCCTCATGCGACCTCTGCAGATCTTCCTGCCGGGCAACAGCATCCGCCATTTCCCGACGAACGGATTTGACCTCATCCTGCGCTTGAGCAAGCGCCTGACGCAGAGCCTCCACACCCTCAATAGTTTCTTCAGACACGGATATTTTCCCTCCGTTCAACGTCACGCCTCATCCGGCGCAACCCACTGTTCAAGCACACGCCATTCTGCCCCGGGGTCAGAATTTCCAGATGCCGTCGCATACATTCTAACAGCCGTCTCTCGGCTTAGAATCCCGTTGGAAACAGCCGTTACCAGCCCCTGCGATAGCGACAAAAGCTCCGGATCCGTTGCCGGAAACCAGGCTGGCCATCTTAGCGCCATACGGCAGTAAGGGAGGTCTTTCACCAAAGCCCCACCCAACCGCAGCCCGTTTTCCAGCACACAGGAAAAGCGGCAGGCCATTCGGTAAACAGCCAAAAGCCCATTCTCGCCATAAGAATGCCGCAGCCGATCCACCAGCCAGATCAGAGGCTGGCACATCATTTCCATGGCCTTGCCAGACTGCACGCCTGAAATCCGATCGCCATGCGCCCGGTTTCCATGCAGTTGCTCCAAAGCAATTTGCCGCAGTTCCCGATAGTGCTCGAGCACGGCCCCTGCGGCATTGCCGTTAATTTCCAGAAGCTTGGCATCCCCTTCAGGAGGCAACGTCAGAGCCGATGACGCTCCGCCTTGGTGAGCCACACCATCCGAAAAACCTCCAGTTTTCAAAACCAGCGTCGGATCAGAGCCATATTTCAGACCCCGCCCAGCCTGAGACAGAAGGTAGTCCGCCTCAATGACCGTATCGATCGCCCGTTCAAAAGTGCACTCCCCTTCCGGGTCGCGCCCATGTAAACCACCCAGATTGCGGATCCAGATAATCGGTACAAAACCCAGCCCATGGCGCACGGACCGGCTTTCATCCCGAACCCCACCGTCCATCCCGACGAGCCAAGGTACGGAAACTGCGCAATCCATTGGTGTCCAAATCCGCTGCCACCAGAATTGCGCACCCAATAGATCCTCGCCAATTGGATAACCCTGCGCAGCGAGATCCCGCCCTCGAACAAGAAACCGCTCCTCAACACGCAAAAGCTCGCCACTGGCATCATCCCAGATCGGCGTCAGATAAGCCGTATCGAGAACCGAAAGCTTCGGCACGCCGGCCGAGACCTCAAAAAGAATCACTACCGAGCCAATAGAACCGGACGTTGCAGCTTCCATCATCAGCGACGCCAAACGCGTCTGTGCTACAAAAACACTCATGGCCTCCGCAACGCGCACATCATCCGTAATCAGGCTAGGCCAGTGCGTATCACCAAAAAGTAACGACACGGATTCATCGACAACCGTTCGGCACAGATTGCTCCGGACAGATGGTCGTCTATTCGAAAGCGGAATGTATTCCCCCGCCCCTGACCGTTCCAGCGAGAACGGATGAGGCAAGGCATCATATTGCGTACCGTCCAGAACGCGCCTTAACGCCAGCAGGCGTGCTGTGCGCGCAGACGCACCCGCCGGCACGGCATACCGCCGTTGCAGGGACAACCAGTCCATGAATTCTCCAATGCTAAAGCCCGCCTGCAGCCCAAAGGCTTGGTCAGCGCGCCAACGAAAATCCCGACGGACTCCAGCCCGCCATACTGCTGCTGCCAGACAGCATCAGTTCACTCAGTCCCCAAACCATCGCATCCGCCCGATCCGGAGACCGGGGACCGCGATACCCACTGACTGAGAAATGACAGAGTTGGTCCTCAAGTGCTTCAAAACGCCCATGATGAACCACCTTGCCAATCTCATAGAGCGCCGCCACAGGCTCAGCCCGCGCAGCCTTGCCTCTGGCAGCCGTCACCAACCGAACCGGCGCAGTCGCGCGCACACTTCGAATGGTATTTTCTACCAGAGCACCGCCAAAATTCCTCTCGGCGACAATCCGCTCAGCCCGCCAGTCATCCAACGCATGCAACGCCCGTGCCGCCCACCCTGCCGGACTGTCTCTGGCAGAGAGATCTTCCAGAACATGTCCGACACCATCAGCATCCACGCCACAGACAACAATTCCGATTTCATCAGATCGATAATCTTCCGGACCAGATGCTCCCGAAGGATCAACCGACACCAGAATACGCCGCATGCGTGACGCAATATCCGTCCGCGTCTGAGCCGCAACCGCCGCTTCACGCCGAAACGATTCAATCCGCCAAAGAGCCCCTTCAACCGCGACCTGATACTCACCATGAAGAAATCGCCGCCGCTCCCGCTCCGGCAATGCTTCCAACGCCGCAAGATAATCATCTCCCAGATTATCCCGATTGGAATGCGGATTCAGAATCATCGTGCCGTACAAGGAACGATCCGAGATTGGTTGTCCCGACTTTGGCTCTATTCCCAATTCAAACAGCGCGTACAGCCAATGCCCCACACTAGGCGGATTGGCATCAATGTATTCGCGGTTCACCAGGTCACATTTCTGAGCCAGACGCGTCAGCAACATATTCCGTGCGCCATAACTGATCTGACTGGCTTCGTTCAGATAGACCGTCGCGAATTCGAGACCCAGAATTTTCTCAGTGCGCTGTTCATCGTCCAAGCCTCCGAACAGAATTGTAGATCCATTGGGAAACGTCACGACACAGTCCTGCCGATCCAGCTTCCACCGGACCTGCGGAAAACAGAACCGCATAACCTTCGGGAATGTGTCCCGCAAAACAGATGCCTTAAGGGCCGTTAATCTATGACGAAAAATACCGTGCCTACTGTTCGAAACCTTCAACGCCCTGATAACAACAGCTCGAATCAGCACAAACGTTTTGCCAGAGCGTGAGCCGCCCCTCAGTAAAATATGCCGGGCAGACCCTCCCAACAAACGAACAGCCTCACTCTGTGCATCATTCAGTCTAAAGGGCTCTGTCGTCATGGCTAATGCAAATGGAAATAGCGCCAGCCTGGTCGTCAATATGTCCAGCTTTGAAACGAGAGGGTCGATGTGCCTTCAGAAGAAAGGCCATCAAACCATCACTATATTTTTTCCTGACGAGCGGACTTCCCGTTTCCGGATCACAAACAACCCTTCCGCCATACGTAATGGGCTCGTCATATCCTTCAACAGCGCGACGCCGAGCCTCAGCCTCCAAGGCGTCTGCGGCTTCCTCCAAAGCATCATCCCAAAGAGATGCAAACTGGGGATCCGTTTCTTTCCAGTGATACAGAGTGCTTCTCTGAACATTTGCAAAGCGGCCAGCCGCAGAAATATTTCCGTTGGCGGCAAGATGCTTCAGAAACTGCTCCTTGCGCTGACGAGATCGCCCGTAGCTTGTCCGTTGCTTCGCACTATGTGCCTCGCTCATCTGTCCATTCCCTTTTTGACCCTGAGCGTCAATCGAGCCGCAGCCCTGCTTCACGTCGGCTTTTCATTGACCATTCACCCAGCCAAGCCTCGTGTTTTTTCCCAACATGCCTGGGCTTTCTTTTTGGCAAATGTGTTTTGGGAACTTCCTGTAATCGCAACCGCTGCTCTCGCCGTGCCAAGACTTCCAACCGACTTCTGGTCGCCTCGCCTACGCACCCAATAGCCCTTAAAGAGAGCGTCTTGCGTCGGCAGGGAATGGCACGACAACGCACATCAAGCCGTGTGAGTCCCGCCTCCACCAATTCATGCCATTCAAGAGAGCAATCTGCCCGATGAATCGCTTCCTCAGCATTCACAACCGGACATGCAATGACATCCAAACCATCGGTAAGAATAACAATCATGACTTGTCGACCGGAAAGAACAACTGATCCCGGAGAAATCTTAAATCGTTCCAACACCAGAAAATCTTCCAAATAAAAAAGGCCAAACCCAATAAGAGTTTGACCTTTTGAAATAAAATATCTTCAATGTATCTTTCTTATGCAATAATTGCGTTCGATGTTCAACAATTTTTCTGAAAAATTTTAATATTATTATTAGTTTTTATTTTTCATGCTTTCATACGCATGCGAGAGCTGCTCAAGCAATAGCGCACATTGCGCCGAAACTTTCATACGCGCCCGCCCTTCAGAAAGACCTGGATAAAGATGGCGCGCCATCGCAGAAAAAGACATCTCTCGGGCCAGCATCATTTCAAGACGCACATGTCCGCACAATCCCAGCCTCTCACGAATTTCCGCAATCCGAACCGAACACTTGCCGCGTCCAATCATCCACGTATGCACATCGCCTTTCTCACGAAAACGACCATCTGACGGCTTTTCTTCAACAATACCAATGGTTGCGAAAAGATACTCCCGATACCAGCGATCTGCAGCCGAAACCTCATCGTCGCCAATATCACCCGCCTCATACATGGAGTGCACTGTGTTAACGACGCGATGAACCCCATTTCGCTCCACGATCTCATGATGCTGGAGCCGTTCCGGAGTAGGCTTCATATGCCCAGCAGCAACCACCGGCGAAACTTCCTGAATTAACGCTTGCATCAATGAATACTTTCCCAAATCGCGGAAGCTCCCATTGGGGGCAAGGCAGGAAACTGCGGAACACGATCAGCACCCCACAAAGCGTTCCAACTCACAGGATGCCCTGGCGGTAAAGCTTCAGCGCTTTCACGATCTACAACCTGCCGCTTTGCAGTGCCGCCAGATACTTTTGCAATCTTTTTGGCCTTGCGGATCGAACGATGACGCGCCTCTTTGTAAGCAGGTTTCCAGCTATCAGCCGCCAACATGGCTGCAATGGCATTGGCAGATACCCGGCGAGGAGTCTGGATTTCACTCATCTGCCTCATTCTTACTTCCTTCACGATGCAAACTTGATTTGTGGCAAAATGCCATAGGTAATAAGAAAAAAAACTTCTTCTGGATTTGGCATAAAGCCATTGCTAAAAAGGCCACATGGCCAAACACAAGCGCTCGGACTCCCTGACTATCCTCCAGCGAGCTATCGGAACACGTATCGCCTGGGCCAGGGAACTCGTTATTCCCAACCAGAGCGAGTGTGCCAGACTGCTGGGAGTAGATGCCTCCACCCTCAACAAGATTGAGCGTGGCGATCGCGCACCCAGCGTCTTCCTCATCGCCGCTCTCTCGAACCGGCTCCGCGTTTCGACAGATTTTCTTCTGAAAGGCGTCCTGAACGGTCGTACCGACGAAGAACTGGCCCTGCGGCTGGCTGCCCTGCACCCAGAGTTGGTGCTCCAGCGGCAAGACATGGCTCTCGACATGGACAAAAACACGACTTCCGGCATACCTGATCAGCCCATGAGACCAGACGAGGATCTGCACTGATAGTATCTTCGCTGACTTCCATGCGCATTCGAACGCTCCCCCATTCGTCGTAGTGCAGCAAACCTGCCTCGGCGATGGAATGAACAAATCAGAAACGTTTCCAGCTATCAGCGAAACACTACGCATTCAACCGGGCCCCTTCCTTCCTCAGCAGCCATCCCCACGACAACCGCCGATTAACGATAAATTAATGGCAATATGCCACTGGGTCAAGAAGCAAATATGGCTCATTGCCATTGCTCGGTTTGATAGGAGCTCATTCCATGGTCGACATTGTTTCCAATGTCCCCCTGGATGAGTTCCCTCTGGAGCGATGAAAACTGCTGATTTCCGTAACTTACTCTCTTGGCAGAGGTAAAAATTTTTCCAATTTTTCTTGGTGTTAAAAAACAAAACACAACAAAATATTTCTTGTTTTTCATCCGTTTCGTGAATCCGGGAAATCGGTTTTCCTCTAAAATGGACTGTCGCTTAAGATCGAATCTGACTACCCAAAAGCCATAAAAAAAGCGGTCCGAAGACCGCTTTCAATTCTTATTCGTGGATCGTATCCAGATCTCCAAACCGGGTATACTCTCCCTCAAAGTACAACTGGACCATCCCCGTCGGACCATGTCGCTGCTTCTCGAGAATCAGTTCTGCCTTGTTATGCACAAGCGCCATTTTCCGCTGCCATTCCTCAGTTGCCGCCTGAAACTTCTCATTACTGTCGTAAGCACTATCTTTCGGCATCCGCTGCTGCAGATAATACTCATCGCGATAAACAAACATCACAGCATCGGCGTCCTGCTCAATAGAGCCAGACTCACGAAGATCCGATAGCATCGGTCGTTTGTCTTCACGGGATTCGACCTGACGTGACAACTGAGACAATGCGATAACCGGCACTGAAAGCTCTTTCGCAATTGCTTTCAGACCCTGTGTAATCATCGAAATTTCCAACACGCGACTATCCGGCTTGGTCCCGATCGCCGGACGCATCAATTGCAGGTAATCCACAACTACCAGACTTAATCCCTGCGTTCGCGCCAACCGGCGACACCGCGTTCTCATCGCAGAAAGGGAGATAGCCGGCGTATCGTCAATGTAGAGTGGCAATTTCTGCAACTCACGGGACACACGGACAAAACGATCGAACTCTTTCTGCCCAATGTCACCACGACGAATTTTTTCACCCGAGACTTCTGCTTCGCCCGACAGAATACGTGTCGCCAGCTGCTCGGATGACATTTCAAGAGAGAAGATAGCGACCGAGCCGTGAGGCTTTTCTCCACGTTCTTCAGCGTCTCTCATGATCGAACGCGCCGCCGAGAACGCAATTTTTGTTGCCAGCGCCGTCTTTCCCATGGCCGGACGCCCAGCGAGAATCAAAAGATCAGACGGATGCAACCCACCCGTCCTTTTATCCAGATCTCGCAGTCCGGACGTCAGGCCAACAACATCGCCCGTCCGCAAAAACGCCTTCTCAGCAACATCAATAGCCCCTGTAAGAGCCTTGCCAAACGAGACAAACCCACCCTCCTGACCACGTTCAGTCGCAAGTTTGAACAACGCCTCTTCAGAAGCCGCAATCTGATCACTACCATCCAGATCAGGCCGCGCACCAAAAGCATTGTTTACAACTGTCTCTCCGATATCGATGAGCTGACGGCGAACCCATGCATCGTGAACAACACGACCATAATCCCCGGCATTGACGATCCCCACCATGGCGGTCAGAAGTTTGGCGAGATACGCAGGTCCGCCGGCAGCATCCAGCACACCCGTGTGCTCGAATTCGGCCTTCATCGTAACGGGATCAGCGAGCTGACCACGCTCAATGCGACGGGCCACAGCCTCATAAATCCGACCATTCACCGAGTCGGCAAAATGCTCGGGCTCCAGAAAATCCGAGACCCGCTCATAGGCCTTGTTATTGGTCAGGATAGCTCCGAGAAGCGCCTGCTCTGCCGCGATATTCGCTGGCGGAGAACGACGCAGGAGCGCGCCTAGCCCCCCATCATCAGAGGACGCGTCAGACGCAACTGGAGAGGGAAAGGATTCGATCATAGTCACGACAGTCTTTTACCATCAGCGTCCTCCAGAAGCAGCGCCTCAATGTGCATCTCCTGCCGAGACAAAACGTTTTCAGTCCTGTCAGCCTCTCAATCGCTACATCAGGACGCGGGACATGATCTCAAAAGAGCAGTTCTACGACAGCCTTAAGAACACCAGTCCGCCTAGCGGCCTGTCTCTTTCTCAAACAGCACTTTGGTGGATTGGAAAACAGAACTGGGCCAAAGCACACGAACTGGTGCAATCAGCCGAAGGCATACGACCAAACGACCGTATTCACGCGCTTCTTCACCGACAGGAAGGAGATCTGGCCAACGCCCGCTACTGGTATTCCAGAGCCGATGCCAGAATGCCGGACCAGACCATTATGCAGGAATGGGATGACCTGGTCCGACAGAACTTCGCTCAGACAGAAACCCAACCATCCTGAGCAAGAGCAACGCCCGCAAGATAAAGACTACCGCAAATCAGCACGCGTGCGGGCTCTTGCCCACTTTCGGCCAAACGCTCCAAAGCTTTGACAATCGTCGGCCCAGCAATTGCGATACCACCAGACGCAGCAACAAGCTCCTCCACAGGCGTGGCAAGATGCTGGTCAACTTCCGCAACCGCCTGAACACTTGCTGCACGCGCCAAGAGGGGCTTGAGAAATCCAATCACGTCCTTGCTTTGCTTGACCCCGGCAATGATGTGAACAGGCCGGTCTTTCCAACCATCAAGCACTTCCCCCAGAACCTCACCAGCACCCGGGTTATGACCACCGTCCAGATAAAGCTCCCACCCATCTGGCAGCATAGCAGCAAGCGTTCCGCTCAATCGCTGTAACCGGGCAGGCCAATCAGTTCTGGCGATGCCCTCATAGGCGCCGAACGGAATATTCAACCCAGACACCCGCAGCGCAGCAATCGCAAGAGCAGCATTCGTCGCCTGATGCGGCCCCTTCAACCCCGGTAAGGGCAATTCAAGGCTACCTTCGGGGTCAGAATAATGCAGCGTCAGACCATCCACCCGAACGTGTACATCCTGCCCCAAAACCCACATCGGCGCCTTCAAAGCCTCTGCACGCTGCCGAATGGCATTCAACGCCTCTGGAGCCTGCGGAGAGACAACGACAGGCACACCAGACTTGATGATCCCAGCTTTTTCTCCAGCAATGGCTTCCAGGGTCTCTCCCAGAAAGGCCTGATGATCCAGACTGATTGTCGTGATGGCACACGCAGCAGGCTTAGGAACCACATTTGTGGCATCCAGCCGTCCACCGAGACCCACTTCAAGAATGACAAGGTCAGCAGGGATGCGGGAGAAAAGAAGAAAACCTGCGGCCGTCAAAACCTCGAAGACGGTAATGGGCGCACCTGCATTAACGCGTTCAACCTCTTCAAAAGCATCCACCAGCGTATCTTCGTCAACCAGCTTCCCTGCCAGACGAAACCGCTCAGTAATGCTCACAAGATGCGGGCTGGTCATCACATGCACGCTGAGACCTGCTGCCTCGGCAATCGCCCGCAGATTGGCGCATGTGCTCCCCTTGCCGTTCGTACCAGCAACATGAATGACTGGCGGCAAGTGCAATTCGGGATGACCCAGCTTAGCCAGAAGAACTTCCAGCCGCCCAAGAGAAAGATCAATCAGCTTGGGATATAACTGGTGCAACCGGGCAAGAACCTCGCCCGGCCGTCCTTGATATTCACCAGCCAGACGGACCGGCTCCCCCTTCTGGGCACCCATCAGGCAGCGACGTCCGGAGCCGCCTTTTGGCGTGTCAGCATACCAAGAACACGTCCCAGAAGCTCAGGCAGCTCGGAGCGCTTTGCAACAATATCAACCATCCCGTGCTCACGCAGGTACTCGGACCTCTGGAAACCTTCCGGCAGTTTCTCGCGCACGGTGTCCTGAATCACACGAGGACCAGCAAAAGCTATGAGCGCGTTCGGCTCAGCAATGTGAATATCACCCAGCATTGCGAAAGACGCTGACACGCCCCCGGTCGTCGGGTTCGTAAAGACCACGATATAGGGCAGACCAGCTTCCTGAAGCATCTGCACGCCAATCGTCGTACGCGGCATCTGCATGAGGCTGACAGCGCCTTCCTGCATACGCGCGCCGCCGGAAGCCGTGTAAATCACCAGCGGGGCCTTCTGAAGAACAGCCAGACGACAGGCCGCCACAAAAGCCTCACCCAGACCTGCTCCCATCGTTCCCAACAGGAACTCAGGCGCCATGACGGCCACCACAGCCTTCTGCCCCTGAATTCGGCCATGTGCGACCACAAGCCCCTCATCAAGATGAGACTTGTTTCGCGCGTCCTTCAGACGATCGGTGTAACGTTTGGAATCCTTGAACCCCAGCGGATCAACCGGCATCTTCGGCAGCTCGATGGTCGTATATTCGCCACCATCGAAAGTCCAGGCCAGACGCTCCTTTGCCGTCGCACGCATATGATGCCCACAATGCGGGCATACCTTCTGAGAGCGCTCCATTTCCTTGACGAGCATCATCTGCCCGCAGGACTCGCAGTTTGTCCAAAGATTATCCGGCACGTCCCGCTGAAGCAGGCCACGCAGCTTGGGTCGGACGTAATCGGTCAGCCAGCTCATGTCGTCTCGTTACTTTCTGCCTGCCTTCGGGACGAAGGCCAGAATGGGGAAAGGCTCTTGTACAGGCCATTCATAATCGGCGCGTTTTAGCGTTGCCAGCATATTTATGCCAGCCTTGCCATACAGAACTGTGCCCACCCTCGCAAAAATATGGCACCATCTCCCTTAAGGAACACGCACCGCGATCACCTGCAACCAATGAGCGTCCCCGCGGTTTAATCAGGCAAAATCAGTGAACAGACGGGCTATTGTTCCCGTCCGGAGAAACCCCAATGTCCGACAGTTTCAATACCGTGCAGTTCTCCCCTCAGTCAGGCCTGAAACCCGGATGGTTCATCGGCGTGGGAGCCTTCCTGGTCGTCCTGGGGCTTCTGGCGGCCTTTGATGCGGTTGCTACAACGCTTGCTAGCATGGTGCTTCTGGGCATTCTGCTCATTATCGGAGGAATCGCCCAAATCATGCAGAGCTTCGCGCATCGCGGGCTCCCCCTGCCCAACCAATGGCTTTCCGGCCTGATTGGCGGACTTTACATCCTTGGCGGCCTTCTTCTCATCGAAGAGCCCGCTACCGGATCGGTCTTCATTACAGCCATCCTTGCAGGCTGTCTGATCTTCGCAGGCCTTAGCCGTGCCTTCTGGGCCGCCGGGCACCGCACAACAGGTGGTTGGGGCCTCCTCGCCGTCAGTGGCATCTTCACGCTCCTGATCGGCATCCTTCTTTACATGACACTGCCGTGGTCAGGCTTTTGGCTAATCGGAACCCTGATTGCCATCGAGCTTCTGATGGCTGGGGCATCTGCCATTCTTTTTGGTATGTCACTGCGCAATCGCACTTGATCAGACTGCAAATAAAAAAAGCGCATCAGAGAGTCCCCTGATGCGCTCCAAAATCACCACCTGAAACAGGTTTCAACCCCGAACAGCCGCAGACAACTCAATAAGCTGCTTCAATACGGATGGAACCGTCTTTTCCGTCGCTTGCCCCTCAGACAACGTTCCCGCCATCGTCTTGATCAAAGCAGACGCCACAACAGCCGCATCCCCAATCCGGGATGCCGTCCGCGCCTGTTCAGGCGTCGAAATCCCAAACCCGATCGCAACCGGCAGATCCGTCGCTTCCCGAATCTTTGGAAGAGCTTCCTCAAGTTGCGCCTGACTGGCACTGCCCGTCCCCGTGATCCCCGTGATGCTCACATAATAAACGAAGCCTGAGGCATCTTTCAGCACATGGAACAGGCGCGTCCGAGACGTCGTCGGCGCCACGAGAGAAATAATATCCAGCCCGGCTGCCCGCGCGTGAGCATCCAGAAGATCCGCCTCTTCCGTCGGCATATCCACAACAATGATACCATCCACACCCGCCTGAACCGCATCAAAGCAGAATTCCGCTGGCCCGTAGCTATCAATCGGGTTCAGATACCCCATCAGAATAATCGGCGTCTCAGCATCGGTCTCCCGGAAAGACCGAACCATCCCCAGAACGCCACCCAACGTCGCCCCAGCCTTCAGCCCCCGCAGTGCCGCAGCCTGAATCGTCGGACCGTCCGCTGAAGGATCGGAGAACGGTACACCAATCTCGATCAGATCCGCCCCCGCAGCTGGCATCGCCTTAAGCAGCTCCAGCGAGGTCTCATAATCCGGATCAAACGCCTGAAGATACGGAATCAGTGCACCCCGTCCCTCCGTCTTGAGGGCTTCAAAACGGGCTTTGATACGGCTCACAGGTTCACTCCCAGATGGCTCGCCACAGTGAAGATATCCTTGTCTCCACGGCCGGAGACGTTCAGCACGATGATCTTGTCCTTCGGCATCTCCGGCGCAATCTTCATGACATGCGCCAGTCCATGGGCGCATTCGAGAGCCGGAATAATGCCTTCCGTCCGCGTCAGAAGCTGGAACGCATCCAACGCTTCCTGATCCGTCACACCAACATACTCGGCACGGCCAATATCATTCAGCCAGGAGTGCTCCGGCCCAATCCCCGGATAATCCAGCCCCGCACTGATCGAATGCGCCTCTTCGATCTGACCATGCTTGTCCTGAAGCAGATACGTCCGATTGCCATGCAACACACCCGAACGCCCACGAGAGATGGATGCCGCCGTCTTGCCAGAATCCAGTCCCAGCCCAGCAGCCTCCACACCAATCAGACGCACATCCGCATCATCAAGGAACGGATGGAAAATCCCCATTGCGTTTGAGCCGCCGCCAATGGCCGCAACAATAACATCCGGCAGACGCCCCTCAGCCCGGACAATCTGCTCCTTTACTTCCGTACCAATGATGGACTGGAAATCACGAACCATCTCAGGATAAGGATGCGGCCCCGCAACCGTGCCCACCAGAAAATATGTATCCGCCACGTTCGCAACCCAGTCGCGCATGGCTTCATTCATGGCATCCTTGAGTGTCCCGGCCCCAGCCGTCACCGGCTTCACCTCAGCCCCAAGCAGATGCATGCGGAATACATTGGGCTTCTGGCGCTCAACATCCGTTGCGCCCATGTAAATGACGCATTTCAACCCAAAGAGCGCACAAACCGTCGCCGTCGCCACACCATGCTGGCCAGCGCCCGTCTCAGCCACAATCCGCGTCTTGCCCATCCGCCGGGCCAGAAGGATCTGCCCCATGACGTTGTTGAGCTTATGCGAACCCGTGTGGTTCAGCTCCTCACGCTTGAGATAAACCTTCGCACCACCCAGCTCTTCCGTCAGGCGCTTCGCAAACCACAACGGGCTCGGACGGCCAACATAGTCCCGGTAATAGTAGTCCAGCTCCTCACGAAACGCTGGGTCAGCCTGCGTCGCGCGATACGCCTCCTCCAGTTCAAGAACCAGAGGCATCAGCGTTTCCGCAACAAAGCGTCCACCAAAGACGCCAAACCGGCCGCGCTCGTCCGGTCCGGAACGCAGGGAATTAGACAAGGAAGATGAAGGGGTCGTCATACCGGGCTCTGTTCCGCTTAAAGGGCTAACCAGCGATACCAAGGCCAGACGGGAACGTCCATCCACACCCTTTTCAAGAAACCACCTTGGCCGAATTCTTTAGAGCCCCCTTGCACAGAGCGCATCCTCAAGACATGAGTCAGAACACCTCCTGCCTCCGACCAAGGATCTTTCTCTAATGCTTCTCGCCCGGCCTGCCGGCACACCGGCCCGCGAGATCGGCCCGGACGTCGATATCAATGCCACGAACTGGATTGACCTCATCAATCCAACACATGATGAAATCACAAAAGCTGAGACACTCCTTGGGGTTCACATTCCTAAACTGGAAGAACTGGAAGAGATCGAAAGCTCATCCCGCCATTATGAACGAGACAACTGCCTCTATCTCTCCACCCCCTTGGTACGCCGCGCGGATGACATCTCCTTCTCCAAACCCGTCGGCTTCATCCTGACGGAAAAGAGAATCATCACGGTCCGCTATACGGACTATTTCGCGTTTGATCTCGTTGGCGGAAAACTGGCCGAATACCCGGCAGGCAAGGTCTCGCCGTCTTCAACAGAACTGCTGGTTGAGCTTCTCGAAGAAATCATCAACCGCTTGGCTGACATCCTCGAAGGCCTGGGGCGCACGCTCGACACCATTTCCCGTCGCGTTTTCAATGCAGAGCAGCCCCGAGACCGTATGCGCGTCGGCGCAATGCTCCGGGAAACCCTGCGGCGCCTTGGCTATGCGGGCGACCTAGCCTCGACAGTCCGGGACAGCCTTCTCGGGATCGACCGTGTTCGTATCTATCTGGAAGATTATATCAGTCAGAGCCTGCAAAAGGCCAAGGATCAGGGCACTTCTCCCCTTCCAGCCAGAGACACCGCTGGAAAATCACCAACCCCGGCTGACACATTCAAATCACGCCTCAAAGTCGCAGGCCGCGACATTGCCTCCCTGAGCGACTTCGATGCCCAGATCGTCAGCAAGGTCCAATTCCTTTTGGATGCGACTTTAGGCTTCATCAGCATCGAACAAAACGACGGCATGAAGGTTCTTACCGTCGCCAGCTCAATTGGGATTATGCCAACCCTGATCGCAGGTATCTACGGCATGAACTTCAAGGACATGCCGGAGCTTACCTGGAAATATGGCTACCCTTACGGGCTCACCCTGATGGTTCTATCCACCATCCTGCCACTCTTCTGGTTCTGGCGCCGTGGATGGTTCGGAACCCGTTAGGAGTCTTCTTCAACCCGCAAACCACCCTCAACGGGTCGGAAAGGCAGAACAGAGCGCTGATATGCCACCGGGAAACGATGGAGCTGTTTTTCCCACAGTTCCACATCACTTCCTTCCGGCAAAACGACGTTGTCTACGCCACACCGCTTGAGGAAGGCCGCCTGATCTGGAAGAACATGCCCTTCCGCACGAATTTCTCCCGAAAAGCGGAGGTACTCCCGCAACTCCCGCGCTTGCGTAAACACACGCCCATCACGGAAGATCGGAAAGCGCAAAACAACCAGCTCAAGTCGATTGAGATACGGTTTCAGGGCCGTCGCATCATCAGCAATATCCAGAAGAACAGCGCGTGCGTCTGTGTTCTCTGCCAACTCTGAAAGCGTTACCAACACCTCATGAAACTTGGCAGGACGCTCATTCAGCTCAAACAGTTTCATAAGCCGCCTCCTTGAAAGGAACGTCCCCGAGTCGATCTAACGTATCGAGGAACGTCTCCCCTTTCTGCCTTACACCAAGGTAGCAATCCACCAACCGGGCAATCGCATCAACCGTATCGTCTTCCGGAAGCGCCGGGCCCAAGATTGTTCCAATGGATGCGCCGTTCTCTGCCCGGCCGCCCAGAGTAATCTGGAAGAACTCTTCCCCACGCTTGTCCACACCAAGCAAGCCAATATGACCTGCATGGTGATGGCCGCATGCATTGATGCAACCCGAGATATTAATCCGCAGCGCTCCGATTTCCGCCTGCAAAGAGGCATCCCCAAACCGAGCACCCAGCTTCTGGGCAATCGGAATGGAACGCGCGTTTGCCAGTGCGCAGTAATCCAGTCCAGGACAGGCCACGATGTCACCGATCAGACCAATATTGGCCGATGCCAGATCCACTTCTTTCAGGGCCTGCCACAGATCATACAGTCGATCCTGTCGAACATGCCCCAGAACAATGTTCTGAAGATGCGTAATCCGCAGTTCGCCAAAGGAATATTCGTCAGCCAAGTCGGCCAAACGGTCCATCTGGGCAGACGTCGCATCTCCCGGAATTCCCCCGGCAGGCTTCAGAGAAACAACCGCAATAATATGACCGGCATCACGATGAGGATGCGTATTGCTTCGAACCCAGAGGTCAAACTCCGGATTGGCCCCACGTCTGGCAGATAGCTCCTGAGACGCATTATCCGGGGCTGATAGTTCCGGCACAGCAAAGCGCGCGCGGATTGCATCCACCATTTCAGGCGTCAGACGGTAATGCTCCAAATCCATCTGTTGCAGCTCAGCTTCGACGGCCTCACGATAAGCCTCAATGCCCAGAGCCTGAACCAAGATCTTGATCCGTGCCTTGTAGATATTATCGCGACGGCCATGCGCATTATAGACGCGAACAATTGCTTCGAGCGTTGCAAGCAGTCGCTCTTCAGGCACCGCATCAAAAATTTCCTGCCCGATAATAGGCGTACGGCCTAAGCCTCCCCCTACAAAGATCCGGAAGACAGGACGGCCATCCGCCCCCGCTCGGGCCAGAATCCCAATATCATGGAAACGGGCTGCCACCCGGTCATTCGGACTGCCAGAAATAGCAATCTTGAATTTCCGCGGCAGGAACGTGAATTCGGGATGAAGTGTGGACCACTGGCGGAGAATTTCCGCATGGATACGCGGATCTACGACTTCATCCGCAGCTGCCCCTGCAAATTCGTCAGACGTCACATTCCGGATGCAGTTGCCGCTGGTCTGAATGGCATGCATATCCACTTTTGCCAGATCGCGCAGAATGTCCGGAGTTTCTTCCAGCTTTATCCAGTTGAACTGAATGTTCTGACGCGTGGTAAAGTGCCCATAATCACGATCGTACCGACGTGCGATATGCGCAAACATCCGCATCTGCTGACTGTCGATCGTGCCATACGGAATAGCGACCCGCAGCATGTAAGCGTGAAGCTGAAGATACAGACCATTCATCAGCCGCAGCGGCTTGAACTCGTCTTCACTCAAACTTCCATCGATACGACGCGTCACCTGCTCGGAAAATTCGTCGATGCGCGCGGCCAGAAAATCGCGGTCAATCTGGTCGTACTGATAATGGCCAACTGGAGCGTTCATTGCCCGGCCTCCACTGAAAATTCCGGATGTACAGTCGGACCATGCGCCCGAATTCGCTCACGCACCGTCACAGGTTCTGGAGGATCAACATCGCGTACAGCCACTTCATAAACACCTACGACGCCATCGTGCTGAGCACGCGCCTGAACACTCTCAAGAACATCGTTCACAGCGTCAGCATCCAGTTTTTCCGCCGCAGCAACTTTGGCCGTCCAATGTCCATCATGGCTGCGCCAGACGATTCTTCCGTCCAGAAGGCGATTAGCCGTCAGAACAAGTTTCTCACCCGCTCCAACACGAACTGGTCGTTTCATGATGCCCTCCGCAGGAACGAAACTGACATAGGATAAACCATCAACTCGCAGGTTTCCCCTTGCATGACCTCGAAAGAAGCTCCGAAGATCTTCCCAACGTGATGCTGCGAATGAAAAAGGACTGACCGTAGCAACGAAAAATTCACCATAACGAATCAAATAATGATCCATTATGGTGAATTATCCAACCTCAATAAACAAAATTTAGTGATAATTTTTTATAACTAATTATTATAGTTATATCGAGAATGATATCGGAGCCCGATTAGGTCTCTGCATTCCCGCTTCCTCGGCCTGACGCAGCAACCCTTCCAAGGTCACAGCATCCATCTTTTTGGCCAGTTCAACATTCATTGACGCCCAAAAAGGTTCAAGAACCTTTTCTATCAACGGGTTGGCGGCTTCACCATCCGGGGTATGCTCTTCTGTAACGGCCTGAACAATTTCATGCACGGTAATCGTCCGCGGCGGACGGCCCAACCGATAACCGCCTTTGGGGCCTCGCACACTATCCAGAAGTTTTTCTCTTGAAAGAGCCTGAAGAACAGGCTCAATCCCGCGACGCAGCATATTACCCCGCTTGGCAATATCCGCGCCACTCACCACACCGGAACGCCCCGCGTGAAAAGCAACATCCAACATGATTGAAACAGCTGTCAGGGCACGATCGCGGCGAAGATACATGAATTTTCCGAATTCAACGCAAAAGAAAGGGCACTTGAACAACTTGCGATGCTCATTCGTGTATTTGGGTCTTTCAAACAGCCCTGTCAATCATTGAAACGGGATTACAGCTCCAATCGGATGACTCTACTCCACATATTCGCGATAATATCGCCCACCTAGAGAGGTCAAAATTTCATATCCGATAGTTCCCGCAGATGCGGCCACATCATCAACGCTTCTGCGTGGCCCAATCAGATCCACATACATATCCGCATGTAGCTGAGACTCCGGAACAGCAGACACATCCAGCGCCAAAGAATCCATGGAGATGCGCCCGACGATGGGCAACGCAATATCTCCCAACCATGCACAACCCGTACCGCTATTATGCCGGGAAAAACCATCCGCATATCCCACAGCCACAGTCGCAATACGGCGTGGTTCACCAGGGCGGTAGGTCAAACCATACCCAACAGCATCGCCCACTCCCACATCACGTAACTGAAGGACACGTGCGCGAAGCGAAACAACCTGCTGCAGAGGATTAGGAGCTTCAGCATTAGGAGCGATTCCATAAAGAGCCGCACCAGGCCGGACCAAATCCATATGGTAATCCCTATCAAGGAATATTCCCGAGGAAGCCGAGAGACTTAAAGGAGCCGCAGGCATTAATGCAGCCATGTCTCGAAATCTTTGGCACTGCATTTGGTTCGCCTCGCTGAATGGATCGTCGGCACAAGCCAGATGACTCATCACCAGTCCAAGACGGATCCCCTCTAGAAGACTTTTGTCCTCGGAGAGCCTCTGGACGTCCCCCCAGGAAAGACCGAAACGGGACATACCACTATCAACCTGGATAACGGCCTCCAGAACGGCCCCTTCACGCACAGCCTCGCGCTTCCAGAGATCTATTTGTTCAAGACTGTTCAGAACCGGCCGGAGCCCGAAATAGGCACACTCAGCTGCCGCTCCCGGCCGCGGCCCATGCAGAACCGTAATCCGAGTCTCTGATGAGACGATCTGACGCAGAGCAATTCCCTCATCAACATGTGCGACAAAAAACTCTTTTGCGCCTTCCCGTTCGAGAACAGGCGCGACTTGCTCAGCACCCAGCCCGTAGGCATCCGCTTTCACAACAGCAGCACAAATTGCCGTTCCCACCTTATCCCTCAAAAAGCGATAGTTTCTGGCGATAGCCTTGAGATCGACCACAAGAGTGGCACCCGCCCGGGAGGCAGGCCAAAGGTGGGGAGCTGATAAGATCGTCATACGTCACCCTATCGCAAATCGAAATGAAATTTCCTGCATAAATTCAGCATATTCTTCAGTCTCAAACGTTATATATGCAGCATACAACCAAGGAAGACGGAAAATTGTGACATGATCTTCGATCGCACCACCGAATCCATTCTTCGCCTTCTGCAACATGACGGCCGTATGAGCAATGCAGACCTCGCGGAACGCGTTGGTCTTTCACCCTCAGCATGCCTGCGACGTGTCAAAATGCTTGAAGAGAAAGGCATCATCCGAGGTTACCATGCCGTCATCGACGATCGGTCCGTACATAACCTGACAACAGTCATTGTACAGATAACTTTGGAACGCCTGACGGACGAAGCTCTAAGACGCTTTGAAGCACGCATTAAGGAATGCGCCGACATTCGTGAGTGCTACCTGATGACTGGTGAAGCAGACTATCTTCTGCATGTGGCAGCCCGGGACTTGGCAGACTACGAACGAATCCACAAAGAGGAACTCTCTCGCCTCCCGGGTGTGATCCGTATTCACAGCAATTTTGCCATCAGGCCCGTTGTGCAGCGTTGGAGCACTCAAAACATTAGCCAAACAAAATAAGCAAATTTTAATCGAACTGCATTTGCGAACTAATCTCATTTAAGGTATGGGAAATTATTGCCTCATGATAGGACGCTACGAGCAGCTCATGATCATCTGTTCATGTAACGCACTTTCCCACAAAGACGTCGAGTCGGCCATTGATGCTGGAGCCTCCCGACCTTCTGAAATTTACACCGCCAAGAAGTGCCGTGCTCAGTGTGGGAACTGCGTTCCAGAAATGGTCTGCCTTTTGAAACAGGCCATTCAGGAGCGACGAAATCTCGGTCTAGCCAATACGAAAATTGCACAGCCACCGACACAAACTGCATACTGTTAATTTAGAGAACTAAAAAATGCCCGGGATTACCGAGCATTTTCGAAGCATTCAGTCTTGATCAGGAGCTGCTGCGGAATTGGTCTGAATGTACCGCTCGATTCCAACCTGCTTAATCAGATCGAACTGACGATCGATAAAGTCTTCATGCTCTTCTTCATTCACGAGAATCTTAAGAAGAAGATCACGAGAAACATAATCCCGTACGCTCTCACAATACGCGATGCCTTCACGCAGATCTTCGAGAGCTTTTTTCTCAAGCTTTAAATCGCATTCCAGAATCTCTTCAACGCTCTGTCCAATCAAAATTTGATTTAGGCGCTGAACATTAGGCAACCCGCCCAAGAAGAGAATGCGCTCGATTAGCCAGTCAGCATGACGCATTTCTTCAATGGATTCTTCGTATTCTTTTTTACCCAGCAGCGTCACGCCCCAATGACGCAACGTCCGTGCATGCAAGAAATACTGGTTGATGGCCGTTAACTCGTTGGTCAACTGCGTGTTCAGATGCTCGATGATTTTAGGGTCTTTAATCGCCACAGGAAGATCCTCTTCGTTATCTTGATCATCCGTTCATACACCACAATCAAGTAAATAACAAAAATAATTAAGTTATACACTTGATAAAATTAATATACATTCTCATTTAGAATTTTTATTTAAAAAATGTCTTCAAAATTTCCATAGAAACATAATTTAGAAATTATAATTTCAAGTATTAACAAACCATAGAGTTTTTACAAACATAATTAACCCTAAAGAAGGCGCCAATTGCAGAAAAATCGATAGTCGAACATCTATCCCAGTATATGGTAAAAGGCCATAAAATCTTCAAACGATCGATTAGGATATGAAAACGTCTGGCATGTTTGATGGATTCCTACTTTATCTCCGACCTGTAATAGAGAGGCTAACCTTTTTTCCTCTAAAGTCGGGTCGAAGAAGTCAACATCAAACCCAGTCCGCCATCATATCGTTTAGCGCCTCCTGTCGGCGCGGACCATTGAGATCAACAGCGTGAGGCGATGCAGGACGATAATTCGCATCTTGGCGTGGATCCCCACAGCGATCCATCTGTTTGTCCACTAATCGATATAGATCGTTCCATCCTTCATTTTCCATTATAGAGCCTGGATCAGATTTTCCGTTTCCTTCAGTAAATTTAGCGATCATGACGCCGACCAGTCGCATCTACTGCGTTGGAAAGGACATATAGGTTGATGATTAAACTCTTACGATATCCCACGCGAATTTCTTACGCTGATATAATTCTTTCTCGACGCGTAGATAGTTAAATAAATTACAGCATTTCGCCGTCATTATTTCAGACGAAGACAAACCACTATCCATTTAGCGGCAGGATTTGATGATATAATATTTTCGCGTGAGCAACAGGAAGCATCGAAATAAATATGCACCGACACTGCTTTCAGCGCGAAGCTCAGAGTTCGGAATCAATCGAAATAGTGGATACAAAGTGACGCAAGCGTCAGCCAAAAAAAGCTGGTCTCTCTAGTCATATTCGAAGCGGACGAAGTATTGATTGTGACCTTTTAGAGAACCTTTTAGTGTCGCTGAACAATTGCCTTTATGTACACGCCCACTGCAACATCCTACATTTGACATGCTTGTCGCTGCATTAAGGCCTTCCCCTCAAGAGCCATTAGTTGCGAGTTTAGCGATCCCATTTGAACTTGCTAAACGAAGCCTTTGATTCTCCTGATGTTTATTTTTCATCCCGCCTTCTCGCAACACGAAAACCCCCGCTGTCTCGGTGAGAGAGCGGGGGTTTTAGAACTGTATTGGTGTGGTTGCGGGGGCAGGATTTGAACCTGCGGCCTTCAGGTTATGAGCCTGACGAGCTACCGGGCTGCTCCACCCCGCGGTGGTGTATGTGATGTTGGTGTGTGGGAGTTTTTATGAGTGGGCTAGGGGACCTGGCGGCGACCGACTTTTCCGCACCTTGAGGTGCAGTATCATAGGCGCTGAGGGATTTCACGGCCGAGTTCGGGAAGGGATCGGGTGTAGGGCCCTCGCAATGGCCACCAGGTCTTCTAGCCCACCCAGTCTTTTTGAGAGTGGGTGGAGGTTGGTGTTTTATGAGTGTGGCTGATTTCTGTGCATGTGTTTGATGTGAGAAGTATGAGCGATTAGGACCGGTTAGCTGCATGCATTACTG
>NZ_JACRVW010000091.1:0-505 GCF_018812085.1 Gluconobacter sp. P5H9_a
TTTCGTGACCTGTCACATACCGAGCGAGGGGCCGTTGGATGATGCGCCGGACGCCTCACCCGGCCCGTCTCCTACACCGTTCCATTCTGGCGCATAGCCACGCTCAACAGCCTCTGACCATTCGGCCTCGAACTCAGATCGGGCGGACGGGGAAATGTATTGCAGAACCCCATTMACCATTTCCTCAAACTGCTGCGCCATGAAGCCTACCCTTTCCCCGACACTCTGAACGCAGGCTTGCAGCCGGTTCTTCCGGGCAACTGTCAGGCCCTCAGCTAACCACCAGCGCCAGTCCCCTGACGTGCTGACGTTATAGGTCGCCTCATTGCGCACCCATGCCCGCTTGATAGTGTCAAAGTCCTCTCGAAGTGCTGCAATCGCCTCAGCTTTTGCCTTCTCAATCGCTACTTCCGGCTCCTGTAGCGCTTGGCTTCGCTCCTCAACCGCCAGCGCAGCACTGGACACCTCTGCCAAGGCCTCCCGCACAGGCAGGGCAGTTAAACGC
>NZ_JACRVW010000092.1:0-502 GCF_018812085.1 Gluconobacter sp. P5H9_a
GGCCCCTCGCTCGGTATGTGACAGGTCACGAAAATGGGGCAGCTTCCACACTACCCCAGAGGAACTGCCTCATATTTTAGTAGGCATAACTCAGCACAAGTAAACACAACTCGATACGAGTTAGCGGTCTATCGGTCTTGAGAACTGGGCCAGATGCGCAGGATTTCGACCGTTGAATCTGCGATGCGATAGACGATTACATACGGCCAGCAGGACACCAGTTCGCGCGTGCCAGGGACAAGGCCCGGTCGGCCTCGTTCCGGTAGATATTCGAGACGGTCACAGGCGGCGACTATCTGAATAGCAACACGGCTTGCTGCTGCGGGGTTTTCTTCCCCTATGTGATTTCTAATACTTTGGAGGTCATCGACCGCTGGATCGGTAATATCAACGATGAAATTTTGCACGATTACCCGCGCTGTGGTGCAGGTTTTTCGTGTTCCGTACCCCAAGAGAGGAGCCAGTTACGCACCTCAGAATAGGGACGCTTGCGCCCTTCATC